>NZ_JAEHBK010000002.1:0-427335 GCF_016483685.1 Bacillus cereus group sp. N8 | reverse complement strand
AAATTAGGGAGGAACAACTTCGATACATATACTATAAAAGGTAGATGTGACCTAGATGTGAACATGGAGTGAAAGAGGGAGGGAGTTTTAAGTAAGAAGAAAGAGAGAGTAAAAAAATAAGACCATCACATATAGGATGGTCAAGGAAGGGGACAATTTATGTCAATTTAATTAGGGATGGAAGCTGCTTCTAGACACTGGGGAATGTCTTATAAATTAGGGAGGAACAGCTCCGATACGTATACTATAAAAGGTAGATGTGACCCTCGTGTGAACTTGGCGTGAAAGATATGGGAATTTGAAAAAGGGGTAAAATAGTTGTTGGTGTAAGAGTTATAGTATAAGTGGAGATATAATAGAGAATATTCTTTTGTAAAATAATAGGAGTCTGAATATAAATAAAAGTTGAAATCTATGAAAAAAAGGATTATGCTCAACTATATTATGAGAATATAAGGGTTATCCCGCTACTTGTAGGCTCTTAAAGGGTCTTTGTGTATGAGGGGATAAAAGCTTCACTTGATAAAGGGAGTTAGTGATATGGAAGTAGCAAAAAAACAAGGGTTGTATAATCGCATTATACGATTAAATCCACCACAAATTTTAGCATTAGGCTTTTTTTGTTTAATTGTGGTCGGAGGATTGTTATTAAAGTTACCGTTTGCAACGAAAGCACATATTAGTTGGATAGATGCTTTCTTCACAGCTACGTCGGCAGCGACTGTAACGGGTTTAGGCGTTGTAGATACTGCAAGTACATTTACGATGTTTGGTGAAATTGTTATTATGTTTTTAATTCAAATAGGTGGTCTCGGTCTTATGACGATAGCCATTTTAATTGTTTGGGTATTAGGTAAAAAAATTGGTTTACGTCACCGATTATTAATTGGAGAAGCATTTAATCAAACAAATATTGGTGGTCTTGTGAAATTAGTGAAACGAGTTTTTATTTTTTCTATTTGTATTGAGCTAATTGGAGTTATCTTTTTATCGATTCGCTTTATTCCAGAGTTTGGATTTGGAAAAGGTTTATATTATAGTATTTTTCACGTTATTGCGTCATATAATAATGCCGGTTTTGCGCTTTGGCCAGATAATTTAACAAGATACGTAGGAGATCCTATTGTTAATATTGGGATTTGTTCTTTAATTGTAATAGGAGGGCTAGGGTTTACGGTATTAATTGATATATGGTATAGTCGCAGTTTCCGAAAATTATCACTTCACTCCAAGATTATGATTGTTGGAACGATAGCACTTAACATTATTGCGATGATTGTGATTTTTGTATTGGAATATAATAATGTGAAGACTTTGGGACAACTATCTTTAAATGAAAAGTTATGGGCTTCGTTCTTCCAAGGAATTACACCTCGTACAGCCGGTTTTAACACGATAGATTATGGCGGCATGGAAGAGTCGTCGATATTATTTACGATGATATTAATGTTTATTGGTGCAGGAAGTGTATCGACAGGTGGTGGAATTAAGTTAACGACATTCGTTATTTTAATTACATCAGTTCTTTCTTTCTTTAGAAAGAAAGAGGATTTTGTTTTATTTCATCGTACGATTAAAATGTCGACAGTAACGAGAGCGTTAGCAATTGTCGTTGCTAGTCAAATACTTATTTTTACAGCGGTATTTGTATTAATGCTTACAGAAGACTTCAGTTTTATTCAGTTATTATTTGAGACAATTTCAGCGTTTGGCACAGTAGGGTTAACAATGGGGATTACTGCGAAGCTATCGGCGTTTGGAAAATGTATTATTATGTTTGTTATGTTTTGTGGATTAATCGGACCGTTAACACTTGTTTTCTCTTTGGCACGACCAGCGAAACAAAAAATTAAATATCCATCAGAAGATGTATTTACAGGATAAGGTATCCCGCATAAAGCGAGATACCTTTTTCATTTTAAAAAAGAGAGAACAATAACCCAATAAGCGCCACTCGGAATAAAATCGCAATGAGTGCAGCGATACCGCCTACAATGGCAGCGATACCGCCAGTTACAGTAGCCCCACGATTATATGCGTAAATACCGAGTAAAACAGACACAAGACCAAACAGTGTTGGGAATGTAAATAGCGATAATATTGCTAAAGCAAGAGCAATAAAACCAGCAGTCGATCCAGCTGCAGATGATCTTACATCATCATTATCTTTATCATCATAATCAATACGTTGTGGTGCAACTTCAGCTGCGTATTCTTCTTTATAGTCACTATAATCACTATCTATTCGATCTCTTTTTTTATATTCATCAAATTTCTCAGTCAAAGTAAGGACTCCTTTCATAACAAGGTTCAATAATAGTATGTTTCTCTTTACTGTTTTTATCCGAGCCTGTACAGGGAGTAATATCCAATTGGAAAGTGAAAATGTTTTTTTAAAATAGGAAAACTAAGTATGACTTCCTCTATTTTGGAAAGTATAAAAAAGAATAATGAGGAAAGGGTGCAATACATAATGGAACATCCAATTGAAAATTTAATGAAAACAGCAATGACAAATTTAAAAGAGATGGTAGATGTAAATACGATTGTTGGAAGTCCAGTTTCAACAGCTGACGGAAATGTAGTATTAACAGTGTCTCAAGTGGCTTTCGGTTTTGGAGCTGGTGGAAGTGACTTTAAAGGGGAGTTTATTTCTGAAAAACATAATGGCGGACAAGGGCAGCATAAAGAGAACAAGCAAAATCATCCATTCGGAGGCGGAAGCGGGGCTGGGGTTTCTATTAGTCCAGTTGCTTTTTTAGTAGTTGGTTCTAACGGTGTGCAAGTATTGCATCTCAATAGTAGTACACATTTAATTGAAAAAGCTCTAAATACTGTACCAAGCACTGTAGATAAATTTGTAAATGGTCGCCACAAGTGAACTTGCATTTTTTAGGAATTATGATATATTAGAAAAAGTGCGCTTTAGGATGATCGGAATAATTGAGCTGTAAATATATATGATGTGTGGAATAAGGGAGAGGAATTTATGATTAATATCAAAAACTTAGTAGTTGGCTTATTTATGTTAGTAAGCGGTTTTGTTGTATATGTAATAAAAGAAAAAGCTCCATTCTAAAACAGACAAACCGTTAATGTCTGTTTTTAATTTGTAAAAAATGTTGACAAGTTATTGTATTGGTGTTATAATTTTAATTCGTGTCTCGGTTAAAGCTAGTGTAAAGTAAATAAATCTTATGAATATAATACGAAAAGTTTGCGAAAGATCGGGTAGTCTTACCAACAACTTTTGTGAACAAACCCTATAAATTGTATATGTAAGCTTTATATGTATACTAGTGAATCAAGGAGCGGTCAGTGGAACCGTAATGATGAGAGAGAGGTAGGGCTTTCATCCAGTATATGTTACTTTCCCGTTAGGTGAATATAAAAAAGAGGGCTCCTTTTGAAAAGGAGCCCTCTTTCTTTTGTGTATTGTGATTTGTAAAAATTTAAATGCGACTTTCAACTTGCTGACAAATTTCATCTGTTGTTAAACCATGTGCTGTAATTACAGATCCTTTTATCGATGTATCTGCAATGCCCATTATATTAGAATCTTGCCCAGTTACAACACAACAATCACAACCTTGTACATCATTTTCAGAGTTAAGTGAAATAACTTCATGCCCTTGTTGCTGAAGAGCTTGTTGAACATCAGTTAAAGAGTTCTCAACACCAATTCTAGCCATAATTTTCACCTCCTACCATCTAGTTGCTAGTATGCTCAAATCCATAGCATATATTTATGAAAAGATGGTAGGAAGAGAATATTTATTTAGTCGTTATATACACCAGTAAGCATTTGACTTACGAACTGATCGTTTAAAGTATCTTGGGCGGAAGAAGTATTTGAATGAATGCCGATTGAAGCAATAAAATTATTATGTTCTTTATTATTTGGTTCTACCTCTACATAATTATCGAATTTACAAAAACCTTTCGTATCCATTAGATCAAATAGTTGAAGCATTTCTACTACCTCTTGTCTCGTTCCTTTAATTTGTACACACGCCATATTGATTTCCTCCTTCATTTTGACAAATTGTTTTTTAAAAATAGGATTATGATTACGAAATGAAAAATATGAATGTTATTTTTAGACAGCGTTATTTTTATTATTTTCCCCCTTTTTCAGCAAAAGTCGTTGTATATTCCCGAATTTATAAAAACGGACGTCCGTTTATTGAATACAATAGATTCGTATCAATTGACAAAAATCCTTCTTTTAAACAAATATTTTTTTTAGTGGAAATTGGCGAAAAAATTTTTTTGACTTTTTGTAAACGTTAACAATGCTGTTAAATCAATATAATCAAAGATGTACGTACGATTAAAAATTAAAAATTTTCTAAAAATTCACTTGATTTATTTAGAAAGGAGAGTAAACTAGGAAACAATAAAAAACTCATAGAACATAGGGGGCGCTTTCCAGTGAACGAGCAATGGATTTTCTTAAATGGAGAATTTGTTCCAAAAGACGAAGCAAAAGTTTCAGTATATGATCATGGCTATTTATATGGCGATGGAGTGTTCGAAGGGATTAGGGTGTATAGCGGTAATGTTTTCCGTTTGAGAGAGCATCTTGTCCGGTTATATGAATCAGCGAAATCCATCATGTTAGAAATTCCATATACGTTAGAAGAAGCAACGAAGATCGTTGTTGAAACGATTCGACATAACAAACTATCTAATGGATATATCCGCCTAGTTGTGTCAAGAGGACCAGGGAATCTTGGATTAGATCCCGATTCTTGTACGAAACCAAATGTAGTAGTAATTGCAGAACAACTATCTTTATTCCCACAAGAATATTATGAAAAAGGGATTCCAATTATAACAGTTGCAACGCGTCGTAATCGCCCAGATGTTTTGTCGCCTCAAGTAAAATCTTTAAATTACTTAAATAATATTTTAGTTCGCATCGAAGCGAAATTAGCTGGAGTACAAGAAGCACTTATGTTAAATGATCAAGGGTATGTAGCTGAAGGCTCTGGAGATAACGTATTTATTGTAAAAGGAAATAAATTAATTACACCGCCAAGTTCTGCTGGGGCGTTAGAAGGTATTACACGAAACGCAATTTTAGAAATCGGCGAAAAGCTTGGGTATGACGTAAGAGAAGAATTATTCACAAGGCACGATGTATATGTAGCTGATGAAGTGTTTTTAACAGGAACAGCTGCTGAAGTCATTGCTGTTACGACAGTAGATGGTAGAACGATTGGTTTAGGAAAAACAGGTCCACATACAAATCGTCTATTAGAAGAATTTCGTAAATTAGTTGTAGAAGATGGTGAGAAAATTTACGAAGAAAATAAAGTTGGATAATAACTCTTTATGACATGATAAAACGTTGATAGGGAGGAGTAGTTGATTGTGAAGCCTCACAGAGAGTCGGTGGTTGCTGAAAACCGATGGTTCACGTCGACGAACATCGCCCTTGAGTGCTAAGCTGAAGCATTTGTCTAGGCTTAGACGGTAGCTCCGTTATTAGCTAGACTCATCCCGAGTCACTGAGGCAAGAGTATTCTTGCAAAGAAGGGTGGTACCGCGAAATCTTTCGTCCCTTCAGCACATAGCTGGAGTGTGGACGTAGGATTTTTTTATTTTATAAAGGGTATAAAAAGGGGGCTTATAAGAAAAATGTCTTCAAAAACAGAAGAGAAACTGGCAACTGGTGCACAGCTATTGTTAGAAGCGCTAGAAAAGGAAAGAGTAGAAGTGATTTTCGGTTATCCAGGTGGTGCTGTTTTACCTCTATATGATGCGCTTTATGATTGTGAGATTCCGCATATTTTAACGCGGCATGAACAAGGTGCAATTCATGCCGCTGAAGGATATGCAAGAATTACAGGGAATCCAGGAGTTGTAATTGCAACAAGCGGGCCTGGTGCTACAAATGTTATTACTGGTCTAGCTGACGCGATGATTGATTCATTACCGCTTGTTGTATTTACAGGGCAAGTAGCAACAACGTTAATCGGGAGTGATGCTTTCCAAGAAGCTGATATTATGGGGCTTACGATGCCGGTGACGAAACATAATTATCAAGTACGAAAAGCATCGGATTTACCTCGAATTATTAAAGAAGCATTTCATATAGCTAGAACAGGAAGACCGGGCCCAGTTGTAATTGACCTTCCGAAAGATATGGTAGTAGAGAAAGGTGAGCGATGTAGTGATGTACAAATGGATTTACCAGGATACCAGCCTAATTACGAACCGAATCTACTACAAATAAACAAATTATTACAAGCGATTGCGACTTCAAAAAAGCCGTTAATTTTAGCTGGAGCAGGTGTATTACATGCAAAGGCATCGAAAGAATTAACAAGCTTTGCTCGTAAATATCAAATTCCTGTTGTGCATACATTACTTGGTCTTGGTGGTTTTCCGCCTGATGATAAATTATTTCTTGGGATGGGAGGAATGCACGGTTCTTACACGGCTAATATGGCGTTATATGAATGTAATCTACTTATAAATATAGGAGCAAGATTTGACGATCGTCTTACTGGGAATTTAGCATATTTTGCTAAAGAAGCGCTTGTCGCACATATAGATATTGATCCAGCGGAAATCGGAAAAAATGTGCCGACTGAAATTCCAATTGTTGCGAGTGCGAAGCGGGCGTTAGAAGTATTACTTCAAACAGAAGGAAGTAAAGAAAATCATCATGAATGGCTCTCTTTATTAAAGAGTAGAAAAGAAAAATATCCATTAACTTATAAACGAAATTCTGAAAGTATTAAACCTCAATACGCGATTGATATGCTATATGAAATTACGAAGGGAAAAGCCATTGTAACAACAGACGTTGGGCAACATCAAATGTGGGCAGCACAATATTATCCGCTGAAAAATCCAGATAAATGGGTAACTTCTGGAGGCTTAGGAACAATGGGATTTGGATTTCCAGCAGCAATTGGTGCACAAATTGCAAAGCCAGAGGAATTAGTTATTGCCATTGTCGGTGATGCGGGATTTCAAATGACCCTGCAAGAACTAAGTGTATTAAAAGAGCATTCTTTACCAGTTAAAGTGTTTATTTTAAATAATGAAGCTTTAGGAATGGTAAGACAATGGCAAGATGAGTTTTATAATAAACGATATTCGCACTCCATACTTTCGTGTCAACCAGATTTTGTTGCCCTTGCGAATGCATACGGCATAAAAGGCGTCCGTATTGATGATCCACTTCTTGCAAAGAAGCAATTAAAGCATGCGATTGAATTACAAGAACCAGTATTAATTGATTGCCGCGTACTTCAATCTGAAAAGGTTATGCCGATGGTTGCCCCAGGAAAAGGGGTTCACCAAATGGAGGGAGTGGAGAAAAGGTGAAGAGAATTGTTACAGCGACAGTTCGAAATCAAAGCGGTGTGTTAAATCGAATTACAGGCGTTATGACACGTAGACATTTTAATATTGAAAGTATTTCAGTAGGGCATACGGAATCGTCGGATATTTCAAGGATGACGATTGTTGTACATGTTGAAAGTGAACAGCAAGTTGAACAGTTAATTAAACAACTGCATAAGCAAATCGATGTCCTAAAAGTCTCTGATATTACAGAAGAGGCAATGATTGCTAGAGAACTCGCACTTATTAAAGTGGCAACTTCAAGTGTAACAAGAGCAGAATTATATAGTTTAATTGAACCGTTCCGAGCCGCTGTAATAGATGTTGGAAAGGATTCCATAGTGGTGCAAGTAACAGGTACCCAGGAGAAAGTAGAAGCGTTAATTGAATTGCTTCGTCCATACGGTTTGAAAGAAATTGCTAGAACAGGTGTAACAGCATTTACGCGTAGTATGAAAAAACAAGATAAACAAGTGATGTTAATTCAATAATTATTTAAATATAGGGGGAAATGAAAATGGCAAAAGTTTATTATGAGAAAGATGTAACGGTAAATGTATTAAAGGAAAAGAAAGTAGCAATTATCGGATATGGATCGCAAGGTCATGCGCATGCGCAAAACTTGCGTGATAACGGATTTGATGTAGTAGTTGGACTGAGAAAAGGAAAGTCATGGGATAAGGCGAAAGAAGATGGCTTTTCTGTATATACAGTAGCGGAAGCAGCAAAACAGGCGGATGTAGTAATGATTCTACTACCTGATGAATTGCAGCCAGAAGTATATGGAGCTGAAATTGCACCAAACTTACAAGGTGGGAATTCTCTTGTGTTCGCACATGGCTTTAATGTTCACTTTGATCAAGTAAAACCGCCAGCAAATGTAGATGTATTTCTAGTAGCGCCGAAAGGCCCGGGGCATCTAGTACGCCGTACGTTTGCTGAGGGCGGAGCTGTTCCTGCATTGTTTGCAGTATATCAAGATGCAACAGGAGTTGCGACTGAAAAAGCACTTTCTTATGCTGATGGAATTGGAGCGACGAGAGCTGGTGTATTAGAAACGACGTTTAAGGAAGAAACAGAAACAGATTTATTTGGAGAGCAAGCTGTGCTTTGTGGCGGAGTAACTGCGCTAGTAAAAGCTGGATTTGAAACGTTAGTTGATGCAGGATATCAACCTGAACTTGCATATTTTGAATGTTTACATGAATTGAAACTCATTGTTGATCTTATGTACGAAGGTGGACTTGAAAATATGAGATATTCAGTTTCAGATACAGCGCAGTGGGGCGACTTCGTATCAGGACCACGCGTTGTTACTGAAGATACGAAGAAAGCGATGGGAGAAGTGTTAGCAGAAATTCAAGATGGTACATTTGCAAGAGGTTGGATTGCAGAGCATAAAGCAGGAAGACCAAATTTCCAGGCGACAAATGAGAAAGAAAATGAACATGAAATCGAAGTAGTTGGACGTAAATTACGCGAAATGATGCCTTTCGTACAGCCACGAGTAAAGGTAGGGATTAAATAATATGAAGCAGATTTTGTTCATGGATACGACGCTTCGTGATGGCGAACAATCACCAGGAGTTAATTTAAATGAACAAGAGAAATTGCAGATTGCAAGGCAACTAGAAAGACTTGGTATTAATGTAATGGAAGCGGGATTCGCAGCAGCTTCTGAAGGTGATTTTCAATCGGTAAAACGTATCGCAAATACCATTCAAAATGCTACGGTTATGAGTTTAGCTAGAGCGAAAGAAAGTGATATTCGAAGAGCCTATGAAGCGGTGAAAGGTGCTGTCTCTCCTCGTTTACACGTATTTTTAGCTACAAGTGACATTCATATGAAATATAAGCTTTGTATGTCAAAAGAAGATGTATTAGATAGCATTCATCGCTCGGTTACGCTCGGAAAATCGTTATTTCCGACAGTGCAATTTTCAGCAGAAGATGCAACAAGAACATCGAGAGTATTTTTAGCTGAAGCAGTAGAAGTAGCGATTCGTGCAGGAGCGAATGTAATCAATATTCCTGATACAGTTGGATATACGAATCCAGAAGAATATTATTCTCTTTTTAAATACTTACAAGAATCTGTTCCTTCGTATGAAAAAGCAATTTTCTCTTGTCACTGTCACGATGATCTTGGGATGGCAGTAGCGAATTCGTTAGCTGCGGTTGAAGGCGGAGCATTGCAAGTAGAAGGAACGATTAATGGAATTGGAGAAAGAGCGGGGAATGCAGCTCTAGAAGAGGTCGCAGTTGCTCTTCATATCAGAAAAGATTTCTATGAAGCAGAGTCTTCTATGACGTTAAAAGAAATTAAAGCGACAAGTACATTAGTAAGTCGTTTAACAGGTATGGTTGTACCAAAAAATAAAGCGATTGTTGGAGCGAATGCATTTGCTCATGAATCAGGTATTCATCAAGATGGTGTTTTAAAAGAAGTGACGACATATGAAATTATTGAACCGACCCTTATAGGTGAATCTCAAAATCTATTTGTACTTGGAAAACATTCTGGTCGTCACGCATTTACGGAAAAAATGAAAGAACTAGGCTATGAATTTACAAAGGAAGAACGTGATGCGGTATTTGAAGCTTTTAAAAAATTAGCTGATCGTAAGAAGGAAATTACTGAAGAAGATTTACGAGCGCTTATGCTTGGTGAAGCAGCATTTGCGGCGCAGCAATATAACATTACGCAATTACAAGTGCACTTCGTATCAAATAGTACACAATGTGCGACAGTTGTGCTGAAGGATGAGGAAGGAAACGTATACGAAGATGCAGCGACTGGTTCTGGTAGTATTGAAGCAATTTACAATGCAATCCAAAGAATTTTAGGATTAGAATGTGAATTGGCAGATTATCGCATACAATCTATTACGCAAGGTCAAGACGCACTTGCCCATGTTCATGTTGAATTAAAAGAAGGAATGCATCAAGTATCAGGTTTTGGTGTTGCACAAGACGTATTGGAAGCTTCGGCGAGAGCTTATGTCCACGCGGCAGGGAAATTGAAATCTTTTATAGCGCTTGTAAAGTAAATGTTAGATAAGTGAGGAAAGTTCTCCTCACTTATCTAATTAAAGTTCTGAAAATTCAGTTAAAGGGGTGCTTAAGTTGGAAAAACGTATTGTTTGTTTAGCTGGTGATGGTGTTGGTCCGGAAATTATGGAAAGTGCGAAGGAAGTATTGCATATGGTAGAGAGGCTATATGGACATCATTTTCATTTACAAGATGAGTACTTTGGTGGGAGTGCTATCGACGTAACTGGGCAACCATTACCGCAGCGAACACTTGCCGCTTGTTTAGCAAGTGATGCGGTTTTACTTGGAGCGGTTGGTGGCCCACGGTGGGATGATGCGAAAGAAAGGCCAGAGAAAGGATTATTAGCTTTAAGGAAAGGACTTGGTGTATTTGCGAATGTTCGACCTGTAACGGTAGAAAGCGCAACTGCACATTTATCGCCATTAAAAAACGCTGATGAAATTGATTTCGTTGTTGTTCGTGAATTAACAGGTGGCATTTATTTTTCTTATCCGAAAGAACGAACAGAAGAAGTGGCAACAGATACTCTTACTTATCATCGTCATGAAATTGAACGTATCGTCTCGTATGCTTTTCAATTAGCGAGCAAACGGAAGAAAAAAGTTACGTCTATTGATAAGGCGAATGTTTTAGAGTCTAGTAAATTATGGCGAACTGTTACGGAAGAAGTAGCTCTTCGCTATCCAAATGTTGAATTAGAGCATATTCTAGTCGATGCAGCTGCTATGGAATTAATTCGTAATCCAGGTCGATTTGACGTTATCGTAACAGAAAATTTATTTGGTGATATTTTAAGTGACGAGGCTTCTGTATTAGCGGGATCGTTAGGAATGCTTCCATCAGCAAGCCACGCTGAAAATGGTCCTTCGTTATACGAGCCTATTCACGGATCAGCACCGGATATTGCGGGGAGAAATAAGGCGAACCCAATTGCGATGATGCGTTCTGTTGCAATGATGCTTGGACAATCATTTGGATTAATGAGAGAAGGGTCTGCAATTGAATCCGCAATATCTGCAGTTCTTCAATCGGGAAAATATACAGCAGACATTGGGGGAGATGAGACGACAACTTCATTTACGAAGGCAGTTATTCAAGAGATGGAAGAGCAAGCGCTAGTAGGGAGAGGAAGATAATGGGGAAAAGATTACTAGATAAGCTTTGGGAGAGACATGTAGTTGCGACAAACGAAAATGGATTGGATTTATTATATATCGATCTTCATCTCGTTCATGAAGTAACGTCACCGCAAGCCTTTGAAGGCTTGCGGCTTACAAATAGAACTGTTCGGAGACCAGAATTAACATTTGCAACGATGGATCATAATATTCCAACGAAAGATGTTTGGAATATTACCGATCGTATTGCGAAGCAGCAATTGGATACACTTCGTGAGAACTGCAAACAATTTCAAGTGTCATTAGCTGATATTGGTGATGAAGAGCAAGGGATTGTCCATGTTATAGGACCAGAACTTGGACTCACGCAGCCAGGGAAAACGATTGTTTGCGGTGATAGTCATACAGCAACCCACGGTGCTTTCGGAGCGTTAGCATTTGGCATTGGTACGAGTGAAGTAGAGCATGTATTAGCAACGCAAACGCTGTGGCAACGAAAACCGAAAGCGATGGGTATTGAATTAAAAGGAAAGTTACAGAAAGGTGTTTATGCAAAAGATATTATTTTACATCTCCTTTCAAAGTACGGCGTAGCAGTTGGAACCGGATATGTAATGGAATTTTACGGTGAGACGATTCATGCTATGGAAATGGAAGAGAGAATGACACTTTGCAATATGGCAATTGAAGGAGGAGCGAAAGCTGGTATCATTGCACCAGATGAAAAAACATTTTCTTATGTAAAAGGGCGTAAATATGCACCGAAAGACTATGGAACTTTTACGGAAAAATGGTCGGAGCTTTATACAGATTCAGATGCAATTTATGATTTGCATATTTCGATAGACGTTACGGATTTAGCACCGTATGTTACTTGGGGAACAAATCCTAGTATGGGTGTTCGCATTGATGAAAAATTACCAGAAAAGCGTGATGAAAATGATGAAAGAGCATTTTCGTATATGGGATTGAGTCCTGGACAAAGCACTTTTGAAATTCCAGTTCAGCATGTTTTCATAGGATCTTGTACAAATTCCAGGCTATCTGATTTAGAAATTGCCGCATCTGTTGTAAAGGGGAAAAAGGTAAAAGACGGTGTGCGAGCCCTCGTTGTTCCTGGGTCTAAAAAGGTAAGAGAAGCAGCAATGCAAAAAGGATTACATCGCATATTTGAAGAAGCGGGGTTTGAATGGAGAGAGCCTGGATGTTCAATGTGTCTTGGAATGAATCCGGATCAAGTGCCGGAAGGAGAACATTGTGCATCTACTTCAAATCGTAACTTTGAAGGAAGACAAGGAAAAGGAGCACGAACGCATTTAGTTAGCCCAGCAATGGCAGCAGCAGCTGCGTTATATGGTCATTTTGTTGATATTAGAAAGGAGAGTTACGATGGAGCCATTTCGTATTCATAAAGGTACTGCCGCAGTACTTATGAATGACAACATTGATACAGATCAAATTATTCCGAAGCAATATTTAAAGAGAATTGAAAGGACGGGATTTGGACAGTATTTATTTGATGAGTGGCGCTACGATAATGAGCGTCATGAAAATCCTAATTTCCCTCTTAATGCTCCAGAAAGAAAAGGGGCAAGTATATTAATTACAGGTGATAATTTTGGGTGCGGTTCTTCAAGAGAACATGCTCCGTGGGCGCTTGCTGATTATGGTTTCCGCGTTATTATCGCCGGAGGGTTTGCAGATATTTTTTATATGAATTGTATGAAAAATGGTATGTTACCAATTGTAATGGATAAAGTAATGCGAGAACAACTTGCCAAAACTGATGCGAGAGAACAAATTGAAGTAGATTTAGAGAATGAAGTAATTACAACGAGTACGCACAGGTTTCATTTTACAATCGAGAAAATGTGGAAAGAGAAATTATTAAATGGTCTAGACGAAATTAGTATTACGATACAATATGAACAAGAAATTGGAGAGTATGAAAGGGAAATAGCTTTATATTAAGAAATAACAGAATTTTTAAAATGTATTTACATTCAGAATTAAGTGTTATATACTATGTAAAAATCAGAGGAGAAAGGGAGTAAGTATTATGAATATCGTACAATCTATTAAAATGCTTACACAACTACATCATCATACATAAAACCCTTGAACCTAGCGTGAAAACGTGTAGGTACAAGGGTTATTCCCGTTGTACCTACACTCTACTAAAGAGCCTTGTAGGTATTTTGTCTACAAGGCTCTTTTTATTTTCGGTTTAGGTGAATGAAATAGGCATACATTAGAAAGGGAAAGGTGTGAGAATTTAGATGACAAAATGGAAACGTGCAAACCCAAGTGGAACGAGAGACTATTTATTCGAAGAATGTACGTTAATTGAAGAAGTAGAACAAAAATTAAGGCGTACTTTTTTAGAGCGAGGTTATGAAGAAATAAGGACACCGACAATAGAATTTTATGATGTTTTTGCATTTCGAAGCAGGCCGATAGATGAGGAAAAGATGTATAAATTTTTTGATGAAAAGGGACGGATTATCGTGTTACGCCCAGATATGACAATTCCTTTAGCGAGAGTGATGGGAACGCAGAGCTGGGATACTCCGCTTAAACTGACGTATAGCGGGAATGTATTTCGGGCGAATGAGTCCCATTCTGGAAAATATAATGAAATCGTACAAGGTGGTATTGAAATTATCGGGATTGATAATGTAAGAGCTGAAATTGAATGCGTAATAAGTGTTATTCAGGCACTTCAAAAGTTAAAGGTGCAATCTTTTACAATTGAGATTGGGCAAGTACAGTTATATAAATGTATTGTAAAAAAACTCTCCATTCGTGATGAAGAAGAGAGTGTGCTTAGAACATATATTGAAAGTAAAAATTATGCTGCTCTATCAAATTTTATTAGAGAAAAAAAATTAGATCGATGTGATGAAACAGTCAGATTACTTGAGAAATTGCCAAGGCTATTTGGAAATTTAGAAGTTATTGAGGAAGCAGAAAAACTCGCCTCAAGTAATGAAATGAAAATGGCGATTGCCAGAGTGAAAGAAATATATGAAGCGATTGAAAAACTAGGCTATGGATCTTACATCTCAATTGATTTAGGTATGATTCAACATTTGGATTATTATACAGGTGTTATTTTCAAAGGGTATATATATGAAATTGGAGAAGAGATTGTTAGTGGAGGAAGATATGATGAGTTAATTGGGAATTTTGGAGAGATGCTACCGGCTGTTGGACTCGCGGTGCAAGTCAATCAAATTGTGAAGGCGCTGCAAGAGCAGCAAGAACCATATGAACGAAAGAAAATAGATATTATGATTCATTATGAGTTAAATAGATTAGCAGAAGCGGAAAGATTACGAAATTTACTTCAAAAGGACGGGAAAAAAGTAGAGCTATCTTTATTCCCTAATTTAAACGACACCTTTCAATTTGCCAGAAAAAATAAAATAGTAACGGTCGTAGAGGCAAAGAACGAATCATTAGTGGAATATGTATGGAAAGAGAAATGGGTATTCCAGAAAGAAGGAGAAACTTCATGCGTAACATTCAAATTGCGTTAACAAAAGGAAGATTAGAGAAGCATGTGATTCCATTGTTTGAGCAGATTGGAATTGATTGTTCGGAGCTCAAAAATAAAGGACGAAAGCTTGTCTTTCAAAGTAGAAATACAGATATCTCATTTATTTTAGTGAAAGCAGTAGATGTTGCTACTTATGTAGAACATGGAGTAGCTGATATTGGGGTCGTTGGAAAAGATATTTTAATGGAAAACGAGAAAGATGTTTATGAAATGTTGGATTTAGGAGTAGGCGTGTGTAAGTTTTGTGTTGCTTCTATTCCTACTTATAATCCGAAGAGTTACCGGAAGAAACGCATTGCTACGAAATATCCACATATTACTTCTAACTATTTTCATGATAAAGGGGAGGATGTAGAGATTATAAAAATAGAAGGTTCTGTAGAAATCGCTCCTATTCTTGGATTGGCAGATGCGATTGTTGATATTGTTGAAACAGGAAAAACATTACAAGAAAATGGACTCATTGTATTTGAGGAAATGTGTTCTATATCTGCTCGAATGATTGTAAATAAGGCTGCATTAAAAACTAAAAAAGACGAAATATTCAGTGTTATAAATATGATGGAGCAAGAAATTTTGTCAGGAAAATAGGGGGGCTTGTAATGGAGATAGTTTGTGAGGATTTCCAAGTTGCGTTATCGAAAATAAAGTTGCTACGAGAAAACGCTAATATAATAGAAGGAACTGTTCAAAGAAGTGTAAACGAAATCGTTCAAAATGTAAGGGAGAGTAAAGATGAGGCTGTATCTTTCTATACAAAAAAGTTCGATGGTGTGGAGGTTAAAGAGTTTCGTGTAAGTGAGGAAGAAATAAAACAAGCGAGTAGGTTTGTAGAGAATTCATTTTTAGATGCGTTAAAAGAGGCAAAGAAAAATATTATTTCGTATCATGAAAAGCAAAAAAGACAATCGATGTTCGATTGCACGAGTGAGGGCATCATTAGAGGACAAATCATTCGGCCTTTAGAAAATGTAGGGGTATATGTGCCAGGCGGAACTGCTTCGTATCCTTCGTCAGTATTAATGAATGTATTGCCAGCAAAAATCGCAGGCGTGGAAAAAATTGTAATGGTGACGCCGCCGAATCAAGGAGGAATTGATCCACATATTTTAGTTGCTGCAAGCCTTGCAGGAGTAGATGAAATTTATACGATAGGTGGTGCGCAAGCAATTGCTGCTTTAGCATACGGGACGGAATCGATTCCGAAAGTGGATAAAATAGTTGGACCAGGAAATTTGTACGTCGCTCTAGCGAAACGAGAAGTATACGGAATAGTAAATATCGATATGATTGCTGGACCATCAGAAATTGTAGTTATTGCTGATGAAACCGGCAATGCAAAATATATTGCTGCTGATTTATTATCACAAGCGGAGCATGACGAGAGAGCAACAGCAATTTGCATTACAACGAGTATAGAGTTAGCGAAAGAAGTAGAAAGAGAGATAGAAAGGCAGCTAGCGACATTACCAAGAAGTGAAATCGCACGTGAATCGATAAATAGAAATGGAGCCATCTTTATCGTTTCTTCTTTAGATGAGGCACTAAAGTTATCGAATGAAATCGCTCCAGAACATTTAGAGTTACATATAAAAGAGCCGATGAATGCTCTAGCGTATGTGAAACATGCAGGATCTATTTTTCTTGGACCATATGCACCGGAACCGCTCGGTGATTATTTAGCAGGACCGAATCATGTGTTACCGACAAGTGGAACGGCAAAGTTTTTCTCACCGTTATCAGTTGATGATTTCGTGAAAAAATCAAGCTTTCTATCTTATACGGAGGAAGCGTTAAGAGATGTACAACATCATATTGTAGAACTTGCAAATAAAGAAGGGTTACATGCGCATGCGAGAGCAATTCAAATAAGATTTGAGGAGGAAGAATAATGCGTGAGTCCAGTCAAATACGTGAAACGACAGAAACAAAAATAAAATTAAGTTTGCAGCTTGATGAAAGCAAGAATGTTTCTGTGCAAACGGGAGTTGGATTTTTTGATCATATGTTAACTTTATTTGCAAGGCATGGAAGATTCGGTTTGCAAGTGGAGGCGGAAGGCGATGTATTCGTTGATGCGCATCATACAATCGAAGATGTTGGAATTGTACTCGGAAATTGCTTGAAAGAAGCGTTGCAAAATAAAGAGGGGATTAACCGCTACGGTTCAGCGTATGTACCGATGGATGAATCGTTAGGATTTGTCGCGATTGATATAAGCGGACGCTCATATATTGTATTTCAAGGTGAATTAACAAATCCGAAACTAGGAGATTTTGACACGGAATTAACGGAAGAATTTTTTAGAGCAGTTGCCCATGCAGCAAATATTACGTTACATGCTCGCATTTTATACGGGAGCAATACACATCACAAAATTGAAGCTCTATTTAAAGCGTTTGGTCGAGCGCTTAGAGAAGCAGTCGAAAGAAATGCCAACATTACTGGTGTAAATTCAACGAAAGGGATGTTGTAATTGATTGCTATTATAGATTATGGAATGGGGAATATTCGCAGTGTGGAACAAGCATTAAAATATATTGGAGCAGAGCACATCGTAACGGATGATAAAGAAGAAATATTGAGAAGTGATGGCGTTATTTTACCGGGAGTAGGCGCATTTCCGAAAGCAATGGACGTTTTAGAAGAAAAAGATTTAGTATGTGTGCTAAAAGAATTTGGGAGTTCGGGAAAACCACTTTTGGGCATTTGCTTAGGAATGCAGCTTTTATTTGAAAAAAGTGAGGAGCTACAAGACTGTAACGGATTAAATTTATTGCCAGGTGTCATTAGAAAGTTAAAAGTTCCTTATAAAATTCCACATATGGGGTGGAATGAATTAAAGAAAGATGGAGAAATATCGCTTTGGAATGGAGTAGAGGACGGTTCTTTCGTATACTATGTCCACTCTTATTATGCAGATTGTCCAAATGAAATTGTGTATGGGTCAAGTGAGTATGGAGTGCAAGTACCTGGTTTTGTAGCAAAAGGAAATATATATGGCGCACAGTTTCATCCTGAAAAAAGTGGTGACATTGGAATGCAAATGTTGAAAAATTTCAAAGGGGTGGTAGAAGCATGGAAATCTTCCCAGCTATCGATTTAAAAGAAGGTCGATGCGTTAGACTTTATCAAGGGGAATTTAGTAAGGAAACAGTAATGAATGAAGACCCGGTTGCGCAAGCGCTCATATTTGAAAAGTTTGGAGCGAAAATACTACACATTGTTGATTTAGATGGTGCAATTGCTGGGGAGTCAGTAAATTTGTCCGTAATTGAAAGGATATGCAGGGCGGTACGTATTCCTGTGCAAGTTGGAGGAGGAGTTCGATCACTTGCGGTAGTAGAGAAGTTATTGTTAGTCGGTGTAAAAAAAGTAATTTTAGGAACAGCTGCTCTTTATGATAAGGCATTTTTAGAAGAAGCAGTTCGTCTATACAAAGAGAAAATCATAGTTGGAATTGACGCGAAAAATAGTTTTGTAGCAACGAGAGGCTGGCTTGATATGTCTGAAATTTCTTACATTGTTTTAGCAAAGCAAATGGAGAATTTAGGTGTTCAAACGATTGTGTTTACAGACATTTCGAAAGACGGGACGCTGGCAGGGCCAAATTTTGAGCAATTAGAGTTATTACAAAAAAGCGTAGGCATTCGTCTCATTGCTTCTGGAGGAGTAGCATCTATTCAAGATGTGAAAAAATTAAATGACATGAATATATATGGCGTCATAATTGGAAAGGCACTTTACGAGAAAACGATTGATTTAGAAGAAGTGTTACAGGTGACGAAGCTATGTTAGCGAAACGAATTATTCCATGTCTAGATGTAAAAGGAGGGCGAGTCGTAAAGGGTGTGAATTTTATAGGGTTACAAGACGTCGGTGATCCTGTTGAAATAGCAGCTTTATATAATGATGCGGGAGCAGATGAAATCGTATTTTTAGATATTACTGCGACGCATGAAGGGCGAAAAACGATTATAGATGTTGTAGAACAAACAGCTTCGAAAGTATTTATTCCTCTTACAGTTGGAGGAGGGATTTCAAGTGTGAAAGATATGTACAATTTACTAAGAGCTGGAGCAGATAAAGTTTCAATAAACTCAGCGGCAGTGAGAAGTCCGAAGTTAATCCAGGAAGGTGCAGAACATTTTGGCTCACAATGTATTGTTGTAGCAATTGATGCTAGAAAAGTAGAGGAAGATAAATGGAATGTATACGTGAACGGCGGAAGAGTCGATACAGGGATGGATGCAATCGAATGGGCGAAGCATGTTGCCCAGCTAGGGGCAGGAGAAATTTTACTAACGAGTATGGATGCAGATGGAACAAAAAATGGATATGATCTTCGGTTAACAGAAGCAATTTCAAAAAGTGTTTCCGTCCCAGTCATTGCATCTGGAGGGTGTGGTCATTCGGATCACATTATAGAAGTCTTTCAAAAGACAACTGTTGACGCAGCATTGGCAGCATCAATCTTTCACTATGGCGAGGCAACTGTACAGGATGTGAAGAGGAAATTAAGAGAAGCAAACGTTGAGGTGCGGTTATGAAACCTAACTTTTCAAAAGGGTTGATACCAGCTGTTGTTATCGAGGAAGATACGAAAGAAGTTTTAATGCTAGCTTATATGAATGAAGAAGCGTATGAAAGAACGCTAGAAACGAAAAAAACATGGTTCTATTCCCGCTCGAGACAATCGTTGTGGAATAAAGGAGAAACATCAGGTAATGTTCAATATGTTCAGTCACTTTATTTAGACTGTGATCAAGATTCAATCGTTGTTGTCGTAAAGCAAATAGGGCCTGCTTGCCATACGGGAGAAAAAACGTGTTTTCACTATAAAATTATATAGGGGGGTACATATGGAAGATATCCTTAAGTTATTATTTGAAACAATTGAAGAACGAAAGAAAAATCCACTCTCTGAATCATATACGAATTATTTATTTTCAAAAGGTGAAGATAAAATTTTAAAGAAAATTGGTGAGGAGTGCACCGAAGTAATTATCGCGTCTAAAAATAATGATAAAGAAGAACTAGTAAAAGAAATGGTTGATGTGTTCTATCACTGTTTTGTTCTATTAGCTGAAAAAAATATTTCGTTAGAAGATGTCATGCAAGAAGTGAAAGAAAGAAATGGAAAGCTTTCGAGAGTAGGAGATCGAAAAGAAATAGATACATTATAAGGAGGGAATATGGATGAAAGTGGACTATCACCTTCATTTAGAAGAAGGTCCTTATTCAATAGGTTGGCTTGCTAAAATAAATGATGCACTACAATGTTATGAACCGCTTAAAGAAGATAAACATTCAATAGGATGGCTTATGAAAGCACAAGAACGCCTGCAAAAACGTGTGAAGGAAGGCCCATTTACAGCGAAATGGATTGATTTATATTTAGAAGAGGCGTTGCGAAAAGGGATAAAGGAAGTTGGCATTGTCGATCATTTATATCGATTTCACGAGGCGAAAGGATATTATGAAAAATATGTAGATATTAGTGATTCAAAACTCGGTCGTTTACAGAAGGAATGGCTAGACCAAGTAAGAGTAACGTCTCTTTATGATTTTACAAAGGCGATTGAAGAGGCAAAAGAGCGATGGAGTAAACGAGGGGTAACGCTCAAACTTGGAATTGAAGCGGATTATTTTATCGGCGGCGAACAAGAGCTAAAAGAGTTACTAGCATTAGGAGACTTTGATTATGTAATCGGTTCAGTCCATTTTATAGAGGGGTGGGGATTTGATAATCCAGATGCGAAAGAGTATTTTGGTAAGCATGATTTACATACTTTATATCATACGTTTTTCGCTACAGTTGAAAGTGCGGTTCGTTCTGAGCTCTTTGATATAATAGCTCATCTTGATAACATAAAAGTATTTAATTATCGGTTAGATGAGAATGAACAGCTTTTTTATTATAAGGAAATTGCGCGTGCGCTAGTAGAAACGAATACCGCAACAGAAGTAAATGCAGGATTGTACTATCGCTATCCTGTTCGTGAAATGTGTCCAAGTCCACTATATTTACAAGTGTTAGCTAAATATGGAGTTCCAATTACGATTTCTTCGGATGCTCATTATCCGAATGATCTAGGGAAATACGTAAAAGAAAATGTGCAAACATTACGGACTCACGGTATTACTCAAATCGCAACATTTTCGAAACGAGTAAGAGTAATGAGACAACTTGAAGAAGAAGTAACAATTTCAAAATAAAGCACGATTTTTTGATGAAAACCACCCTTTTTGTTCAAAATAAGAAAGAATGAAAAGGAGGGTAAAAAATGGTGAAACAACAAAATAAACAAAACGTACAAGCGACAGATCAAGTGATAGATCAAGCTTATACTTCTGAAACGAATAATACAGCTAACTCAGTTATCGAGGAACAAATTAGCGATACAGTTGCAGAAGGAACAATTGATGCGAAGCTTGGAAAAGAATCGCAAGAGAAGGCATAAGAAGAGAGGAGAGATGAATCTCCTCTTTTCTTATGTGAAAAAATGACGATTTTCAAAACTATAATCAAATTCCTTGGTTTTTATATGTGGATTTCTTACAATGAAATATAAGAGATATCTTATTTTGCATAGAAGAGGTGTTAGTAGTGGCGAAAATATTAGTAGCAGGGAAAATTCCAGAAATCGGATTAGAACTATTAAAGGATCATGATGTAGAAATGTATGATAAAGAAGAATTAATTTCTTTAGATGAATTAACAGAGCGTGTAAAAGATAAAGATGCATTGTTAAGCTTACTTTCTACAAAGGTGACGAAAGAAGTTATTGATGCGGCACCTCATTTAAAGATTGTCGCAAACTACGGTGCTGGTTACGATAATATTGATTTCACTTATGCAGGAGAAAAAGGAATTGCAGTATCGAATACACCGAAAGTATCAACTGAAGCGACAGCAGAATTAACATTTGCACTTCTGTTAGCAGCTGCACGTAGAATTCCTGAAGGTGATACGTTATGTCGTACAACTGGATTTAACGGATGGGCACCGTTATTCTTCTTGGGCCGCGAAGTACACGGTAAGACAATCGGAATTATTGGCCTTGGAGAAATTGGGAAGGCAGTTGCAAAGCGTGCGAAAGCATTTGGAATGGATATTTTATATACGGGGCCAAATCGTAAGCCTGAAGCGGAAAGTGAACTGGGAGCAACATATGTAACATTGGAAGAATTATTACAAACAGCAGACTTTATTACAATTAACTGTGCTTATAATCCGAAATTACATCATATGATTGATGAAGAACAGTTTAAAATGATGAAGAAAACAGCATATATTATAAATGCTTCACGTGGACCAATTATGCATGAATCAGCACTTGCTCATGCACTAAAAACGAATGAAATTGAAGGTGCAGCTCTTGACGTATTTGAATTTGAACCGAAAATTACAGAAGAGCTAAAAGGATTAAAGAATGTAGTACTTGCTCCTCATGTAGGAAATGCAACATTCGAAACTCGTGATGCGATGGCTGAAATGGCAGTGAGAAATATTTTAGCTGTATTAAACGATGAAGAACCTGTAACACCTGTAAATCAAAAATTATTAGTTACAAAATAAAAAGAAACCTTCCAATTTCGGAAGGTTTCTTTTTATTTTTCTTTATTTGCTTTTTTAGAAGGTCTTTGTCTAAGGAATTGAGATAGCATATACAAAATATATAGTGGAATGGCAATGAATAAGAAAACAGAAAAATTACCAAAACCTGTTTGGTACATTGTGATAATGCTTCCAACTAAAAATAGTGTAATAATGATGCTATATCGTGGAATTGGTACATCCTTTAAACTTGGGATGCGAATTCGGCTCACCATTAAAAATGCGAACGTTACAAATACTGTAATAAGAACGATTTTTGGAATGGTATTTGAAAATAATGTTAGGAAAGCGACAAGCCCTCCTGCTGCAGTAATCGGAACTCCAGTGAAATATTTCATAGAAGTAGAAGATGGTGTTACATTAAATCGTGCTAAGCGATATGCTCCGAACAGTGGGAATAATCCCGCTATGTATAGTCCAATGATTCCGTAGTTGGAAAAAGATGTGTAATACATTAAAACAGCAGGTGCTGCGCCAAATGTTACAACATCTGCGAGTGAATCAAGCTCTTTTCCCATTTGTGAATCAACGCGTAATAAACGAGCAACACGACCATCAAGACTATCTAACATCATCCCGATAAGTACTAAAATAGCAGCTGATTTATAATATCCTAAAGATGCATAGCCAATTGACAAGAATCCGCTATATAAATTTCCGAGCGTAAATAAGTTTGGAATAGCTGCTCTATACAAAATCTGATCCCTTGCTTTCTGTTATAAATTCTTAATTAGTGTATGAAAGTTTACTTATTTTATCATACCATAAATTTCTTCCTCATACGAAAGAAATTCCCAATTTGTGAAAGATTTCATAGAGGACAAGATTGAAGTATAAGTAAAAAAAGAAGCAACTTTTCATAAAGTTGCTTCTTACATTATTCAAATTTTGTTATCATCGTTCCAGTTTTATATCGATTATTAGGATCGAATCGTAATAAATCTCCATAGATCAGTTTGTCGGATAGTTTTAAATCTGTTTTTGCTTTTTCAATATACGGCTGACATAGCGCTACATCTGCCTCTTCACCGGAGCTTTTTTTGTAGCACATATTTTTTGTGTACACATAATCCTCTGTTACAAAACTACCATCGCGCATTACCATGAGAGGGTCTTTTTCTTTTATAAATAAGTCAGTTCCAAATTCAACTGATTGATTTGTTTTAATACCAAGTAAATGAAGAAGCGTCGGTTTAATATCAATTTGTCCTGATACTTTAGAAATAACTTTTCCTTCTTGACCAGGTACATGAATAATAAGAGGGACGCGCTGTAATTGCATAGAATCAAACGGTGTAATAGCGTCTTTCCCAAGGAACTGAGCCATAGATGCATTATGGTTTTCGGAAATGCCGTAGTGATCTCCATAAATGACAATAACAGAATTGTCGTAAAGTCCTTCTTCTTTTAATTGGTTAATGAATAATTTGAGAGCTTCATCCGTGTAGCGGACCGTTGGGAAATAGCGATTTAGAACGCCGCTTTCCGAATTAAACTCATCAACATATTGATCTTCTGGATTTAGAAGAAATGGAAAATGGTTTGTTAAAGTAATAAATTTTGTATAGAACGGTTGTGGTAAAGATTTTAGCTTTGGAATAGATTGTTCAAAGAACTCTTTATCTTTTAATCCCCAACCGACAGACATTTGCTCCGTGCCTACGTAATCATTTAAATTAAAGTAACGATCATATCCAAGTGCAGGGTACATTACATCACGATTCCAAAACGTTTTATCGTTTGAATGGAAGACAGCAGAAGAATATCCGTATTTCTTTAATTGTTCTGCTGTAGCTGTATATTCATTCGTTGCATGAGTGAAGAATACAGAACCACGGTCTAACGGATAAAGTGAGTTTTCAACGATAAATTCAGCATCAGAAGTTTTACCTTGTCCCGTTTGATGATAGAAGTTATCAAAATAGAAACTATCTTTAATAAACTCATTTAAAAATGGAGTAATTTCTTTTCCATTTATCTTTTTATTAATAACAAAACTTTGTGTAGATTCCATTGAAATTAAAATTACATTTTTACCCTTTGCAGCTCCAAATAAGTTTTTATCAACTTGTTTATCTTTTGAGTCTGTATAGTTTTTAATTTCAGAGAACCCGTCTCCACTTGCAAATACACGCTCGGCTGAAGACTTAGATTGAAGGGTAATATCAAATAGATGATATGTGTATAACCCTAAATTTTTCACGACAGTTTGACGATCAAATGAGCGTGAGAACATTTGTGGTTTATATATAACTGAAACAACAATTTGTAGTGCTAATAATGCTGTTACACCGCTAAAGAAAGTTCGCTTCTCAGAGCGAGAAAGCGGCGTCTTGTCACAGAATGATGGGAATTTACGTGAAATAAACATTAAAATAATTGCATCTGCAAATAAAAGTAATGTTTTATACGTAAATAGTTCTTTAATGCTCGTTCCTAAGTCAGCCATATTATTTGTTTGGAATAAAACAGGGAAAGTAACAAAATCGTTATAGAACCCGTAAAACATTGCATTTCCAAATAAAATAAATGACAGTATAAAACTAATTACAATAATAATTCGGTTTCGGTACTTAGATGCAAGTAAAGCGAAACCAAAAAATAAAAGTAACGAAGCTAGTGGGTTAATAAAAAGCATAAATTCTTCAAAGAAGTTATCAATTCTAATATCAAATGCTAGCTTGTACACAATATATGTTTTTATCCATAATAAAACGACTGCAACTAGTGCAAATCGTAATTTTGGAAACAGACGTTGTAGCATAATATACTCCTCTCTTAAAAGCATGACAGTTCTTGTGAGTCCCTTTGAATAGCGCTTCACTTTATATATACGAACAGTCCTTTATTATTATGATTATTATACTATGAGTATCATTATACGAAAATAAAAGCGGGTTGTGGGCTTTTTTTGCAACAATTGAGTAGAAAAAGCGAAGTGGGAGACAATAAAATGGAATTTCTATGTATGATTATTATCATTCGTTAAACATAGAAAGTATCGCAATGGTACGGAGGTTATGATGCGAAAATTATTATATCTAATAGTATGCATTAGTTTTATGCTTTTTTCTTCACCGAGTGTATCAGTAGCACAATATGATGCACAGCTCATGGAAGATGCTCTTTATTCTGTGTTATTTCCAAAAATAAATGAAGCGATTGAGAAGCAATATGGAAAATTAAAACCGTTTGATTGTCCTAAAATTATTAGTTTAAAAAAACTTTATAGCGGTACATATTTATTTCAAGCAGTAATTGAAATAACGAAATATGAATCAGGAATAGGTGGTAAAGTACTTCCTCCATTTGAGAAGATAAGTATGACATTTAACAATGAAGAAGGAGAATGGACTGTTACAAAAATATCTATAAAGCGCTTACCGGATGAAACGAAATTAAACTGTAAAAAAACAATTTAAAAAATTGTTTGACAAATAAAATGTTCCTTTGGTATTGTTAATAGCAACAATTAGATGTTTGAAAATTAAATAGACTTACCTCATCTACTCTCAAAGGTAGAGGCCGCGATAGGAAAGAGTAAGCTATGGGAGATTTAATGGAATCTGTGATCATAGGTTGAAAGGGACTATTGCCGAAATATAAGAATAACCATCTTATTCATATATTGGGACTGCATTGAATAAATGTAGTACTGTCATAAGATTTATTTTATGGAGAGCTATTTGGAGATGTTGATGCGGTTTCTTATTTTGAGAAGATAACAACTCGTTTATTTTTTCAATATATATTTTTCCTAATAAGAAACGCGTGTGAACATTGTTCCGCGCGTTTTTTGTCTATCTAAAAGCGTGCTGCAATGAATAGAAGATTGGGGTTATGAGTTTTAGAGGAAATAAGGGAGGAATTCAAATGTATTTACACGGCACAAGCCGAATCAATGGGCAAGGACACTTAGAAATTGGTGGGTGCGATACGACGCAGCTAGCAAAACAATACGGAACACCACTTTATGTATACGATGAAGAGTCTATTCGAGGAAAGTGCCGCGCGTTTCATCGTGCTTTTAAAGAAAGTGGTTTCTCTTATCAAGTAGCATATGCAAGCAAGGCGTTCTTGTGCATGGAGATGTGCCGAGTAGCTCGTGAAGAGAATATGTCATTAGATGTTGTTTCTGGAGGAGAATTATATACTGCGCTTCAAGCAGGATTTCCAGCATCGCGCATTCATTTTCACGGCAATAATAAAACAGAAGAAGAGATTGTGATGGCTCTTCAGGCGAATATTGGTTGTTTTGTCGTAGATAATTTCTTGGAATTAGAAATTTTGCATGATTTAGCAGTGCAACATGGAAAGTTTGTGAACATATTAATCCGTGTAACGCCAGGAGTAGAGGCACATACACACGAATATATAACAACAGGTCAAGAGGATTCGAAATTTGGATTTGGTGTTTCAAATGGTCAAGCGATGCAAGCAATTGAGCTAGCTTTGCAAAAATCAAATTATAATGTGCTAGGAATTCACTCGCACATCGGATCACAAATATTCGAAACGGCTGGTTTTGTTCGAGCAATTGAAGTACTACGTCAATTTTTAGAAGAAGTGAGAGAGCGAACAAACTATGTAGTGAAAGTATTGAATGTAGGTGGAGGTTTCGGTATACGTTATACGGAGTCTGATACACCGTTAACACTTGAAACATATGTGGAGGCTGTAACGAGTACGATAAGAGAGCAGTTTACAGTATGTGAATACCCGCTTCCAGAAATATGGATTGAACCGGGTCGTAGTATCGTAGGTGATGCTGGAACAACAATTTATACAGTTGGATCGGTGAAAGAGATTCCTGGTATTCGGAAATATGTTTCAGTCGATGGTGGGATGACAGATAATTTAAGACCAGCTTTATATAACGCTCGTTATGAAGCAATGTTAGCGAATCGAGGGAATGATGAGAATGAGGAACTCGTTTCGATCGCTGGGAAATGCTGTGAAAGTGGAGATATGCTGATTTGGGATATTAACTTACCGCAAGTTGCTTCTTCTGATTTACTAGCAATTTCTTGTACGGGGGCATATGGGTACTCGATGGCGAATAATTATAATCGTATTCGTAGACCAGCTGTCGTCTTTGCAAAAGGCGGAACATCACAAATCGTTGTAGAGCGTGAAACGTATGAAAATATTATTGGGAACGATCGCATACGTATTAAAGAGCTTGTTTAGGTAGGGAAAAGGAGTTGTTCTGAGGGGCAATTCCTTTTTTATAAAATAATTAAAATATATCGGAAAACTAGGATTGAAAAAAAACAGAATTGTGATAAAATACAAATACAAAGCTTATCAAGAGAAGCGGAGGGAACTGGCCCGGCGAAGCTCGGCAACCTGCTTATAGAAAGCAAGGTGCTAAATCCAGCAAAATGGAATCCATTTTGAAAGATAAGGTAAAATATATTACCGAACAGTCTTTTCGAAATGGGAAAGATTTTTTTTATGAATAAAAAGGGGGGCTGTTCGCGTGAGCGTACGGGAACATTTTGAGGAAGTATCTGAGAAAATTCAAGCGATGCTTGCTGATATGAAATATGGCTCAATTACAATTGTTGTGCAAGATGGAAAAGTAATTCAATTAGAGAAAAGTGAAAAAGTACGTTTAAAGTAAAAAGCGCTGACTAGAAAAACTAGAGGCGGTTTTAACCTATTTTATTAGGTTAAAACCGTCTTTTTGCTTTTACAGGGGGAAAAAACATGTTGACGTATGAAACGTGGAAAGAAAATGGGTTTTCATTTTCAGAAGAAGATGAAACGAAAGGCGCGCTATCCGTATTAAGTTGGGCTTATAAAGAATATAAAGATGAAATCGTATACGCATGTAGCTTTGGATTAGAAGGTATGGTATTACTGCATCTTATAAACCAAGTAAATCCATCTGCTAAAGTTGTATTTTTGGATACAAATGTTCACTTTCAAGAAACGTATGAATTAATTCAAAAAGTGCGAGAGCGATTTCCTTCATTAAATATTATAGAAAAACAGCCAGAGTTAACACTTGAAGAACAGGCGAAGATCCATGGAGAGAATTTATGGGAAAGTAATCCGAACCTCTGTTGTAAAATTAGAAAAATATTACCGTTAGAAAAATCATTAGCAGCGGAAAAAGCGTGGATATCGGGCTTAAGAAGGGAACAATCAGAAACACGTAAGCATACAAATTTTATAAATCAAGATCATCGCTTTCAATCTATTAAAGTTTGTCCACTTATTCATTGGACGTGGAAAGAAGTGTGGCGATATGTATACAAACATAGTTTGCCATATAATCTATTGCATGATATTGGCTATCCAAGTATTGGGTGTGAAAAATGTACGTTACCTGTAGGAGATGGTGGTGACTCAAGAGATGGTAGATGGGCGGGGAAAATGAAGACAGAGTGTGGCCTTCATTTTCAATAAGATAGATTTTGAAATAAAGCTAAGAAGGGATATAAAAAGATGAGTACAACAAATGAATTAGTAAACCGTATTGATGAAACATATGACATATCGAACATTGTAAAAGAAATTGAGCTAGACAAAATTGCGCTTAGTGATTTAGAACTTCTGGCGATAGGAGGATATAGTCCACTTACAGGATTTTTAGGGAAGAGGGATTATGATGCAGTCGTAAAAACGCTCCGTTTAGCAAATGGTAGCGTGTGGAGTATACCAATTACATTACCAGTAACAGAAGAAGTAGCAGAGAGACTGAAAGTAGGAGAGGAAGTAAAACTTGTTAACGATGGAAATGTATATGGTGTCATTCAAATAGAAGATATTTTTGTACCTGATAAAGAAAAAGAGGCGTTACTTGTATATAAAACGACGGATGAGGATCATCCGGGAGTAAAAAAATTATATGAACGACCAAATGTTTACGTAGGAGGAGCTATTATTCTTACAAAACGTTTTGGGAATAATCCATTTCCTTCTTATCATTTAGATCCAATTGAAACGAGAGAAGAATTTAAAAAACGTGGTTGGAAAACAGTAGTCGGATTTCAAACGAGAAACCCGGTACATCGTGCTCATGAATATATTCAAAAGTCAGCTCTTGAAATTGTAGACGGTCTCTTTTTAAATCCACTTGTTGGGGAAACGAAGTCAGATGATATTCCTGCGGATGTAAGGATGGAAAGCTACGAAGTATTACTTCAAAACTATTATCCGGAAAATCGTGTCTTTTTAGGTGTATTCCCTGCAGCGATGCGTTACGCAGGACCGAGAGAAGCGATATTTCATGCATTAGTAAGAAAGAATTTTGGATGTACCCACTTTATAGTAGGGCGCGATCATGCTGGGGTAGGAGATTATTACGGAACATATGAAGCACAAGAAATTTTTACGAACTTTACATTAGAAGAGTTAGGAATTACGCCACTATTTTTTGAACATAGTTTTTACTGTACTAGATGTGAAGCGATGGCTTCAACGAAAACGTGTCCGCACGGAAAAGAGGACCGTGTCATTTTATCAGGTACAAAAGTAAGAGAAATGTTAAGAAATGGTGAGATTCCGCCTAGTACATTTAGTCGTAAAGAAGTAGTGGAAGTGCTAATTAAAGGTTTGAAAAAAGAAGTAGTAACAGAATAGGGAGAGAATGAGATGGATACGAATACTACTTGGCATACAGCTTCTGTTTCAAAAGATGAGAGAAGAGTGAAGAATGGGCATCACAGCTTTGTAGTTTGGTTTACTGGTTTATCAGCTTCAGGTAAATCTACAGTAGCGAATGCGGTTGCTCGTAAACTGTTTGAAAAGAATATCGGAAATTATGTGCTAGATGGGGATAATATTCGCCAAGGTTTAAATAAAGATTTAGGTTTTTCTGAAAGTGATCGCATGGAAAATATAAGACGTATTGGTGAAGTGGCGAAGCTATTTGTAGATCAAGGTACTGTTGTTCTTACAGCGTTTATTTCACCGTTTCGAGTAGACCGAAAACAAGTAAGAGATCTATTAGCTGCAGATGAGTTTATAGAAGTGTTTGTAAAATGTCCAATTGAAGAGTGCGAGAAACGTGATCCGAAAGGACTTTATAAAAAGGCGAGAAAAGGTGATATTAAAGAGTTTACGGGAATTGATTCACCGTATGAGGAACCAGAACGAGCGGAATTAATTGTAGAAACGCACAAGTATTCTATTGAAGAATGTGCAGAACAAATTGTGAAGTACTTACAAGAGCGTAGTTTCATATAGGGGGATAAAAGATGAGTTATGAAAAAGTGTGGGCTAATAATGAAAAATTAAATCAAACAGAGAAAAAGAAATTAGAGAAAGACGGATTAGAAATATTTAATGATATTCCTTACTATGCGGAGAATGGATTTGAATCTATTCCGAAAGAAGAGTGGGACGCTTTTAAATGGGCGGGATTGTATTTACAAAGACCGAAAGAAGCTGGCTATTTTATGATGCGTGTAAATATTCCTTCGGGGATTATTACGAATGCACAGGCAGAAGTGCTTGCTTCTATCGCTGAGGATTATGGGCGTGATGTAATAGATATTACGACAAGACAGGCGATTCAGTTTCACTGGTTAGAAATTGGGCAAATTCCAGATATTTTCAAACGATTAGCAAGAGTGGGGTTATCTTCAGCAGGGGCGTGTGGTGATATAACGCGTAATATTACAGGGAATCCACTTGCTGGCATTGATGCGAATGAACTATTTGATACAACGCAAATTGTGAAAGAAGTATATGACTATTTCCAACATAATGAAGAGTTTTCAAACTTACCACGTAAATTTAAAATGTCTATTAGTTCTAACATTTATAACTCAGCAAACGCAGAGATTAACTGTGTTGCATTTACACCTGCTACGAAAGAGATAGATGGTGAGAAAAAAGTTGGTTTTCATATAAAAGTAGGCGGGGGATTATCAGCCCGTCCATATTTAGCTGATGAATTAGATGTGTTCGTTTTACCAGAAGAAGTGAAGGCGGTAGCGATTGCAATTGCTACTATATTCCGTGATTTTGGATATCGTGAAAAACGTCATTTAGCCCGTTTGAAATTTCTTGTTGCTGACTGGGGTGCGGAGAAATTTAAAGAGAAATTAATAGAGTATACAGGACCATTGCAAAGCAAAGGGGAAAGTGCACTCAAAGGATGGAATGCAGGATACTTTTATGGCGTCCAAGATCAAAAACAAGAAGGATTAAAATATGTCGGTTTTAATGTACCGGTAGGGCGTTTACATGCAGAAGAAATGTTTGAGATTGCTAGAATTGCAAAGCAATATGGAAACGGGCAAATTCGTACTTGTAACTCACAAAACTTCATTATTCCGAATGTTCCGCCAAAAAATGTTGCAGGATTATTAAGTGAACCGTTGTTTGAAGCAATTTCAGCAAATCCGAAATCGTTTATCGGTCATGCGGTTTCATGTACTGGCATTGAGTATTGCAATCTTGCACTAGTAGAAACGAAAGAAAGATTGCGTAAAATCGCCGAATACTTAGATACACAAATCGCACTCGATGTTCCGGTTCGAATTCATATGGTAGGATGCCCGAATTCATGTGGTCAACGTCAAATTGCTGATATTGGTTTGCAAGGAGTAAAAATGAAAACGAAGGAAAAAGGAATTGTTGAGGCATTTGAAATATATGTAGGCGGAACGCTATTAGACGGAGGAGCATATAACGAAAAGTTAAAAGGGAAAATAGATGGAGAAGATTTGCCTGATGTCCTCGTATCATTTTTGAATTATTTCCAAAAGAATAAACTACTAGCCGAAACGTTTTATGATTTCGTCGGACGTGTTGGAGTGGAAGAATTACAAATTGTACTAAATAACGTATTAGAAGAAGTAATAGCATCTTAGGAGGGGGCAATATGGACTTATATCGATTTGAAGCTGTATTAGTAAATAGTATTGTTCCAATTGTTGTCGTTGCTCAAAGCGAAGAACAGGCATTTAAGCTCGCGGAGATGGAGCTTGAAAAGCATTTTTTACCGCTGCCAGAAGTAAAGGAAATTTCTCTATTTGAAAAAAAGAAGATTCGAAAAGGTGCGGCATTTGTTATTCATGAGTAGGGAACAGGTAATAGGAAATAATGAAAACTTCCATTCGTATATAAGGATGGAAGTTTCACTTTAATAGTAGAAATGAGGAGAGATGATGGGGAAGGTTTATATCGTTGGAGCAGGTCCTGGTGATCCAGATTTAATTACTGTGAAAGGGTTGAAATGTATTGAGAAAGCAGACGTTATTTTATACGACCGTCTTGTAAATAAAGAGTTGCTTTCATACGCAAAGTCTGAAGCTGATTTAATTTATTGTGGAAAACTGCCAAATTATCACACGATGAAGCAAGAGACGATTAACACGTTTCTTATTAAATACGCGAAAAAAGGAAAAGTTGTAACGAGGCTAAAGGGCGGAGATCCATTTGTATTTGGAAGAGGTGGAGAAGAAGCTGAAGCGTTAGCGAAGCAAAGTATCCCATTTGAAATTATTCCTGGTATTTCAGCTGGTATAGCTGCTCCTGCTTACGCTGGAATTCCAGTAACACACCGCGATGCAAGTGCAAGTTTTGCTATTGTGACAGGGCATCGGAAAGAAGATGCTGAAGAGGAAGTGAAGTGGGAAAATTTAGCGAAAGGTGTGGATACATTAGCGGTCTATATGGGGGTTAGTAATTTACCTTATATATGTGAACAACTTATAAAGTACGGAAAAGAAAAGAGTACACCTGCTGCTATTATTGAGCGGGGGACGACATCTATGCAACGTACAGTTACAGGGACGTTAGGAACGATAGTAGAAGTAGCTAAAAAAGAACAGATTCAAAATCCAAGTATGATTGTTATTGGAGAAGTTGTCCGTTTTAGAGAAAAGATACATTGGTTTGAGAAACAAGCGGAAAATGCATATCCAGTAAGCGGAGTATTGTAAAATGAAGGCTGTCTTATATATATGTCATGGAAGTCGTTTGAAAGCAGCAAAAGAAGAAGCGGTTGCATTTATTACGTCATGTATGAATCGTGTAGAGATAAATATTCAAGAAGTTTGTTTTTTAGAGTTAGCGAGTCCTTCTATTGAAGAAGGATTTCGTACATGTGTGAAGCGTGGTGCTACAGAGATTGTCGCTATTCCTGTTTTTTTATTAGCGGCAGGGCATGTAAAGAAAGATATTCCGCTTGAATTGCGAAAATTAAACGAGGAATATCCGGATATCAAAATAGTGTATGGTAATCCATTTGGTGTATCAGAAGTGCTTGTAAAAGCGGTATATAACGGAAGTGGCATTAAAGACTATGAAGAAGAAGTAACACTTTTGCTTGTTGCAAGAGGGAGTAGTGATCCGGAAACTTTACAAGACATAAATTGGATCTCTTCTTTATTTCAAAAAGAAGAGAACATTAAAGAGGTGGAAGTTTGTTATTTAGCAGCTGCAGAGCCGAAGTTTGATGAGAAGTTGAAAGAAATTGTAGAACAAAAAGAACGGAACATTGTTGTGTTACCTTACTTATTATTTACAGGCTTACTTATGAAACATGTTGAGAAAGAAGTGTGTCAATATGAGTCGGAAGAGATAAAAATAAGTCCATATTTAGGGAAGAATGTGGCGTTTCGAGAGATGTTAATTCAGAAAACAGAGGAAATACTGAAGGGAGAACAATATGTATCCACTTACAGTGCGAGTTGATAAGAAACGTGTGGTTGTCATTGGCGGAGGGAAAGTAGCAGGGTTTAAAATTGTTCCCTTACTAAAACAAGGTGCGGATATAATTGTGATAAGTACAGAATTAGATGCGAATTTAGTAAAACTTGTAGAAGAAAAGCAAATTCGTTGGTATCAAAGGGAGTATGAGAAAAGTGATATCGACGATGTTTTTTTAGTAGTCGCAGCGACTAGCGATTCGGTACTAAATGAACAAATTGCTGAAGATGCCTCGGCAAATCAATTGATAAATGTTATTACGAATCCGGAAAGTGGAAATGTTCATTTTCCGGCGGCAATTCATCGTGGACTACTTAATGTAGCTGTTTCTACTGGAGGGGCTAGTCCGAAACTTGCAAAAAAAATTCGTGATGATATTGCAAATAAATATGATGAGACCTATGAATCATATCTTGATTTTTTATATGAAGTTAGAATAAAAGTGAAAGAATTGCAGGTAGAGAAAAGGAAGAAAAATATATTATTGCAAGAAGTATTAAAGTCGGTATATGTTCAAAATGAACAAAAAAGAGAAATTTTTTTACAAGAATTAGAGAGGGAACTTCATGTAGGATAGTGAGTGAATTGTGCTTTACAAATGTAAAAATATAATTTATAATCACAAGTAACTTCAATAGATGAAATCGATGAGCAAGAAGAGTACGTATATTTGAGGCGTTCAGAGAGCTGGGGTAAGGTGTGAGCCCGGTACGATAAAATATACAGAATGGGCTTGCGAGAGGTATGCTGAACATTGCAGTAGGCAACCCGGGTTCCGCCGTTAAAAGGATAGAGTATCGGAGTTTTCCTGTACTTGAACAAGTGGGATTTATCAATCCAATTGAGGTGGTACCACGGTATTTATATTACATATATCGTCCTCTACATGCATATTTGCGTGTAGGGGACTTTTTTATTTTCTAAAGGAGGTGTGCGAGTATGAAATGAAAGTGTATAATTAGTAAAAGTTTAAATATTCAGAAAAGGAGAAATTATAATGAAAGAAACACAGCAATGGACGTCGAAAATAGGCTTTGTACTCGCAGCAGCCGGAGCCGCAGTAGGTCTTGGGGCAATATGGAAATTTCCATATGTTGCAGGTAATGGCGGGGGAGGCGCATTCTTCCTTGTATTCTTACTATTAACTGTATTTATTGGTATGCCTCTCCTTATAGCTGAATTTGTTATCGGACGTAGTACCCAAAAAGAGGCGGTTACAGCTTATAAAATATTAGTACCAAATAGTAAGTTATATCCTTGGATTGGTCGTATGGGAGTTGTTACTTGTTTTAGCGTACTATCTTTTTATAGTGTTGTAGGCGGATGGATTTTACTTTATTTATACTATAGTGTCACAGGTAGTTTCTGGAACGGTGTAGTCGATTATGGGCAATTGTTTGGTGAAACAATTTCAAATCCAGCAAGTGCTATTGGAGCACAATTCATCTTTATGCTTTGTACCATTTTTGTTGTTAGTAAAGGTGTGGAAAAAGGCATAGAAAAAGCAAGTAAGTACATGATGCCGCTATTATTCATTTTATTTATTGCTATCATTATTCGTGCCTTAACGCTTGATGGCGCTATGGCTGGGGTAGAATTCTTCTTAAAACCAGATTTTTCAAAGCTCACAGCAGATACGATTTTATATGCGATGGGACAATCTTTCTTCTCACTAACGGTAGGTGCCTCGGTAATGGTAACGTATAGTTCGTATTTAAAGAAAGAAGAGCATTTAGCTAAATCAGCAACATCTATTGTAAGTTTAACTGTATTTATTACAGTACTTGCAGGATTAGCGATTTTCCCAGCGATTTTCGCATTAGGAGTTAAACCGACAGAAGGACCAGGGCTACTGTTTATCGTTCTTCCTGCTGTCTTTGCAAAAATTCCATTTGGACAATTTTTCTTCATTATGTTTTTAGTATTATTCTTCTTTGCGACTTTAACATCTGCGATTTCAATGCTAGAAATTGTAGTAGCATCTGTTGCGAAAGATAATGAGAAGAAGCGTCCATCAGCTTCGTTATTAATTGGTATTCTTATTTTTGCAGTTGGAATTCCATCAGCGTTATCGTTTGGAATTATGAGTGATGTGAAAATATTTGGTAAGACATTCTTTGATTTCGTCGATTTTTCGGTAAGTAATGTGTTACTGCCATTAGGAGTACTAGCCATTTCGCTATTCGTACCAAATAAAATGAGTAAAGAGTTATTAATGAAAGAATTAGAAGTTACGGAAACGAAAGGAAAAACATTATTTAACATTTGGTTCTTCTTACTTCGTTATGTTATTCCGGTAACTGTAATTATCGTATTTTTAAATGCGATAGGCGTATTTAAAATGTTTGCATAATAAAAAGACGGAGACTTCTCCGTCTTTTTATTATGTTGTAGAAGTATTTAATAAGCGATTATATGCTTTATAAGCTGTGACAACTGCGATAAATGATCCAATTAAAAATAACGCTGAGCCGCCGAATGTAAATAACCGGCCGATGTATGCTTCTCTAGCTTCTTCTATTTCTTCTTGTAATTGTGTATTCATATTTATCACCCCGCAAAATATAGGCATTTAGTTGTAGTTTATGTAAAACGCCTAAAAAGTGTGAAGTGGTAAAAAAAACTCGGTATGCACCGAGTTTTTTTATAATCCGATATAAGGAGACGGATCAACTGCGTTTGTCTTACCAACATTCCATTCCCCAATATGAAGTTCGAAGTGTAAATGTTGTCCGTAAGATTGACCGGTATTTCCCATAAAGCCAAGCTGATCGCCTTGTTTTACAGTTTGTCCATTGGATACAGAGCGACTATTCATATGTGCATACACTGTCGTATATGTTTTTCCGTTAACACGGTGAGATAAGTAAACAACGTTTCCGTAACTAGAGGATAATTCTGAACGGATAACAACACCATCTGCAGCGGCAATAATTGGAACTGTTCCCGAAGCTGCGATATCGATTCCTTTATGGTTATCTAAAGAACGTGCGCCGAATCCAGAAGTTTTTGATCCAGCCGCTGGTTTAATAAATCCACCTTTGTTCGTATCTTGCGGTGTTGGTGCGGCTTGTGTGCTTTCTTTAGCAGAAGCAGCGGCTTGTTTTTTTGCTTCCTCAGCCTTGCGTGCCTCTTCCGCTTTCCGAGCTTCTTCCGCACGTTTTTCCTCTTCAATTGCTTTTTGAACAGCTTGACGCTGGTTTTCTAAAATACCTTGTGACTCTTCTAATCCTTCAATCTCGGAATCTACTTTTGATACTTTCGTATGTAGATCTTTAATAAGAGTTTGTTGCTGTTGTTGATTACTTACTAACTCTTGTTGTTTTTGCTCTAATTTTTGTTCAGATTCTTTCAGTTGTTGCTCTTTTTTCTCAACAGCCTCTTTTTCTGTCGTTACAGCATTTTGATCGTTTGTTTGCTTTTTCACAATATCGGTATCGTTATTTAAAATTAAACTTACAGAGTACATATTATCAACAAGATCGGCAATATTTGCAGAACTTGTTATTACTTCTGTAATGATACTCGTACGAGGCTTTTCTTGCATAGATTGTAGTCGTTGTTTAATAACTTCCTGTCGTGTATCTATGTTCGTTTGTAATTGCTCTATATGCTTCTTTTTTTCAGTAATAACTTGCTGTGTGTTGCTAATTTCTTTTTTTGTATCGTTTAATTCAGCTTCGTTTTTATTAATAGAAGTAGTTAATTCATCAATTTTCTTTTGTAATTCTTGGATTTCTTTTTCTATTTGTTCTTTCTCAGCTGATTTATTTTGTAAGTCATTTTGTTTGCCTTCTAATTCAGATTGAATATTAGATAATTTATTTTCATTCGTTTCAGCGTATACGGGTGAAAGTAACGGGGAAACGAAAATCGTTCCAGCTGCTAAAACACTAAACGCTGCAAATTTCTTTTTCATTGTTGTCTGGCTCCTTTCCCTATGAATGTTATATATCATAAGAAGAAGAGTGTCTATCGTTGTAATCATAATGTAAAGAGAATTTTATAATTTTGCTAAGTTTTGTCGGAATTTAGCATCTTTTCGTAGTGTTTGTCATAAAGTTAAAATTCTTGAATGTATAGAAAAAGGTATCAATTTCTATATTGTTTAAAAAAATCATGGAAAATGATGGAGTTTTCCATAATGAAACAGTACTTCAAAAACCTATCAATCACTAGTGAGGAATCGATTTCATGTGAGGTTTTCTGACATGAGGTTTATTTTTGTCAAGAAAATTATTTGCGTTCGGGCAAACTTATTTTGTTGTCAGATTTTAATTTTTGATTTATGATTTTTAACAGGGACAAAATGTAGTGAATTGTCGAATAATATGTAATACTCTTAATTTCAAGTTTTATAGACATAGAATGAGAGATAGAGTGACACATCGAAGAGGGGGTTACCACAAGTATGAAAAGAATAGGACTTGCATGGCAAATTTTAATAGGACTTGCGCTTGGTATTGCAGTTGGGGCTATTTTCTTTGGCAATCCAGAAGTGGTGAAGTACTTACAACCAATTGGTGATATTTTCATCCGATTAATTAAGATGATTGTTGTACCGATTGTTGTAGCGAGTATTGTTGTTGGGGTTGCTGGTGTTGGCGATGTTAAGAAGTTAGGCCGACTAGGCGGAAAAACAATTATTTACTTTGAAATTATTACAACGATTGCAATTGCTGTTGGTCTATTAATAGCAAACATTTTCCAACCTGGAAAAGGCGTTGATATGGATAAGTTAACAAAAACAGATATTTCTAAATATACACATACGACAGAGCAAGTACAAAGTCATTCGTTCGCGGATACGTTTGTAAATATTGTTCCGACGAACATTATGAAATCATTAGCTGAAGGTGATATGCTTGCTATTATCTTCTTCTCAGTATTATTTGGTTTAGGTGTAGCAGCAATTGGTGAGCGTGGCAAACCAGTTCTGCAATTTTTCCAAGGTGTAGCAGATGCAATGTTTTATGTAACGAACCAAGTTATGAAGTTTGCGCCATTTGGTGTATTCGCATTAATTGGTGTTACAGTTTCTACATTCGGATTAGCTTCATTAATTCCATTAGGGAAATTACTCATTGTAGTATACGGAGCAATGATATTCTTCGTTGTGGTCGTATTAGGACTTACAGCGAAAATATTCGGTATTAACATTTTCCAATTCTTTAAAATTTTAAAAGACGAGCTGATCTTAGCGTATTCTACAGCAAGTTCAGAAACGGTTTTACCGAAAATTATGGAGAAAATGGAGAAATTCGGTTGCCCGAAAGCAATTACATCTTTCGTTATTCCAACAGGTTATTCATTTAACTTAGATGGATCAACGTTATATCAAGCAATTGCGGCAATTTTCTTAGCGCAAATGTACGGTATTGAATTATCCATTACACAACAAATTACGTTATTACTTGTATTAATGGTTACATCAAAAGGTATCGCGGGTGTACCGGGCGTATCATTCGTTGTATTATTAGCAACACTTGGTACAGTAGGTATTCCAGCTGAAGGTTTAGCGTTTATTGCAGGTATTGACCGTATTCTAGATATGGCCCGTACGGCAGTTAACGTTGTAGGTAACTCTTTAGCGGCTGTAGTTATGTCTAAGTGGGAAGGTCAATATGACGCTGAAAAAGGACAAGCCTATTTAAAAGAGATATCTGAAAAGGGTCAAGCGGCTTAATTATGATTTGAAAAGCTCTCACATATTATGTGAGAGCTTTTCTGTATGTAGAAGAGGAGCGAAAGTTATGAAACGTAAGTACGGTGATGGTTCTACGTGGAAGCGATTAATAGAGAAGACATACACAGTAAAACGAGTTGAAGCAGGTATGTTAGGAATATTGGATATAAAAAAGGTGAGAGAGCCTAGTTATAAAGAATACAATAGTAAAGAGATTTGCATTGCAGGTGATGGGTATACATGGATGCAATATTTTATAAGCGACAAAAACTTTGCAATTACAGCTATGTTAGACAATCAAAAACAATTAGTGCAATATTATATCGATGTGACGAAAGAATTTAAAATTGACGATCGTGGTTTGCCTTATTTTGATGATTTATACTTAGATGTAGTATTGTTACCGAGCGGTGAGATTTATGTATTGGATGAAGATGAGTTAGAGGATGCCTATAATATAGGTGATGTTACTAAGGAAGAATATGAATTAGCATGGCGTATAACAAAATGGATTGTAGCAACGATAAAAAATGAAGAATTTTCTTGGATTTCAATATTAGATAAAGAAATCGAAAAGTTAAAATGATTGTTGTATTCAAATTTTTGCATAATTACCAAAAAAATCTATACAAAAAATAATTGACTTTTGTTTTGTAAGCGAGTAAAGTTAGGGAAGAAATTATTATTAAAAAATAAATATGAAACCTTCTTATAAAGAGAGGCGGAGGGACTGGCCCTACGATGCCTCGGCAGCGGACTCGATTTCAGAGTGCTGTGCCAAATCCAGCAAGCATGTGCTTGAAAGATGAGAAGAGCGTTTCTTATAGATGTATAAGACCTCTTCTCATTGGAAGAGGTCTTTTGTTATTCATTAGAAAAAGGTTGAAACTAGGGAGAGATGGTACTTTGAAAGAAACGAGAGGAAATGGTTTGGCTTTATTACCACTTGGGATATTTTTGGCGCTATTTATTGGTTCTGGAATTATTACAGGTGATTTCTATAAATTGCCGATACTTGTAGCAATTTCAATTGCTGTAGGGGTCGCTTTAGTGATGAATCGTAAAGAAAGCTTTAATGCGAAAGTAGAACGATTTGCTAAAGGTGCAGGAAATCCGGATATTATGATTATGGTATTAATTTTTGTACTTGCAGGGGCGTTTTCTGAAACAGCAAAAGGAATGGGCGGAGTTGATTCAACTGTTAATTTAGCGTTATCTATTTTGCCACCAGGATTTATCGTTGCTGGAATTTTTGTTATAGGGGCATTTATTTCATTAGCGATGGGAACTTCAATGGGAACAATTGCAGCACTAGCACCAATTGCTGTAGGGATTAGTGGGCAAACTGATATCTCAATTGCACTTGCGATGGCTACTGTTGTGGGCGGAGCGATGTTTGGTGATAATTTATCATTTATTTCAGATACAACAATTGCTGCTGTTCGTTCACAAGGAACAGAAATGAAAGATAAGTTTAAAACGAACTTTTTAATTGTATTGCCAGCTGCTATTATTACAATTGTACTATTAGTAATAATTACTTTAGGAAGTGATACACAAGTTAAAGCCCATAGTTTCGACTGGATAAAGATTTTACCGTATGCAGGAGTACTTATTACGGCGTTACTTGGTTGGAATGTACTTATTGTGTTAACTGGTGGAACTGTATTATCAGGTGTTATAGGGCTTATAGATGGAAGTTACACGTTAGAAAGTTTCTTTAAAAGTGTAACGACTGGCATGGGCAGTATGATGGAGCTAGTATTACTTGCTATATTAATCGGTGGTATGGTTGAACTGATCCAATATAATGGTGGTATTCAATATTTAATGAATCTTTTAACGCGTAATATTCGTTCGAAAAAAGGAGCAGAGTTCGGTATTGCTGGTTTAGTGAGTATGACGAATATGTGTACAGCGAATAATACGATTTCGATTATTTTTACGGGTCCTCTTGCGAAGAACATTGCGGATCAATATGAAATTGATCCACGTAAATCAGCGAGTGTACTAGATCTTTTCTCTTGCTGTATACAAGGGTTAATCCCATATGGTGCTCAAATGTTAACTGCGGCAGGATTTGCTGCGTTATCTCCGGTTGAATTGTTACCATATGCATTTTATCCGATCTTAGTTGGAGTATGTGGAATCATTTCTATATTAATTGGTTTCCCGAGATTTTCTAAAGTGGCGGAAAAAAAAGAGTATCATAAAACAGCATGATTAAATATGGATGTTATTCGTAGTAACAGAAGCCGTACAGAGAATATTCTCTGTACGGCTTTTTATGTGTGATAAAAGAGGGAATTATCCTATCCTACCTTCTGTTTTTACAAAAGGCTGAATTTAACTCAGTCTTAAGTCTGAGTTAAAAACGGTTCTTAAGCTCGTTATGAAAAAAAGAAAAAATAGTTAAGATAAGAGTATCAAATCGAAGGGAGGCAAGCACAAGATGAAACAATTTCTAGCGTTTATCGCGGCCGGTATTTTGGCTTTAATTGCTCTTGGTAGTCTTGCTGGTATTGTAGGATTCGCAATCGGAGCAGGAGTTGTGTACTGGAGCTATAAATCATTTGTGCGAGCACAATCATTTTTTGGAAAGTTAGCTTGGGGTATTGTTGGTTTAATCGGTTTGTCCATTGCACTTTCTCATTCCCCAGCATTAATCGGTATCGCAGCATTAGTAGTTTTATACTACGGATACCGTGAGTGGAAAAAAGAAAAAAACGTAGTTGTTGATTCTGCTCCAGAAAGTTCTAAACCATATAGCAACTTTGAAGATGAGTGGAACAAGTTAATGAAAAACTAATATAAAATAAATTAAATTATAAAGTAGAAGAGAGGAAGATTTATAATGAAACAATCTTTATTCGGACGTGTACGCGATGCAATTTTAGCTGATTTTCATAATGTGTTAGATGAGAAAGAAAGAAAAAATCCAATTGCTATGTTAAACCAATATTTACGCGATAGTGAGCGTGAAATAACAAAAATTGAGAAGTTAATTCAGCGTCATAAAACATTAAAATCTAACTTCGCTCGTGAGCTTGAGCAAGCACGCTATTTTGTTAACAAAAGATCAAAGCAAGCCATCATCGCTCAAGAAGCAGGCGAGTTACAACTGCATGAACGTGCATTAGAAGAAGTAGCGTATTATGAAGGGCAAGTAACTCGCTTAGAAGAAATGTATGCTGGTGTTGTAGAGCAAATTGATGAGTTAGAGCGTCGTCTTTCAGAAATGAAAAATAAATTAAAAGAAATGAACGCAAAACGTATGGAATTAATGGCGCGTGAAAATATGGCACATGCAAACCGTCGTATGAATACTGCTATGCATAAAATGGATGAAAATAATCCGTTCTTACGATTTGAAGAAATTGATGATTACATTCGTGACTTAGAGCTTCGTATAAATGAAGAGTATGAGCGTGATACATTTGATATGAAAATTGCAAAACTAGAGCGTGAGATGAAAGAGAAAAATGAAGTATCATTAACGAAAGAAGTAACAAAATAATTGTAGTATATAATAAAACAGGCTTATGATATAGTGATAGAAGAAAAGGTGTTGGAAAGCAATGCCTTTTCTTCTATGTATATGTGACAAAGAGGGAGGGGAGCTGAAATGAAGAAGCACTTTTCAAAAACACAATTAATGGGGATGCTCCTCCTCATATTTGGATTCGGTCTTTTTCTTGATATGATACTTGGACATTTTGAACCAGGTGGTCTAATATTTGCATTTATTATGATTATGTTTGGAAGGCATTACCGAAAGAAAAATCGTTATGTAAGAGGAAATGTATTTTTATTTGTCGGTGGTATTGTATTCTTATTCTTCTTATTTTCATCAGCAGCATTCGTACTTGTTGTATTTGCTTGTTTAGCTTTAATTGGTTATCAACTTATTCAACAAGGGCACCAGCAAAAAGCAATGAAAGTTGAAATTAAAGAAAAGGGATATATAGATGAAGAAAAACAAATATATCGTACAGAACCGTACATAAAAAATATGTTCGTAGGTAATGTACGAATGATGAATCATATTTATGAACTTGAGGATATTAACGTCCAATATGGCGCTTGTGATGTCGAGATTGATTTAACAACTGCGATGATTCCAGAGGGAGAAACGGTAATTGTTATTCGGGGAGTCGTTGGTAACATTCGTTTATATGTGCCATATGATATCGAACTGTCCTTAAATCATTCTGTTATTGTTGGGCGAGTGCTCTTGCCGGGACACGAAGAAACAGGATTTAACCGTAATGTTACGTTTAGAACAGAACAGTATAAAGAAGCTCCTCGCCGTATAAAAATTATTTCTTCGCTTGTCGTAGGTGATACGGAAGTGAGGAAAGTATAATGAAAAAACAAAAGAATATTTCGTGGATGTATATTCGTTATTCTATGTTGTCCTCTGTGAGTATCGCACTTATTTGTACAATTGTATATGTATGGAAAAGCGAACAACAAGTTTATGATTTACTATGGAAAGAATCCATTGCTTCTGTTCCAATTGGCTTGTTTATTATGAGTACTAGTCTTCTTATCGGAGGAATTGTAGGGTATGCAATCGGTTATTATATAGAGCAGCGTATACAAGGATTAAATACTTTTCTATTTGAAGTAGAGCGAGGGAATTTTCCGAGTGATGTTTCGTTTACTGCGGATGATGAATTTCATGAAGTGGAACGAAAAGTAATCGTTCTGGCTCGTCGATTAGAGGAGCAAGCGGGGCTATTTCAAAAAGTAACGAATGAACGAGCTCATTGGAATGAAGAGATGAGACAAGAAGCGATTTCCCAAGAGAGGCATCGATTGGCGAGGGAGCTGCATGATTCTGTAAGTCAGCAGCTTTTTGCAATGTCGATGATGATGTCAGCTATTAATGAACAAGTAGCTGAAATTCCAGACACGACGAAAAAACAGTTGCAGCTTGTTGAGAATATGGTTGTAAATGCACAATCAGAAATGAGAGCATTGCTCCTTCATTTACGCCCAGTGCAGTTAGAAGGTAAGAAACTAACAGAGGGTATAGAAGAATTATTAACAGAACTGTCTAGAAAGCAACATATGAAAATTGAATGGTTAGTTGAACCGATTCAATTAAAAAAAGGTGTAGAAGATCATTTATTCCGTATTGTACAAGAGGCGCTGTCTAATACTTTACGACATGCGAAGGCAAAGAAAACCGAAGTACGCCTTCGTAAAATTGATCAATATGCGATTTTGAAAATTATTGATGATGGTGTTGGTTTTAAGGTTGGGGTTAATAAGGCAGGTTCATACGGCTTAAGGTCAATGCAAGAGCGAGTTCATGAAATTGGTGGTACATTAAAAGTCCTTAGTTTTCCGAATAAAGGTACGCAAATAGAAGTGAAAGTACCGATTATGATTGAGAGAGGGGGAGAATCATGATAAAAGTATTACTAGTTGATGATCATGAAATGGTTCGAATGGGTGTATCAGCATATTTATCAACGCAGCCAGATATTGAAGTAGTTGGAGAAGCTGAAAATGGAAGAAAAGGTTCAGAGTTAGCCTTGCAGTTAAGACCGGATATTATTTTAATGGACCTTGTTATGGATGAGATGGACGGAGTTGAAGCGACACGCGCTATTATTCAAGAATGGCCAGAAGCGAAAATTGTAGTTGTAACGAGCTTTTTAGATGATGAAAAGTTATATCCTGTTATTGAGGCGGGAGCGACAAGTTATTTATTAAAAACATCAAGAGCGAGTGATATTGCAGACGCTGTACGAGCTACTTATGATGGGGAAACGGTATTAGAGCCGAAAGTTACTGGCAAAATGATGTCTCGTATGCGTCAGAAGAAAGAACAACCTTTGCATGAGGAGTTAACAGAAAGAGAGTCTGAAATTTTGTTATTAATTGCAGAGGGGAAAAGTAATCAAGAGATTGCAGATGAGTTGTTTATTGCCCTTAAAACAGTAAAGACACATGTGAGTAATATATTAAATAAGCTAAATGTAAGTGACCGGACACAGGCGGTTATTTATGCGTTTAGACACCAATTGACGAAATAAAAAGGAAGCTTTGACTATATATGGTCAAAGCTTTTGGTTGACGGTCAATTATGTAAGCGTTATTATCGAGGTGTTAACAGTACATACAAAGGGGAGAGAGTGTATGTTAGTTCAAACGATATTTGGAATGAATGAAACGAAAAAATTAGGTAACTATGTGAATGCGTTGCAAGCACTTTGTGAACAATATGATATTGAAGCAGATCGTATTGCAATTATTGAGGCAACAGAAGAATATTATTTATTTCTAGTAAAGCAAGAAGATTGCTATGATGTTGTAAAAGTAGAAACGGTGGATACGAATATTGATTACTATACGAAAGCTTATAAAGTAAGTAGCTTTAATCATACTTCTTATCAAATGTAAAAAACTCCCATTTCGTTAAAGGTATATAACTACAATTAAGTATTATAATTAAAAGCCTCTATCGAAAATTACTAAGTAACTTTCGATAGAGGCTCCTTTTATTTAGGTCACTCTATATTCATCAAAAAAATTGAATACTACTTTACGGGGTACCGCCAGCATTTCTAAAAAAAACCCGCTAAGAGTATGCAAGATTTTATACAACTTTTCGGATAATCTAGTAACAAACAAGAACCCTAAAACCGTGCTAGGATAGGAATGTATAAAAAAATGCATAGATCCATAGAACAAAAAAAGAAGGTTCCCTTGTGAGAGTAGGGGTTCCCCCCTTTTCCTTGCTACCAATAATGAGACGTTATGTCAACCTAACATGTATAGGATATACACTCTTCCTTATTCAACTAAATGGCAGTTTAGTTCAACAAGAAACAGGAATGTTTTTGTTTTTTGTTGAATTTAAGAATTCAAAGATAAAAATTTGAGGTGGATATTGTGTCGCAAGTTGCACTTTTAACGGTCACTCACGACCCCAAGGGAATAAACATTGAGCTTTTTCAACAATTACAAGAGGACCTTGAGGGTATTTATGGGGAACTTTTCATTACCATTAGCGATTTGTCGTCAATTGAATTAGTTAAAGAGATGGAAAGAAGTCAATTTAATGTGAAGATAATTCCAAAGAAGGGAGCGGCTCAGGCACGAAGAGAAGTTGTGAAATTTGGTCTTACAGGTCAATGCCAGTATTTTCATTATTGTGACTTTGACCGTTTGTTAACTTGGAGTAAGAATCATTTAGATGAATTAAAGAATATGGTGTCAGATATGCCGAATTACGATTACCTTATTTTAGGACGTACTGAACGTGCAATGAACACACACCCATTGGAATGGATTGAAACGGAAAAGATAACAAACAAAATCTGTTCTTTAGAGCTAGGTAAGGAAGTTGATATAACAGCAGGTTCTTGTTCTTTTTCAAGGGAATGTGCGAATAATATCAATAATTTTTCGAAAGAAAAGATGACAGATGCAGAGTGGGTAATGATAATTCATAGAATTGCTAAGTTGAATGTGGAGTACGCTCAAGTTGAAGGGTTAGAGTACCACGAAGATACTAACGGAATTATGAGGATTATAAGTGATTCTGAAAAGTGGTTAGGAAGGCTTCAACTTAGTTTAATTATTAGTGAAACCGCATTTAAAATAGGTAAATAAATGCTTTTTAATGTGAGTTTGTGAAAAAATATACTTAAACAAACGGGTGCTTTAATTGAGCAAGAAACTAAAAACTTTTAACTTCCGCTTTCGATAATTATGTAAATAAGCTGTCCATATGGGCAGCTTATTGTATTTTTTTTGCTTAGCGTGTTTTTCTTCTAAAATGCTGGCGGTACCCCATGCCCATCAAGCTAAAATTTTATAGTACCCCCAGAACGAAATTTTGTACTAACTTGTAACAAAATGCTCATTTTTTCGTTTTGAGGTATTTGCATTTCTTAGCTTGATGGTGATGGGGTGGTACCCCTACTAGAAAAATTGTCTCCGTGTGAACGTGAAGAACTTGAAAAATTTAAAAAAGAAGCAATGGAAGAACCACCGGATTTCTTTGAATATATTCAGTCTACCGAAAAAGATAATAAATGATACATAATACCTCCAACAGAATATTTATCAAATTGATAACATATGTATGTATTCCTTTCGATTTTTACAGAAATTGTAATAATATAAGTATATGCATATAGAAGGGGAGGCATAGATTCTATGAAAAATGTTAAGTTTTATGGGTTAATTCTAGCATTCATCTTGCTACTGGCAGCTTGTAGTAGTAATTCCTTTGAAGGTTATACATCAAAAGCTGATAAGAACATTAAGGATAAAAAGTATAGCGAAGCTATAAAGAATTATCAAGAGGCTTTGAAGTTGAAGGATGATAAGAAGATTAGAAGTAAGTTAGAACAAACCGAACATTTAAAGAAAGCGCAAGATGCTTTTGATAAACATGAAATCGGGAAAGCTATGAATAATGTTCAAAAGGCAAAAAGTGATGAAAATAAAGAATTAACAAAGCAAGCCAATGCATTGCAAGGTGAGATTCAACAAGAATTTTTAGCTACATTTAATAAGTTGAACATGAATGATATTACTGGCGATGTAAAAGAAGCTCGTAAATCTTTAGATGATCTTAAGGCTTGGATACAACAATCTGACCTATTAAAATCTCAAAAGGATTTTGTTGATACGTTACCTGAAAAAGAAGCAAGTATCTCTAAACTAGAGGAAAGTAAAAAATAAAGAAAAGAGGTTGCCCAAAGGTAACTATTCAGCGACTTTTGGGACAACCTCTTCTTTTCATTGTATACTTTCAAGAAAATTTAGAATAAAATAAAAATATAGTCATCTACCTATTATTCACTAATGAAAAGAAAAGGGGGTAGCGAAATGCAACTGAAGTATGGGAAGCACATTAATATATTATCTATTGTTCTAACTTTGTTCTCTTTTTTAGCAATTGTAAGTTTCTCTACCTGGTTGAGTGGATATTCAATTCCCAACCTTTCTACAATGGTTAAGGTAACAATGTGGAGTGCATTTATTCTTGGAATTATAGGGTTTAGACAAGAGAAAAGCGCACTAGCGATTATAATTATGGGAATATGTGCCTTTGGTCTAGTCGTTCTATATACTTATGCGGTTATAAGTTTTCTTGAGCATTAAACACCATGAAAAAGAAACGAACATTTTTGTTCGTTTCTTTTTTTTGTGATGATTATTATAAAATAGCCTCTTCTAATGATTGAGTGCTGAATCCAAGAATTGATTTTTGAGTGTTATTTTCATGATCCTTTACAATGATATATGGAACGCCCTGTACGTTAAAGGAATTATACTTTTCTTTTCCTTCTGGGGTATTAGGGGTACCACCCCATACCCATCAAGCTAAGATTTTAAAGTACCCCCTAAACTGAAAATTTGTGTTTTTCATCGCACTTGTACGCATAACACTGCGATAAACAACAGGATTATCTTTTATTTTCCCACTAGCTTTAAGCCATAGAAATAACGAACTTACTCTATCAATTATTGCGTTGATAGTTGTAGTTTTGATGTCATTATCCTCATACTCATCCTCAAAATCAAAATTAAACAACTCTACATTTTCATAAAATCTATAAGGGTTCTTGAGCCATAGTTTAAAGTCTGTTAATATCTGTGGTCTCCCATCTAAATCTAAAATGTCTAACCGTTTAATTTTTAAAAATACAATGAAGTACCAGAGTTGATAGCAGTACGTTTGAACAGTCTTAGGTGCTACTTGTTGTACTGCTCTTGCTTGTATCACATTGAGGTAGTCTTTTACAAATGATATGAAATTAAGGTCTTCATCCATTAAATAATACATAACCCCATTGTCTGTTATAGCTTTTCTTACAGATATCATTTCACGCCATTTATCTATTGGTGTTTGTTTTATCTTAGAAATATGTATCACAACCTTTTACTAAGCTAAGCATTCATTTTTAGGCAAGGTCCTCGAATTGAGGCTATACCCTCCTCTAAAAGAAAGAATATTCATTCTAGAATCAACATTCTAATAATAACACGTATTAACCTATATTACTATGTATCACTAATCTGTACGTATACATAAAAAAAGGACAGTAGGAACATCGTTCCTTACTATCCTTACTCATATATATAATATATCTTTAACGAAATGGGAGTTTTTTTATGATGCTTTCGATTCAGGTGAATGGTCCGTTAATGGTACTGCTTTTGCACCACTTAATTTTGCGATAACAAAACCGATAATAGCCCCAACTAATGCTGGCACTAACCAGCCAATTCCTTCATTATATAATGGAATAAACTCGAAATAAGATGTGATAGATGAAACAGGAATATTCCCTTGTTTTAATCCGTCAAAAACGCTAACAACTGCTGTTCCGATTAAAGCACATACATAAACAGATCGATAGCCACCGAAATATTTATGAAGTAATGATAATAACACGAGTACAATTGCAACTGGATATACAACAAGTAAAATAGGAACAGAGATTGCGATAATTTTTGTTAAACCTAAATTGGCAACTAATAATCCTAACAAGCAAATGACGCTTGCTAACGTTTTGTATGAAAATTTTGTCAATAAAGTTGAGAAGTATTGACTGCATGCAGATACAAGTCCAACGCATGTTGTTAAGCAAGCGAGTGTAACGATAAGAGATAACAGAATTAGACCATATGGACCGAATAATTGTTGTACGATAACGGTAAGTAGCTGTCCTCCATTGTTTGCGTATCCAAGAGAGACACTAGTTGTACCGAGCCAGCCAAGTGCACCATATACAAGTACGAGGCCAGTAGCGGCAATAAGTCCTGCTTTTGCTGTTGCGATGGCAATTGATTTACGGTCATTCACACCTTTTGAGCGAATTGCATTTACAACGATAATCCCAAATGCAAGTGCTGAAATGGTATCCATCGTTAAGTATCCTTCCATAAAACCTTTGAAAATTGGAGAAGTTTGATACTCTTGCATGGCTGGTCCAGATTGCCCGAGGGGTGTAAATACACTCTTAACGAATAATAAGAAAATAGAGAGTAATAAAATAGGTGTTAATACACTTCCGATACGATCGACGAGCTTAGAAGGGTTTAAACTAAGCCAAAATACGATAGCAAAGAAGATGACTGTGTATAAAAATAGCGCTAGGCTGCTAGAGCGAATAGATTCTGGTAAGAAAGAACTAACTCCCATTTCATAAGCGACATTAGCGACACGCGGAATGCCCATAGATGGACCAATTGCAATGTATACAATTACCGTAAAGAATATTCCGAATGATGGGTGAACATGACTCGCAAGTTGCTGCATGCCATTTCCTGATAGAGAGATGGCGATTACAGTAAGTAGCGGTAAGCCGACTCCTGTTAGTAAAAACCCAATCATCGCTGGCCAAAAGTTTTCACCAGCATTTTGTCCAAGCATTGGAGGGAAAATTAAATTTCCTGCCCCAAAAAATAAAGAAAATAGCATAAGGCCTGTGAAAAAAACGTGCTTTTTTGATACAGTGTTCATTGTTTTTCCTCCTTTTTTGTAAATTCATTGTTAGAACACAAAAAACTCGCCCCTTAAGAAAGGGACGAGTTATATTTACCCGCGATACCACCCTAATTTATACATGTAGAAATATATCTATATGTATACGGCTTTACAACGTACAACATGATACGTGTTCCTTGTAACGGGGGACGACCGGTAAGAACTTACTTCAGCATTCGGTTCTACTTCTCGGAGATGATTTTCGGTTACGAACTGAGCATTGGCTTTCAGCAAAATACCAACTCTCTGGGGAACAGCCCTATAACGTACTCGTTCTCGTCAATGAATTTTTATTCAAGTATTCTGACAACATTTTCACATGTTTTTTTCAGAAAGTCAACATATTTTTTGGGAAATACACTTTCCTGTAGAAATATAGCTGAGAATATAAGGATTAATGCTGTTTGTAAAAATGCTGTAAAACATTATAGAGAATTGTAAAGTTTATGGAGAAAATCGATATTTAGAGGAGTAAAGAAGGTATTGTTAGAATTTACAGAGAATAATACAACAATCCACTTGTTGGAAAGAACAAACCAAAAGAGGTGACTGAAATGCTTGCGATGGGAGTATTATTTGGCATTATTGCTATAATTGGTTTTATGTGGTTATATTATTCGCGTTCGTTTAAACAAGCAGAAGTTTTACTCTTTCAAAAAGGTAGTTTGTTGACAAATCAGTCTAGATATTTAGTATGTCCGAAGTGTGGAAGTGCACAGGCCAGGAGTGGAGGATATCAAGAGTGTTGTAAAATTAGATTATGAAAGAAGGAAGCCTCACATTATTTTGTGAGGCTTCCTTCCTTACAATTTCATGGCGCTCCAAATGGTCCAACGATCTCTTTCGATAATAGGAGAGACGTTTTGTAATGCTGTTTGGATATGATGTAGAAGTTGAGAAAGTTCATGATCTGTTAATTCATATAGAATGGATCGTCCGGTTCGAGGAGATAAATCTTGCAGCAATGCTTCTACAGAATCATGTGTTTTTCGTACTTCCCATTGTGTTTGAATGGGGAAAACTTGAAGAGAATATTTTTGTAATTCTTGCTGTATAGTAGTGGTTTTTGGTCTTCTTTTTGATTCTATTTCAATGAGTTTTGGAAATACAGAGAAAAAGTATCCACGAATGTGTTCAGGACTTCCTGGAATTGTACAATCTTCAATAGTTCGGTCTTGTAAAATAAGTATACCGTCTTTTTTTAATATGCGAGAAGCCTCTCGGATAAATATAGGAATATCTTGTAAGTGATGAATGACGGCACGCGAAATGATAAGGTCGAATGTTTCGTTAGGGTATGGAATGTTGTGCGCATCACCGTGAATGAATGAAATGTTTGGGAAGCCGTTACAATTTTCTTTTGCAGCTTGTAATATTTCTTTTGAAAAATCAAGTCCAACAACACTTTTGGCTCCCATAAGAGCAAGTTCTTTCGTATAAATGCCGCCACCACAACCTATATCAATTACTTGTTTATTTTGCACATCTGCAATATTGTTTATTGTTTCCTGCCATGAAATATGTGCGTTACGACTTGCATACGTATACCTATTATTTGCATCATGAAAATTAATGGACATTATAAAATCCTCCCTTCATTGTATAGTATAGCTCATTCTATATAATGTAACGTTTTTGTTTCATGTATGAGGATTATAAGAATTTCTTATTGGAAAAGGAGAATCGATTTGAAAGGGAAATATTTAATGGGTTTATGTGTTATTTTACTCGCGTCGTGTGGTCAAGCCGAGCAAAAGAAAGAATCGAAACAAGTAGAGGAGACAGTGAATGAAGTGAAAGAACCATTACAAGTAACTGTTATACAAAAAGGTACAGAAGAAAAAAAATTAAAGAAAATGGATGCGGAGTTAGTGGTAGATATTATAAACAAAGCAGAAAAACAAGAAGTAACAGGTAGCTTTGGTGAACCAGAATATGAAATACAAATTAGTAGAGATGGGAAAATAGAAACGTATTATGCATGGTTAAGAGGAGAGGATCGACGGGGATGGGTGCAATATAAAAAAGCTATGTATATGATGAATGAAAAAGATACGGAAAAACTTTTGGCTATATTTCCAAAGATTCCAGAACAAAAAGAAGATGAGATGCAGGTAGGGCCTTTAACGGAAATAACGAAAAAAGATTTGCAGATTACCGCGTTCCATATTAAAGCGGGTGATCAAAAAATGAATTATACAGTACGTTATACGATTTCACAATCACTATATAATAAGTTAGCGAAGGAACAAGAATATTATTTGCAATTGATTTTCCCGGAAAAGGTTCAAAAATTTATCGGAGCAAAAGAAAGTGAAATAATTGCAGCAGAAAAAGTAAAGGAAGGGTATAAACAGTATGAATTGAATGTTACTGTTCCGATAAAAGATGCTTCAGAATCACAATTAAAATCACTGGAAGCCTATTATGATAATTACGATTTGCAAATATTAAATAGTAAGAAAGAAAAAGTAGGAGCATTTCAAAACATTATTCAAATTGTTAAAGATTATGGTGAAAAAATGAACTTACAAAGATAAAGTGAAACTTTAATCAGTGGGGGATCCATCCCCTACTGATTATTAGCCTATACCAATCGGGCGTTTACGGGATAAATGTGAATCGTAAAGTCTATACAGATTTTCCTAGGAAATGATAAGAGAGGGGAAAGAATCCCCTCTCTATTACTTTGCTTTTGCAGATGGCTCATTCATTGATTTTCGTGTAATAAGAAAAGAAATCATAAGAGCGGAAAGAATGATAAGAGCAATAAATAAGTGATTTGGCAACAAATCTAATAATAATACGTAGCTAACGGTATAAAAAATAAGAGTTGAAGCTAAAAAAGATAGAGCGCCTATCATAAGGGATTGTAATTTCATTTGTAATACCTCCTTTCATTTATATTTTTGGCTAAAAATGGATGTAATAAACATTATTTCTAACAATAGAAAAAAATATGTCATAATAAAGACAAGAATAGGTTTTGGTGAGTGTAAATGACTCAGTAAAGTGAGATAAAGGAGAGGAATATGAAAAAAAATAAAAAAGGGTTATGGGGAATTATCGTTGCAATAGGGTTATTTTTACTGTCTAAGTTAAAGTGGGTATTTGCCATTTTTAAGTTAGCAAAATTCTCAACAGTATTTAGTATGTTCTTATCGCTTGGGGCATACGCGGTTATATATGGATGGAAATTTGGGGTAGCGCTCGTTTATTTGTTGTTTGTTCATGAAATGGGTCATTTATGGGCCGCGAAAAGAAAAGGGATACCAACATCGCCGGCGATCTTTATTCCATTTATGGGAGCTCTTATTGGCATGAAAGAAATGCCGAAAAATGCAAAAGATGAAGCTTACATCGCCTTTATGGGGCCTCTTTTCGGCTTGCTTTCATTTTTACCGGCTATTCCACTATATATAATAACGAAAGAGCCATTTTGGGCGCTTATTATTTTGCTTGGAAGTATGATTAATTTCTTTAACTTAATTCCAGTTTCTCCGTTAGATGGTGGAAGAATAATTTCAGTTGTAAGTACGAAAATTTGGGGAGCAGGGCTAGTTGTACTACTTGGCTATTCTATTTACTTCAAAAGTATTTTAGGTGGATTTATTGTTATTATCGGTTGTATGGAATTGTATAGAGTAATAAAGAGAGATGAACCGATTAAGGAATTAGGATATAAAATCGATGGAATGAAAGAATATGTTGCTAGGCTTGAAGAGGAATTAAAAGAAACTGGTGCGGTGCATCGCACTATTTATATGATTCATCATGAGATGAATGTATTAAGACAAAGAGAGCGTGAGAAAGAATTAAAAACAGGAGAAATTCAAAAAATCGAAGTGCTAGAATACCTTTTACCAAAGTTTGAGCCGCTTGATTATGTCCCATATGAAGATGAAAAAGATGAGTATACAATTCATATAAGAGAAGCATTTGAAGTGTCGGAAAGAAAATTAAATGAATGGGAAATAGAAAAGGAACAACAAGAAAATTATTATAAAGTTGATACGAAAACAAAATGGACAGTTTTTGCTTGTTATATCGGATTAATGGCTATACTCGGTTATACAGCTTATGAAGGTTATATTGTTTTACAAGAGCATTTACCAAAGAGAAGTTTGTAGAAAAATAGTGTCGAAATGACAAGAAGGATTTAGACAGGAATTACATTTCTGCGAGAGAATGTTACAAGTGTAACAGTACATTGTAATATTCATAGTAGAAAAGGAGTTCTGTATATGAAGAAATTGTTAAGTGTATTGGTAACTATTACTGTAATGGCAATAGCGAGCTATAGTCTTACGAAAGTACTACTGTATTATGCGAATAAGTCTGCTGGAGTAAATACAGTAGCACAAATAGAAGATGTGCAAGAGAAGAAGAAGACACTCGAGTTTGTTCGTACGACGCATGAAAGTTATAATAATTTCTTGAACTATGGTAAGGCAGAGGAATACACAGATGGGGATTGGAAACATTTTAAACAATGGTTTCAAGAGCAAGAACCTTCTTTAAAAAATATACATAAAGAAATAAAAAATGAAAAAATAAAACGTGATGTGAATAGAAGTTATGAAATTGTAAAAAAAGGTGTGGAGCTTCATAATATTGAGTATGTAGTCTATGCTCATCGCGTATATCATGACTTGGATATAATTGTAAATAAATATAAAGGTGAAACGAATGTGTGGGGGTATACCGAGTTTGGAGATGGGCAGAATATACAAGTAATTGAACAAGCGATACAAACGAAGTAGTAGGCTAGCTAGAATTCTAGTTAGTTTTTTTTTGAGCACTATTAATGATGGCTAATTAAAATTTACTTAATATGTGCATTGTTCATATATTTTTCACAAAAACACCATGCCAATAGTGATTAAAATCACAATATGTATTATACAATTCAGTTAAACTAAAATCAGTTAAAGAAATAGAGGAGTGGGATACAATGTTAAGTGCAAAAACAATTGAAATCGTAAAATCAACAGTACCGTTATTACAGGAAAAAGGCGTTGAAATTACAACGAGATTTTATCAAATTTTATTTTCGGAACATCCGGAGTTATTGAATATTTTCAACCATACGAATCAGAAAAAGGGAAGACAACAACAAGCATTAGCAAATGCGGTTTATGCAGCTGCAATGTACATTGATAATTTAGAGGCTATTATTCCAGTTGTAAAACAAATAGGTCATAAGCATAGAAGTTTAGGTATTAAAGCAGAGCATTATCCAATAGTAGGTACATGCTTACTACGAGCGATTAAAGAGGTCGCAGGCGCACCAGACGAAGTTTTAAATGCATGGGGAGAAGCGTATGGCGTCATTGCTGATGCATTCATTAGCATTGAAGCGGATATGTATGAAGAAGCTGCACATAAAGAAGGTGGATGGAAAGATTTCCGCAACTTTGTGATTGTTAAAAAGGTGAAGGAAAGTGACGTTATTACATCATTTTATTTAAAACCTGAAGATGGCGGGAAAGTTTCATCATTCATCCCAGGGCAATATGTAACGATTCAAATAAATATTGAAGGTGAAACATATACGCATAATCGTCAATATAGCCTATCTGATGCTCCTGGAAAAGAATACTATCGCATTAGTGTAAAGAAAGAAAAAGGTGTAGATACACCAGATGGTAAAGTATCTAATTACTTACATGATCATGTAGGAGAAGGAGATGTCTTACCAGTAAGTGCACCAGCGGGAGATTTCGTGTTAAATATGGAGTCAACATTACCTGTTGTATTAATTAGTGGTGGAGTAGGTATTACACCGATGATGAGTATGTTAAATACGCTAATCGAACAAGAATCAAAGCGTAATGTATGCTTTGTTCATGCGGCGATAAATAGTAATACACATGCGATGAAAGAGCATGTTGAGACAGTAGAAAAAGAGTATGAACAAGTGAAAGCATATACTTGCTATTCTTCACCGACAGAGCAAGATGTGGAAATGAAGAATTTTGACAAAGAAGGATTCATTGAACGTGGATGGTTACAAACTATTATTCCAACAATTGAAGCAGAATTTTATTTCTGTGGCCCAGTACCATTTATGAAGCATATAAATGCTGCATTAATTGATTTGGGTGTTAAACAAGAGAACATTCATTATGAATTTTTCGGTCCCGCAGCAAGCTTACAATAGATTAACGTTGCTAAGCAAAAAACGAGGTATTATTTTACCTCGTTTTTTGCTTGTTCTCTTAATAAGCGATTTACTGTTTCGCGGCGTACACCTATGAGTTGACCAATTTCAGTTTGTGTTAATATTTCATAAATAGGAATGTCACCTAAATATAAGGTGAACCACTCTTGTAAACGATGAAGGCGCTCTTTAGGAGAGACAGTTGTCAATTGATCGATACGCTGTTGCATCATTCTTAATTTCGATTGTAATTGCGTAGCGATATTTTCATACGATGCAGGATTTTCCTGAAGTTGATTGTACCATTCATTGCTAATTATAGGCTCAACTTCTGTTTTCATTAAAGCGATAGCTGTACCGTGATATTCCTTCGGTGAAATTAAAGAATGGTGAGGTATCGTTTCACCAGGAACGATAATATTAAATAAAAATGGTGTTCCGTCTGCTTCTAACCGAATAACTTTTAATAAACCTGTTTTTATAAAATATAATGGACCGTCCTCACCTTGACGGAATAATACATCTCCCTTATGTAGAATCAATGTTAGCCCCCCATTAAAACATTTCTATTTCTTATATTTTAGCGTATATGTATCAAGACAATATGCTTTTTAAACAGCAATTTCATTGACGAAATGTATGCTATTACAGTAGTATACTATTTAGTGTGTAATAGTACTAGCAATGAATACGCTGTAGGGGGTTTAGTATATTGTTAGATGCGATGAAGATGACGGATATGAGAATTCCGGCGAATGCTATCATTCATGTAGAAGAGATGAAAGGTGGAGTCGTTTTATCCGTTGAAATAGACGGCCAAATTATTTATACGATGGCTTATGATGAAGAAACAGATAGTTATGCTGAATTATATGATCGAAATGATAAGAGGGCGTGCCAAGTACATGAAGACTTTATGGGATGGTCACTTCTTCACTAAAAAGATGTCAATATGACATCTTTTTTTATTGAATCGATAGATTATACAAAGAAATGAAATATAAGGATAAAATTTGTAATAAATGATTTTGCATTGTTAGCACTTTGTAACTGCATGAGACCTGTTTTTTCGCTATCATAAAGATAACAGTCGTAGCTATAGGAGTGATCAACTTGAAGAAAGTACATATTTCAAATTTTATGCTATTAAGTGTTTGTTTAGTTTTATTTGTTCTCCTAGGAGCCTTTTTATATTCATGTGTATAAGAAAAAACGCATTCTAGAAAGAACGCGTTATAAAAATGAAGTAATGATTAATCTAGTTCCAAGAATAATTAATGTGATACGTAATAAATTAATTACGGCATTACCGCTTAATTTTGTGTTAATATAAGCCCCGATTTTTCCGCCAATCCATGCACCAGGAATCAAAATTAATGCATAGATCCAGCTAACATTTCCAAGGGAGATGTGAGTTGCAGAACTTACAATTGCTGATAAAAATACGATAAACATCGAAGTTGCTACAGCAATGTGTGCTGGGAACGCAAAAAGGAGCATCATCGCTGGCACAAGTAAGGCGCCACCACCGATTCCGAATAATCCGGATATAAATCCAACTATAAAGGCGATAAAGATAGCGAGAAATGGTGGGAATTGATAGTCTACAGTATTTCCTTCTTTATCTGTAAAAGATCGTTTAATTACAGTCATATTTGATAGGGAAAGAGGTTTCAATTTGTCCCGTAACATAAGAAGAATGGAGACGAATATAAGAAAAATCCCAAAGTATAAAGAAAATGTATCTTGGTTTAAAAATTTGTTTGCCCATGACCCGATAATACCACCAGGGCCACTCCCGATAAATAAAATAAGTCCACTTTTATAATCTACCCGTTTATGTTTCATGTATGTAAGGGTAGAAGACAGCCCTGTAAAAACGACTGTTACCATAGAAGTTCCTACTGCGAGTTGTGGTGATAAACTGTGTAATCCAATTAATAACGGAACGATAATAATTCCGCCCCCAAGCCCTACTAGGCTCCCGACTGTCCCGGCGATTAATCCGATGAAAAGTAACATGATGTATTCCAAAATTGCCAACTCCTCTATATAACTTATCCAACAATCATTATACACGCTTTTTAATAAGAAATAGACTTGTTCACAAAAAAGTCGTCTTCCTAGAAAAATAAGGAAGACGACTTTTGATTAAAAGATTAAGTGTAATAAGTAGTAAAATAACGCAGCTAAAGAAGCTGAAATAGGAAGTGTAATTACCCATGTAATTAACATGCGTTTTGCAGTTCCCCATTTTACACCTTTCACACGATGTGAAGCACCAACTCCTAAAATAGAAGAAGAGATAACGTGCGTTGTACTAACCGGTAAGTGAATGAATGTTGCACCGAAAATAACAAGTGATGATGATAAATCGGCAGCTACACCATTTACAGGACGAATTTTCATAATTTGTCCACCGACAGTTTTAATAATTTTCCACCCACCGACAGAAGTACCAAGCCCCATTGCAGTTGCACAAGCTAATTGTACCCAGAAAGGGATGTCGTCAGAAGTATGATAGTTATTGGCCATAAGAGCCATCGTAATGATTCCCATTGCTTTTTGTGCATCATTCGTACCGTGTGTAAAAGCCTGTAATGCTGCAGTGAAGATCTGGAATATACGGAAGTTTTTGTTCGTTTTCGTTAAGTTAAAGTTTTTAAAGACGACTTTAAAAATACTATATACGATATAACCAATAACAAAAGCGATAATCGGTGAAATGATTAAAGCTTCAAGAATTTTTATAAACCCTTTATAGTTTAATGCGTTAACACCAGCAGCAGCAATTGCTGCACCAGCGATTGCGCCAATGATTGCATGCGAAGAACTACTTGGAATACCATAGTACCAAGTGATTAAATTCCAAGCTATTGCCGCAAGCAAAGCAGCTAAAATTACAAGAGAACCATTAGGTAAAGCAAATGGGTCAACGATATCTTTTGTAATAGTTTTTGCTACACCTGTAAATGTCATCGCACCTAAAAAGTTCATAAGAGCTGCCATAATAATTGCATGTCTAGGCTTTAGAGCTTTCGTTGAAACAGCCGTTGCAATAGCGTTTGCTGTATCGTGAAATCCATTGATAAAGTCAAAAGCTAAAGCGCAAATGACTACTAAAACGGTCAGTATCAAGAGTGTATCCATGATCAAACTCCTTACGCGTTCTTCATAATGATTGTTTCTAATACGTTTGCAACGCTTTGACAGCTATCAGCTACTTCTTCAAGCTCTTCGTAAATCTCTTTAAATTGAATAATTTTAATCGGATCTTTCTCACGAGAGAATAAGTGCTTAATCGCATGACGGCGAATATCATCACATTGTGATTCGTAATCCTTAATCTTAATCGCATTTGTACGAATATCGACTAATTTCTTTTTAGACAGTAATTCAACAGAGTTTGCAATTTCAATCGCACATTGATTAATTGCTTCTACGAATTTAATCATGTATTCATCAGCTTCTGTAATAGAATACATTTCGAATAGACCAGCACTATGATCTAATCCGTCTAATACATCATCCATACTCATTGCAAGCTGTAGGATGTCTTCACGTTCAATAGGAGTAATAAACGCTTTGTTTAGCTCCATAATGATTTCGTGAATAAATGAGTCACCTTTTGACTCATACTCTTTCATGCGCATAGAAAACTCTTTTAAATCGCTAGCATTTTTAATTTTATACTCCACGAAAAACTGCGCGCCTTCTTTTAAATTTTCGGAAACATTCATTAGCATTTCAGAAAATTTATCTTTTTTTGATTTAAAGACCATTATTAGTTACCCCCACAAAAGTAATATATGTAAAATATATTGGCTAGTCAATTCTAACAAAAAACTGTCGTTTTTTAAAACATTTTATCGAAAAGTTTACAAAAACTTAACATAACTCACATTGTTGCATTAATAATATTAATACTAATGGTGAATATCTTACTTGTAGAATGTCCTTTTCTTGTAAAAAGTATGAATGTGAAAGAAAAGCTTTACACTATAGGAAAGACTACGTTATTATAATAAATTTAAAAGGAGGTATATTCTTCCTTTTAAAAAGAAGCGTGTAAACAAACGAAGGAAGTGAACGAATGAAATTGAAGAACACTCACTTAAAAAAAACGCTTGAGTGGTTCAATCAGAGGAAAAAACTACGCAATTCATTAATTGTATTGGGAAGTTTGCTCGTTACTCTATTTATTGCTGTAAATATAATAATTTCCATTCAAGATATATCTGAATTAAAACAAGCTGTACCACAACCGACTTTAATTTATGATGCAAATAATGAAGTTGCGACTAAATTAGCTTCTTCTAAAACAGAAGGGGTCAAAAGGAAAGATATTCCTGATATTATGGTTCAAGCAATTGTTGCAGTAGAAGATAAGGAATTTTTTAGTCATCATGGCATTTACTATAGTGGAATCATAAGCGCTGTATTTAAGAACATTACAGCTGGTGAAGTTGTGGCTGGTGGTAGTACAATTACACAACAACTTGCAAAAAATGTATTTTTAACACAAGATCGCACATACTCACGTAAAATAAAGGAATATTTTTTAACAAAAAAAATAGAGCGTACTTATTCAAAAGATGAAATTATAGAAATGTATATGAATCAAATTTATTTTGGTGAAGGTGCTTGGGGGATAAAAAGAGCAGCCAAATCTTATTTTGATAAAGATGTAAAAGACTTAACAATTTCAGAAGCTGCAACGATTGCAGGATTAATTAAAGCGCCATCTGCGTATTCGCCGTATAAAAACTTTAATAAATCCATTGAAAGACGTAATGTCGTATTAAGTTTAATGAAGGAACAAGGATATATTTCTGAAGAACAATATAATCAGGAGAAAGAATCAGGTCTTGTATTACGACGTGGTGTTGACGATAAATATAAGGGAAAATACTCTCAATACGTAGATTATATTGTTAGAGAAGCGATGGACAAGTATGAATTAACACAAAATGAAATTTTAGCAGGTGGTTATCGTATTTATACGGAACTTGACCCGAAAAAACAACAAGCGGTTGAAGATGTTGTGAATAATGATAGTTATTTTAAAGATAGTGGTTCAGATCAGCTTATGCAAACTGGAGTGGTCCTTATGAATCCCAAAACTGGCGGTGTTCCAGCTTTAGTTGGAGGTAGAGGTCCATATCAATTTTTACAGTTTAATCATGCGACACAATTAAAAAGGCAGCCCGGTTCAACGTTAAAGCCTCTTGCAGTGTATGTACCAGCGTTAGAGCAAGGATATGAAGTATACGATGTTTTAAAAGATGAACCATTTAATATTAAAGAATATGCACCACAAAATAGTGATCATACGTTCCATGGCAATGTGACAATGTATGAAGCAGTGGCAAAGTCATATAATGTTTCAGCAGTTTGGCTATTAGAGCAAATTGGATTAGATAAAGGATTGAAATCTTTAGAGCGGTTTGGTATTCCATTAGAGCCTGAAGATCGTACGTATCCGATTGCTTTAGGAGGTATGCATGTAGGGACTTCTCCATTTGTAATGGCTCAAGCGTATAGCACATTGGCAAATGATGGTGTCCAAGTAGAAGCTCATGCTATTAGAGAAATCCAAAATGCTGAAGGGGAAACAATTGGAAAATGGTATAAGAAAGAAACTCGTGTGACGAACGAGAAAGTTGCCCAAAAGATGACATACTTATTAAAAGGTGTTATTGAAAGGGGAACGGGTGAAAAAGCGAAAGTTAATAATATCGATACCGCAGGCAAAACGGGGACTACCCAGCTTGTAAATGGACCAAGCACTGGTGCGAAGGATTCGTGGTTTGTTGGATACACACCGGATTTAGTAGGTGCGATTTGGGTAGGGTATGATAAAACAGATAGTGAGCATTATGTGCCAGGAGGCAGCCAGATTACAACGACAATGTTCCGGGACATTATGAAGAAAGCGAATGGAAATCCAGCTCAAAAGGCATTTCAGTTATCACTAATACCTGAGGCGGATTATACAAAGCAATTAAAAATGATTGAGGAAGAAAAACGAAGGAAAGAAGAAGAGGAAAAACGAAAAGAAGAGGAACAACAAAGAAAAAAAGAGCAACAAGAGTGGTTTGACAAAGTGAAAGAGTGGATTCCATCATTTTGGTAAAAGAAAGAGGCGAATAACGAAATTCGCCTCTTTTTCGTATGGAAAATAAAGTGAAACTTTAATCGGTGGAAATCTTTGCATACCTTTACTAGTTATTAGTACATATCAATTGGGATAAATGATATTACTCGTTAAGTATAATATTCGTACTGCCAAAGGATTGAGAATCGTATGTGACGATTACGGTACCTTTACTAATAGGTTCGTAAGGTAATTCTTCTTCATAATTACCATTATTTTTATTGTGAATAGAAAGTGTGATTTCATCAATTTCTTTATTTGTATATTGATCTTTAATCGTTTCAGCAATTTGAAGTAGCGCTTCGTAACTAGAAGCTTCTGTAATAAGCATTCCTTTTATAACCTTTTTTTCATTTTGTGTGGAAGAGGAATACGGGATGTCGTTTTGTTTTGTATACAGAAGTTCGTATGGAACTGTTTTTCTTTCTGCTTTTGAAATGTTTGAATATTTTAGAGTTAAAAGAAATCCTATACATAAAATTATGCATACCATAAGAACAAACCAAAAACGTGTCAGTGATATAATTCTCATTATCATCCCTCTTTCATGTCTTTGTCTTCACTATTTATCATACAAAAAGAGAATTAAGCTAAAGTAAATTTGAAGTAAAGAAACGTAAAGAAGGAGTACTTATCCTCCAAAATAAGTACTCCTTTTTATTAAAAGAGAGATTTAACATACAATCAAAATAATACAAATTACTATAAACCAAATATTCTTGGTCTTTCAAAAATAAGATAAAAACTAAAAGTTAGTAAATTCGGAAGACTGATAGTGTAGCTGTTGTGTCACCAGTGTTAGGAATAGAAATAGTATTAGCTGTAGGTTGTACAGCGATTGTTGTACCAGCTTGTAAAGTAACGATTGCAGAGAAAGAAACAGCACTACCGATAACGTTAGTTGAAAAATTGCGAGTAGGTGGTTGACCGTTGAATGAAATACCGAACCCGAATGGTGAAGAACCCGGGAAGGTTGTAGATGCTGAGAAACTAATATCGTATACTCCTGTTTCTAGAATAGTTAAAGTATCTGAAGTGTCGTTAAAAGTTATATTATTTATTTCAAAAACTTGATTGAATTGGATGTTTGTTCCAGGAGATATAGTTTGTGCATTGGAGTTTCCTATTGCTGCTATAGTTACAGGGATTGGTGTGCCCGCCGGTCCAGTAGCACCGGTAGCACCAGCAGGTCCTTGAGCACCTTGAGCGCCAGTAGCACCAGCAGGTCCTTGAGGTCCAGTAGGTCCAGTAGGTCCTATTGTTCCTCCACCAAGGCAACCTGATCCATATTGAACTAGGATAGCTTGAATTTCTGTAATAAGCTTAACTAGTTTATCGATAGTACAGCAATCGATTTTGAATAACTTAGTAATATACAATAAATAATTAAGCAAACTTTGTAGCTCAACGTACAATGCTCCGCATGAGAAAGGTGAGGACTTTAGGATAGTTAATAAGTTAGCAATAATAGAACTACCAATTTTTTCTTGTGCAGGTGATAAATCTAAGCAACTGAGGAATTTTTGAAGATTATTCAGGAGAGCAATTAGTTTATCGATGTTTTCTTGAGAAGGATTTTGAAATACAGCTTGAATACTATGACCAAGAGCTTGAAGAAGTCTAGCATACTCTTTTAGTTCTGCCTTAGAGATGTTAATATAACTGCAAGCTCTTACTTCGCAACAATCATTACCATAAAATACTTTCCCTTTCTTTTATAGAATAAATAGTCGTTACTATATAATAAAATGAAAACTAAACTGAATTCGTGAGGGACAAACTACTATTTCAAAAAAATAAGAAGTTTACCTATATTGTGAAAACAAAGAACAATGAAGAGATAGAGAAAGATTTATATGAGTTAAAAAAGAATAGGCTAGAATAAAAAAACTGCACGCAAATTGTTAAATAATATCTAACAATTTGCGTGCAGTTCGTGGAACAGCACAACCTTTTTAATGATTAATTCGTTCATAGTTCGCTTTAGGTAAAATTGGAATAGAAATAGTGAAAGTTGTACCGTTTTGATTACTAGACATTTTTAATGTACCGTTATGATTTTGAATAATTTTCTTCGTTACTGACAAGCCCAGTCCTGTTCCTGAATCTTTTGTTGAGAAGAATGGATCAAAGATATATTCTTGAATAGCTGGAGGAACCCCAGTTCCGTTATCTGTGAAAGTAATCCGAACAAAGTTATCTAGGCGATAACTAGAGATTTGAATGGAAAGAGGTCTTTCGCCTCGAGCATCGATAGCATTTTGAAATAAATTTAAAAAAACTTGCACGAGTTCATGGCGATCAATATTGACGAGTACACCATCTAATTCAGTAGAAAAATCATAGTCAATAGAAATGTTGTGCAAAAAAACTTCACTAGCAAGTAGTTGTTGAATATATTCGCGTAAAAACGTATTGATCGGAAAAGGTTCTCTAGTAAATTCACGCGTTTTTGAAATGGCTAAAAATTTTGTGATAATACTATTTGCACGATCTAGTTCAGGAATGAGTAGACTTTTAAACAATTCTTTATTGGATGGAGAAACGCTATCTTGTAGAAATTGCAAGTATCCACGTACCGTTGTAAGAGGATTTCGTACTTCATGTGCAATCCCAGCAGCAATTCGACCAGCTAGAGAAAACTTTTCGGCATCACGTTCTGTATTTAAATAATGAAATACACTAATAACTTGGAAAATCTCTCCATTATAATCACGAATAATGCGGTTGTTTACGATGCCGTAGTTTTTGTCCAATACTTCTTCATTATATATTTCGGTTCCCGTTTTTAACGTTTCAATAGCTTTAATTTGTTCTTCAGGTAAGTTTAATAACTGTTGAATTGGTTTCCCAATTATAGAATTTCGTATGACACCAAAATCATCTGCAGCAGCTTGATTACATAATGTAATGTTACCTTTATTATCAATAAAAGTGACGTGATGCGAAAATGCATCGAAAATATGAACAAAATATTTTTCGAGTTGTTCAAATAAAAATAGTGAATCGCAAGTAAGCTGAAAGGTAGGCTCTTTATCTTTTTGTTGTATGGGTTGAATAGAATGAGATGTTCTCGTTTTTTTTATTTGCAAACCAATATGTGGATTTTTATATGTGAAATGATGTGGTAATTGATTTACAAGCTCTTCATATAACCGCACTTTATTTTCTAACTCTTTTATTCGATTTTCATGAGATAAAATAATATCGTCTTGAAGCATAAATAAATAACCCCTCAATTTAAAAATTCTTCCATCTAGTATATCATATTTTTATATAGATACTCTTAAAGAAAGAGCTACTTTGTGAAATTGGTCGGATGGTATTTTTGTGAAGTAATATAGAATGAGTGTAGGCTGAAGTTGAGAAGGGAGGAATTCGTTTGCTTTTTATTGGAGTAACGGGATGGGGAGATCATGATTCTTTATATGTAAATCCCTATGAAAATAGAAATAAATTGCGAACTTATAGTGAACATTTTCCCATTGTGGAAGTAGATAGTTCATTTTATGCGATACAACCTGCGCGGAATTATACAAAATGGGCGATGGAAACGCCGAAAGATTTTTCTTTTATAGTAAAAGCCTATCAAGGAATGACAGGACATATGAAAGGGGAAATCCCTTTTTCTACGTTCGATGAGATGTTTGATGTGTATAAACAATCCATTCTTCCTTTAATAGAAGCGAATAAATTAAAAATGATTTTATTTCAATATCCACCATGGTTTGATTGTAAAGTGAAAAATGTAGATTTACTTCGATACACGAAAGAAAAAATGGAAGATTTACCATGCGCAATAGAATTTCGAAATCAAACATGGTTTTATCCAGAAATGAGAGATAAGACGTTACAGTTTTTAGAAAAAGAAAAATGGATTCATACAATTTGTGATGAGCCTCAGGCAGGAATAGGATCAGTACCGCTTGTATTAGAGGCAACAAACTCGGACATGGCGTTAATACGTTTTCATGGCCGAAATGTTCATGGTTGGCTGGATAAAGGAGAAAATTGGAGAGCGGTTCGCTGTTTATATCGTTATAATAGTAAAGAGTTGGCGGAATGGGTAGAACGATTAGAGCGATTGAAAAAAAAGACGAAGGATATATTTGTTTTGTTTAATAATAATTCAGGTGGAGATGCCGCGGATAATGCAAAACAATTGATGGAAATGTTGAATATTACATATGGTGAACCGAAACCGGAGCAATTAAATTTATTTGAATAAATACAAACAAGAAAAGCACTGCACAAACAGGGGGAATGTACAGTGCTTTTCTATATGAAAAAGAGGGGTAACAATGTTACTGAGCGTTTGGTTGATTCATCAATTGTTGGCTTCGTAATAAATGATAATGGTTATCATTATCATAGTCAATAGTTTTTCGGAAAATAAATAAAAAACTTTTGATATTTTGAAAATAAATAAAAAAAGAACAGCGATTACTGCTGTTCTTTTCCATTGACGAATTGTTGTAAATCAAAAGGAGTTATCGCTTGGATAAATTCCTTTGAGATAAGCGTTTGAACAAGAGTGCTTTCAGAAATGGTAGCACCTGTTTTCTTTTCATAAGATTTCTTTAATAAATCAAGTTTTTCAGCCGTTTCTTTCGGTAATTCAATTGTTAATGTGTTCATAATTTCTCCCCCTTACTATTAGAGTACCACTACAGTATAGGAGAGACAAGGAAAGAGAATATGAAATATAAAAAAGGTTACCAGATTTATAAATGGTAACCTTTTTTATGTATAAGAGTTATTAAGCAATACCGATATACTTTAAAGTTTTTGATGGAGTACTGTGGTCAAAGAAGTGTTGTAAAAATGCGATATCAACACCTGATTTGTATGCACAATAGCCCCAAGTTTTTCGAAGTGTATGTGAGCTAATCCCTTCTAATCCAACTTCTTTTGCAGCTTTGTTTAAAATGTACCATGCATGTTGTCTCGTAATAGACTTTGTCCCTTTTTGAGACTTTAATAATGGTTCATTGCGTTTCCAAGTTTTACGTTCTTTCATGTAGTCTTCGATTGCGTGCTGTAAGTCTTCATTTACAGCAAACCATTTATGTTTTTTTACTTTTTCATTGTAAAATAAAATGGAATGGCGAACATTTTCATTTTCATCGATTACATCACTGACTCTTAATTGTAAAATTTCACTTACTTTTAAGCCAGAATTTACAGCTAATACGAATAATAAGCCATCACGTTTCGAAGATTGTAAAAGTATATTTTTGATAGTTTCTAATTGTTTTTCGTTTTGAATAGGTTGTCCTGCTTGTTTCATTTCACGCACTCTCCTCTTTTATGTGTGTAAAGGAAAGGATTAACTTGTTTCTAACTATAAAGGGAGAGTGTGAATTTCATGTGAACTCCTAGTGAAATTAAGACAAATTATTTGACTTCTTTTACTTTTTGTAAATTAAAATAAAATACAACGCTATTAGTAGTATTATACACACCGTATTCGGCGTGATGGAGATCTAAAATGTTTTTCACAATAGATAACCCAAGACCAGTACCTCCAGTATGACGGCTACGAGAAGCGTCTAAACGGTAGAAGCGATCCCAAATCTTTTCAAGGCTTTCTTCTGGAATAGGATTACCTGTGTTTTCGATTTCAATTTTCACATTATCTTCCGTTTCTACAACAGAGACGTGTATTCTTTCTCCATCTGGAGTGTATCGAATTGCATTGCTAAGTAAGTTTACAACTACTTGCTCAATACGGCTACGATTTGCTTTAACAAATAGAGAAGAGTCAGCATGTATGTCCACTTGTAAATGTTTTTCTTCCATGCTAAATAATAATTTTGTATAGATTTGTTGAATTAATTCACCGATTGAGAATGTCGACATTTCTAGTTTGTACGTACCAGATTCAAGTTTTGCTAATTCTAACATTTCAACAATAAGCCTGTTCATATTATCTGTTTCTTCCAAAATAACATTTGTATAATATGTCGTATCTTTACTTACGCCATCTTGAATACCTTCAGCGAAGCTACGAATAACACTAAGTGGTGTTTTTAATTCATGAGATACACCAGAAATGAATTCTTTTCTCGTTTTTTCTAATTGACGTTCGCGTTCAATATCTTGTTGTAATTTTGTATTGGCAACATTTAATCGGTCGATTCGATCTTTTAAATTTACAGAGAGTGTATTAATACTACCTGATAACCCACCAATTTCATCGTCTGCTGTAACAGGTAACTTCTCGCTAAAATCAAAGTTGGCCATTTTTTTTGTAACGCGATTTATCTTAATTAATGGTTTAACAATGATTTTTGAGTAGTAGAAGGATAACAAAATAATAACGAGAAACACGATAATTAAGGCATAGACATAATAATCTTTTAAAACGAGCATCGCTTCATTAACGGGTTGTAAAGATGCTATCGCAAAAGCGTACTCCTTAATTTCTCCGTTTTCCATAATAGGCTTTACAAAGACACTGTTTTTTATATTTTCCCCACTATCTAAAATATACGTGTTTAATTGATTTGAATTAGAAGCACCTTGCCTAATAGTTCTTGCAAAATATTGAACAGCTTGTAATGTTTCAAAATCCTTTGCAAGACGAACCTCAGTCTTGGAAGGAAGCTGTAATTTAGATATTACCCCAGTAAAATCGATTGGAGAACCAGTATCATTATATCGATTTTTAAGTTTATTTTTAGATGGATTACCACTAATAGATTGAAAATCTGAATTGAATTGTTCATTTTCCCATCTAGTATTATTAGTTATTAATTCTAGAGGTGTTATCATATTATTCGGTTGGAGTAGTCCGTCTACATAAATTATTCCATCTTTTTTTAATCCTAAGTTTGCGAATTTATTATATTCTTCTGGTGTTAAAAGATTGTTAAGGGGGATGGAATAGGTTTTATTATTGTTAGGGTTAATCACATCAATGTAAAAACTGTTTTCACTTTTAATAATTCCGTTAGAATCTAAAAATTGGATTTCGGCATTTGTTTTATCATGAAATTCTTGTTTTAATTTTCTAGTGTCCTCAAAGTCTTGAGCGCTTTTTTCGTAATTATCTACGAATTTTTCAAAAGCCGTTTGAACGGTTTTTACTTTCTTATTAATATAAAACTTCTCTAAAAATAGAGATTGTCCAAGGAAAAAAAGGAGAAATATGATTGTAAATAAAGTTGATGTTAATAAAAATAGTTTAAAGACGATGCTTCTGTTCTTCACTGTTTCACCTCGTATGAAAAATACTGTAATATAAATGATTTCTTAATTATAACAAAGGTTATCAAAAAAATAGAGGGGAGAAATCTGTCTCTCTCTAAAGTAGTTTTTTATAGAAAGTCACATAAAGAGAAGATGCAGTGACTGTCGAAGTATTGTAGCATAAAAAAGAACTCGCCAGACGTATGACGAGTTCTTTAGTGTACTATTGCTGAATTGCTGCATCTAAAGCGATTTCAATCATTTCGTTAAATGTAGTTTGACGCTCTTCAGATGTTGTTTCTTCACCAGTGAAGATGTGGTCGCTTACTGTTAATACGGATAATGCATTTACACCATATTTAGCTGCTAATGTGTAAAGAGCAGTCGTCTCCATCTCTACTGCTAATACACCGTAATCTCCAAGTTTTTTAACCATGTCCATGCTCTCACGATAAAATACATCTGCTGTTAATACGTTACCAACACGAACGTGTAATCCTTTTTCTGTTCCAGCATCGTAAGCTTTCTTTAAAAGATCAAAGTTTGCAGCAGGAGCAAAATCAAAACCTGGGAATGTTAAGCGGTTCATATTAGAATCTGTACAAGCCGTCATAGCAATAATAACGTCACGTACCTTAACATCTTTTTGAATTGCACCACATGTTCCAACACGAATTAAATTTTTCACGCCGTAGCTTTGAATTAATTCGTTTACATAAATAGAAATAGAAGGAACACCCATACCTGTACCTTGAACAGATACACGCTTTCCTTTATAAGTTCCAGTGAAACCTAACATGCCACGTACGTTGTTATAGCAAGTAACGTCCTCTAAAAATGTTTCAGCAATATATTTTGCACGTAATGGATCACCAGGTAATAGAATAGATTCAGCGATTTCGCCTTGTTTTGCTTCGATATGTACACTCATGAAAAGTCCTCCTTATTATGTATTGATAGAAATCAATATCATTTGCATTATACACTACGAATCCTGTCAATCAAAACCTTTTTAATATTTGTAATGTGTACAAAATAGGAGGATTTCATGAATCATCACCTAGAATATATATAAGAAGTTTTGCATGAATAGAGACAATAAAAATGGTAGGTGATATTTTGAAAAATCTTGTCATTGGGCTTATTGCACTAGTACTTATTGTGGCAGGAGGATTTTACATAAAAAAATATCAAGAAACTGTAGAAACGACCGGAGATGTTCAAGAAGTGAAATGGGATGTGAAAAATAAAAAGGGAAATGAAAAAGCAGATATTTCGTTTCAATTGCTAAATAAAATGAATAATGAAGTTCGTGGTGTGAACGATCAAATTCGAGCGGTGATAGTGGATGGGAATTTGAAAAACATACAACAAACGAAGCCTATATTTGCTGGAAATGGATCGTATAAGCTATCTTCAGATGTAGCAAAAGGTGAAGAGTACACGATATTTTTGTATGAAGATGAAAACAAGTCCGTGGAATCATTTTCTAAGAAAGATTTTGGTGAAGAAAAAAAGGAGAAAAACAAGGACAAGAATAAAAAGAAACTACCTGTCGATACTGTACTTACAAAAAATATAGGAGAGCATCAAGTGTCTCTTTTATTTGGTGCATTACATCCGAATGAGGCAACGACATTAACATTTCAGTTTCAAGCGAAAAAGGGAGAAAAGCTGAAATTAAATTCAGGAAGAGGAGAAGTCAACGCTCTTTATATCGTTGATGAGACGAGGGAGCATTTTTTATACGCGATTCCTGTTGATATGGATGAACAATTACAATATAGAATTACATTTCCTGAAGAAGGAACATATAAAATATGGGGAGATTTCTATATAAATGGTAAGAAGTATACAAAAGAGTTTAGTATACAAGTGCAAAAACGAAAAAACAGCTAAGTACTTAGCTGTTTTTTCGTTTTCCTATTAATTTTGTTACAGCGAGCATTGTAATTGGTAAAGAATGATTCTTTCGAAATGCTAAATATTTTCCACTCCATGCAGGTTTGTATTTTTCTTTGAAATGTCGTAAACCGCTGAAGCTATATGTGTAACGAACGTTATTAAATATTGCAGCGGCAACTCGTTCAGACCAGAACGATTGCGTTGATAAACCGACATTTGAGAGTGGTGCCATACCAATATTAAAGGAATGGTACTCATTTTCTTTTGCCCAGTGGAATAAGTGGATAAAAATTGCATCCATGATGCCGCTAGGAGCGTCTGGATAATAACGCATTAAATCAACAGATAATATGCCACTTTGATATACTGGCATAAAGGTTGTAAAGGCAATTATTTTTCCTTCTGCATCAGATAAAGTAGCGATAGGGGCACGGCTAATATACTCACGATCGAAGTACCCAAGTGAAAATCCTTTTTCTTTTTTTCCGCCAAGCCAAGCATCAGACACTTTCTTTAATTCCTCGTATAATTCGTCTGAGAATGGTGGCTCATGAATAGAGAATGTATAACCTTCTCGTTCAAAACGGTTGAAAGTAGCTCGCATACCAGCACGTTTTTTCCCTGTTATTGTAAACGTATTTAAATCAACGACAGCCTCTTCGCCAAGTTTAAAGAAGTTATAGCCGAAATCGTGGTATAAGCTCATCCATTTACTTTCAATTTGATAAAATACGCAAATATACCCAAATCGATCAGCTTCAGCTAAAAATTCTTGCAACACAGTACGGTAGGAGGATGGATCACCAATTGGATCACCAAGTACAACAAGACGTTTTCCAGTAATTGAAAAGAGAAGAAGTGCTTTTCCATCACTACTAAAGAAGAACTGTTTATCTCCTAAAAAACCTAAATGACTAAGTACATTCCCGCCATGTTCCTCTAAGAAGTTTTCTAACCTTTTATCATTGGCTGGTTGCCCGGGAAATTCACTACGGTAACGATTGGCAATTAGTGAACCGATAAGTAAAAAAGTAGGAACGAAAAAAGCGGCTGCTAATGCACTTCGTTTAACCTGTGTAATATTTCGAACGACAAAATCGGGTTGGAATGCTTCTTTTGCGCCTGCAAATAAAATGCCTAAGTTTTTATATAAATATAACGTAAGCAATAAGAAGATAAATACTTTTACGATATCAGAAAGAGAGACTTCCATTTTCTCGCGTACAAATCTTTTACGAAGCATATATAACACAGCAAGTACGATTAATAAAATAAAGGTTTCTTCAATATCAATTCCTTTTAGGGTATTAAAGATCGCTGCTCCAATTAAAGAAACAATCGTCATATAGTAAGAACGCTTTGTTCCGTAATATATTCCTCGCGAAAGAATCAGGAGGAGAATACCGAATGTTAATGATAAGCTAAAAGAAAATTGGATAAGGTGCTTGGGAGCTAGAATATGTAAGGCGTGAGCTCGGTTAATACTAGTTGGTAAAATTGTTGATAAAATAACCATCAAGCCAGCGAACACTGTTAAAGCGGCGGATGCCCATGAACCTAATTTCCCTAAAAAATCACGTTGTAAAGTCCAAATTACACCAGTTGTTTCTAATGCAGGTGCAATAAATGGTTTATCTTCAATTTTTTTAATGGCTGCTCCTGTCATTTCAAAGGCTGCAAAAATGAGACCAAGGCAGAATGGTAAGATGTAATAGACAAGGCGATATAATAACATAGCAGGTAGTAATACACCTGTATCAATGCCGTATTGTCCGAGTCCAGTTAAGAAAACAAGATCAAATGAACCAAGGCCACCAGGGACAAGACTTACGACACCAGCTAAAGCTGCAATTACATAAACACCTAAAAACTTTTGAAATTCAATATCAATTCCAAACAATATTAAAATGACGTACATAACGATACCAGCAGATACCCACTCAACTAATGAAACTAATGAATATAAAACAGTTGGATTTTTCTCTTCTTCTTCATCCTCTTGTCCGTCTAGCTGTTTTGTTTTTCTATTTTTAATTTTAGAAAATCCAATATATATAGGAACGAAAAGAGCAAAGAAGATAAGAACAGGCCATAACCACGGTTTTTCATGCAGAATAAAACTAGTGTCTAATATTCCAATAAGGCCGAGGAATGAAAGAATGGCTAATCCGTTAATAAACGCGGTTGTCATCCAAGCGATGCTTTTAATAAGTTTTCCATTATCTTTTATATGCGGACGATATAACATTGTACGTACACCGGCACCAACAAGACCACCAAAACCGATAAATCCATTTAAAGTGTTTGCAATCCATGAGATGCGGAAAATCTTTTGTACAGGTATATCGGCTTTTAAGTAACGAAGCATAACAAAGTCATAAAAGAACATTGTTGAAACGGCAAATGCACCGAGTGTAATCGCTAAAAATACTCCACCAGTTGGAATGTTTTTAATTGTTTCAATCGCTTCTAAAAAAGAAATGCCTGCTAATTCTTTTTTAGCTTGAAAGAAAACAATTGTTAAGACAACAAATGGGAAGAGTATTTTCCCGATTTGTAAGAAACGTTTCCATGAAAACGACATAAATACAACTCTCCTTGTGTAAGAAAACTGAGACAATAATATTATTATGACAAACTTCAAGAAAAATAAAAAGGTAAATTCCTGTATAGGGAAGCTATTTTTTATATAGGTTATATTTAAAAGAATATTTCGTTTATCGGAAAATTGGGTTAAAATAAGGTGAAAGAAGGAAGAGAGGGGAAGTAGATGGTTATAATAGGTTATGCAGGATATGAGTTAGAAAAAGCAAAACCGAATACATCAGAAGATTTTTTTAATAGATCTGAAGTGACATATGTATTAAATAATCAAGAGAAAACCTTTTCTGTCTTATATGTTCGATATTTTGAAGAAATTTTACAAGAAATTACCCCTTTTGAAGGAAATCCAGTTTATAAAGTAGAAGAACAAGACGTATATTTACGAGATATTGTAGCAATCGCTTGTTTAGTGAACAATAAAGAGCTACGCGCGCAGAAGCGCTTGTATCTCAATGAAGTAACAGACTTTCAACGATACTTTGACGAAGGAACAGTGGTGAAAGTACAAGAAATATTAGCTGAATTACATAAAAATAAAAGAGTGGAAATAGCGTAAAACGGCAAAGGAGAGAGAAGCCATGTCTAATTTGATGGTTGAAAATCAAACAGAACAAGTTTCTATATTTTTAGAAGATGTCATTTCCTTAATAACTAATTATGTAAATTATCATACATTACCTTCTTTATTGGAAGAAACACCAACAGGAAACGAGCAATATTATAAAGGGATATTAGGGTCAATAAGGAGACTTCTTGTTTTTTGTGAAGAAGGACTTGATGCATGTTTTGTTTTGCTGAATAGCCAGCCATTTCGAAAGACAGCAGCTGAAAAAGTTTTATATAAGATTTATCATCAAGTAATTGCAGAGTTTTTTTCACCAAAGAATGATCATTGGTATGAAAATAGTCGTTCCGCTTATACAGGGAAAAATTCTATTGTTTTTCAGCAAACACCACCTGGATCTATAGAACGAATGATGAAGGATTTAGAAGGGAAATTTCAATTGATGCGTGAAGAACTAGAATATTATGAGACAGATTATCAAACAAAAATGTTGCACAAATATTGATTAAGGAAAAGAAGCTAAGGACACTTAGCTTCTTTTCCTTTTGTCCAGTTATATAAGGGATTTTAATTGAATATAGTTAAAGTGGATAGCATCAAGGAGGTGTGACATGAGTCAGCAAGGTGTATTTACAGATTACTTTCATGAAGTAGAAAGTTGGTGTGAAAGTGTTCTTCAAGTATTAGATAGCCGTGCAATGGAAGTGTATGATGTCCATATGCTTGCTTATAAAATTCAAACGCTATTAGAGCGTATGAAAGAGCATGAATACGACACAGATGCCGAGTTTATGTATGAAATAAGTGATGATGTAGAACATATTCAACACCATTTACAGGAAGTATTTGTGCAAGAAGGAGAGGAATATGAACTATGTGAAAGAGGGGATAGCGAACGAGCTGTTCCGATTGGGGGGCATACACTCCCACCATTACCTTATCCATATAGTGCGTTAGAACCGTACATTTCACGAGAAATTATGATGTTACACCATGATAAACATCATCGTAGTTACGTGGAAGGATTAAATAAAGCAGAGAAGATGATGGAAGAAGCGAGAAAAACAAATCAATTTGATTTAATTAAGCATTGGGAAAGAGAAGCGGCTTTTCATGGATCAGGTCATTACTTACACACGATATTTTGGAATAACATGAAAAAAGATGGTGGTGGAAGTCCGAGAGGGGCTTTTTCACAACAAATTGAGCAAGATTTCGGAAGTTTTTTACGTTTTCAAAAGCATTTCACAGAAGCAGCTTCTAAAGTGGAAGGTTCAGGATGGGCGATTCTTGTATGGGTACCCCGTTCAGGAAGGTTAGAAATTTTGCAAAGCACGCTTCATCAATTGTTTACACAGTGGGATACGATACCACTCCTTGTACTTGATGTATGGGAACATGCGTATTATTTACAATATCAAAATCGAAAAGATGAATATATTAAAAATTGGTGGAATGTTGTAAATTGGCCTGATGTAGAAAAGAGATTTGAAAGTGCAAAGCAAATTGAATGGACGCCGTATTAGACGCATATCCCATGCGTCTTTTTTATTGGAGGTGGAAGGAAGATTTCGTTCATATTTTAAAAGGCCAAGCATACACTTGTACAAAAAGTGCCAAAAGGACGTGGGGGGGAAATATGAGACGAATTTGTATAATAATTACGCTAATTATAATGTATGCAAGCGTTATGCCGATTCCTACATATGCAAAAATGAACGGTGGTGTCAGTGCTCGTAACGCAGTTTTAATGGAGCAACAATCTGGTCGTGTACTTTATGGGAAATTAGAACATGAGCCACAAAAAATTGCGAGTATAACAAAAATTATGACAGCATTGTTAGCTGCTGAATCAGGAAAAATGAAAGAACTAGTATCGGTGAGTAATGAAGCAGTACGAGTAGAAGGATCAGCAATTTATTTAAAACCTGGACAAAAAGTGAAGTTAGAAGATTTAGTCTACGGATTAATGCTTAGATCAGGTAATGATGCAGCACAAGTAATTGCTGAAAATGTGGGAGGAAGTATAGAAGGGTTCGTATATTTAATGAATGAAAAAGCGAAAGAAATCGGAATGAAAGATACGCACTTCTCAAACCCGCATGGCTTGGATGGGGATGGATCGCATTATTCGTCGGCTTATGATATGGCATTATTAACGAAATATGCAATGGGGAACGAGACCTTTAAGAAAATTTTTGGAACAAAAACGTATAAATCAGATTCTTGGGATTATCCGTGGAAAAATAAACATAAGCTTGTGACATCTTATTATGAATTTGCAACAGGAGGAAAGACAGGTTTTACGAAGAAAGCAGGACGGACACTTGTTACGACAGCTTCAAAAGATGGACTAGATTTAATTGTCGTAACTTTGAGTGCTTCTAGTGATTGGGATGATCATATGAATTTATTTGACAAAGGTTTTGAACGTTTCAAGCAAACGAAAGTTTTAGGACAAGGAGCACTCGCTGAAATAAATGAAAAGAAATATGCTAATCATGTTTATACGAAAAATAGTTTTTTCGTGCCTTTAACTGAAGAGGAAAAAAAGAGCGTGGTATTAAAAGTTGAACTCGATAAAAGTGTAAAACTTATGGATGGAGTAAAAGTTGGAAAGACAGATGTTTATGTTGGCAATGAGAAAGTTGGAGAACGGAATTTATTTTATAGTAAACGGAAGTTAATAGCTACAACGGGAATGTATTGGAATAATGTGCAAGAAATTTTTTCTTATATGATAGGTGTTGGGAACGATGGTTAATCTCGTCTGGGCAGCGATGGCGATCATAGGGATTGTATATGCCATGATAAACGGAACGATGGAAGAAGTAACTAAAGCTGTATTTGACGGGGCAAAAGATGCAGTAACAATTTGTATAGGACTTATTAGCGTTTTAGTATTTTGGCTTGGTTTAATGAAAATTGCAGAGGAAGCAGGGTTATTAAAAAAGTTAGTTACACTTTTTATGCCGATAATAAAAAGGTTGTTTCCAGAAATACCGAAAGATCATCCGTCAATGGGATTTATTTTATCGAATATGATGGCAAACTTTTTTGGATTAGGTAATGCAGCGACCCCTCTTGGTATTAAAGCGATGGAACAATTGAAAGAGTTAAATGGAGGGAAGGATTCGGCCAGTCGCTCTATGGTGACGTTTCTCGCATTAAATACATCAGCGATTACTTTAATCCCTACTACTGTCATTTCGATTCGAATGACTTATGAATCAGCAAATCCTACCGAAATCGTTGGGGTAACATTCATTGCACAAGTACTCTCTATGATTGGAGCAATTTGGATTGACCGCTATTTTTACCGAAGAAGGAGTAGAAAGGGGCGGAAAAAATGAGTATTGTAAATACAATTTCATTATGGGTCATCCCTTGTGTAATCGGTTTTATCCTTTTATATGGCACGATAAAAAAAGTTCCGACGTATGAATCGTTTGTTGAGGGAGGAAAAGAAGGGATTCAAATTGCAGTTTCCATTTTACCGTTTATGGTGGGAATGCTTGTATCCATTTCGATTTTTCGAGCGTCTGGAGCGTTAGATGCGATGATATCTGTAATGAAGCCGATGTTAGACTTAATTCATGTCCCAGCGGAAATTGTTCCACTAGCACTTATACGTCCTATTTCCGGATCGGCTGGTTTAAGTATTACGACTGATTTAATTGCGACATATGGGCCAGATTCGTTTATTGGAAGATTAGCTTCAACGATGCAAGGTAGCACAGATACGACCTTTTATATTTTAACAGTATACTTTGGGGCTGTTGGTATTAGAAAAATGGGAGATGCATTAAAGGTAGGGCTTTTTGCAGATTTGATCGGAATTATTTGCTCGATTGTGTTTGTTTCTCTATTGTTTCGGTAATGCTATTCATTTTTTGCGCTATTTCGCTTATAATACGTATACGACCACTATTAACGTGTAGTTTAATAGTGGTTTTTTTATGCGGTATTTTTGACAAAATGATGAACTTTTATTGTGAGAAATATGAAAAATGTGGACAATAATAAAGGGTAAAAACATGATTTGACCTTTATATGTTTATTATCATCGCTATGTTGTTTAAGTGAGAAGGAGCGAATAGCCGTAAAGCGTATGCGGTTGCCAAGTCTTTCTAATGTAAGGTAAGATAAATTCGAGGTGAAAAAAAGAAATGGAACGATTACAAAAAGTGATTGCGCAAGCAGGTATTGCATCGAGAAGAAAGGCTGAGGAATTAATTCAGCAAGGAAAAGTGAAAGTTAATGGGAAAATAGTGAAGGAGTTAGGAACAAAAGTAACTCCTCAAGATAAAGTAGAAGTAAATAACATCCCTCTTGAAAAAGAAGAACCTGTTTATTTTTTACTATATAAACCAACTGGTGTAATTTCGAGTGTATCAGATGATAAAGGAAGAAGTGTTGTAACAGACTTTTTCCCTGAAATCAGACAACGTTTATTCCCAATCGGACGTTTAGATTATGATACGTCTGGCGTATTATTGATGACAAACGATGGAGATTTCGCCAATGTATTAATGCACCCGAGATATAAAGTTGAAAAAACATATGTTGCAAAAATTAAAGGACCATTAACAGGTGAGAAAATTCGCATGTTAGAACGAGGCGTTATGTTAGAAGATGGGAAAACAGCACCAGCAAATGTGAAAATTACTTCTTGGGACAAGCGTAAAGAGACGGCAATTGTACAATTAACGATTCATGAAGGACGTAACCGTCAAGTACGTCGTATGTTTGAAGCGTTAGACTGTAAAGTAGTAAAATTAAAGCGTGAACGTTATGCTTTCTTAGAAGTAGGAAGTCTGCGACCTGGTGATGCGAGAGAATTGACACCTCATGAGGTGAAACAATTACGCGCACTTGCTTCTACAAAGCCAAGATAAGTTATAGAGTTAAAATTTCACCAGTGGAGTACTCTGCTGGTGATTTATTCAATACAACATTTACAGAAGATAATACATAACATTTACCGAGGAGAGGAGAGGTAATATGAAGAAAAATCGCTTATTATTTCGTGTTATTATTCTACTCATTTTATGTGGTGCTGTAGGATTTACCCTTTATCAAGGATTCTTTGCTAATAAAGAGAAAATGCAAATCGGAAAAGAAGCACCTAACTTTGTTGTGACGGATTTAGAAGGGAAGAAAATTGAACTAAAAGATTTAAAGGGTAAAGGTGTATTTTTAAACTTTTGGGGCACGTGGTGTAAACCTTGTGAAAAAGAAATGCCTTATATGAATGAATTATATCCAAAGTATAAAGAAAAAGGCGTTGAAATCATAGCGTTAGATGCAGATGAAACGGATATTGCAGTAAAGAACTTTGTGAACCAATATGGTTTGAAATTCCCAGTTGCCATTGATAAAGGACAAAATATTATAGGAACATATGGAGTAGGTCCATTACCGACAAGCTTTTTGATTGATAAAGATGGAAAAGTAGTGGAGCAAATTATAGGTGAACAAACGAAAGAACAGTTAGAAGGCTATTTAAAGAAAATTACTCCGTAATAAAGAAAGCCTTTACATAAGAGGTGCATGTCAATAGCGCCTCTGATTTAAAAATTCTGAGTATTGCGGTAACTTGAGGTTAGAATATACAATAGTACATATAGATACAGGGGCGGTGAGAGTGTTGAAAGAAATTAAATGTGAATGTGGACATGTTAATCCGATAGGAACCATTTTTTGTGAAGCTTGTGGGAAACCATTTGAAAGCAATGAAAATGTAAAACTATTGGATATGCGCTATGAGGGGAGTGCACGGAGATCTCTCACGCAAACAAAAACGATAGTCGATAAAATTTGGAGCTTTTTCTCTTCTGTAAAAGTGGGTGTATGGCTAATCGTAATAACTTTAGCTGCATCAGCGATAGGAACTATTTTTCCGCAAGAAATGTACATAACTCCAGGGATTGCACCAGCTGAATATTATAAACAAGAATACGGATTTTTAGGACAATTGTACTATCAATTAGGATTTAATAATTTATACGGTTCATGGTGGTATATGATTTTGATTGCTTCTATCGGTATTTCACTTGTGATATGTAGTTTAGACCGCGTTATTCCACTTTATAAAGCTTTAAAAAAGCAAGGCGTAAAAAGACATCCTAGCTTTTTAAAGAGACAGAGATTATATGGGACTGGTACACCTCAAGATGGTGATCTGGAAAGAGTGCAAAAGAATTTAAAGAAAAGAAACTATAACGTGAAAGTGGAAGACGGAAACGTTTTAGCAGAAAAGGGACGCTTCTCGCGTTGGGGTCCATATGTAAATCATATCGGTCTTATTATCTTTTTGTTCGGTGCAATGCTTCGTTTTTTACCGAGTATGTACGTAGACGAAGCTCTTTGGTTACGTGACGGTGAAACGAAAGAAATACCAGGGACGGATGGACAATACTATTTGAAGAACGAAAAGTTTATCAAGGAAGTTTATGATAAGAGTAAGGACAAAGAAGTTTATGATGAAGCGATTGATCGCGTTGGTGATAAAATGATTGCGAAAAACTTCCAAACAAATGCTGTATTATACAAAACGGTAGGAGAAAATATAGCGGGTCAAAAACCAAAATTAGAAAAGGTAAAAGAAGCGGAAATTCGCGTGAATGAACCACTGAAATTTGATCAATTTGCAGTGTATCAAGTGGATTATAAAGAAAGTGAATTTAAAAGTATGTCCTTTAACTTGCAAAATAAAGAAAATAATCAAAAGTGGGGACCGATTAAAGTAGATTTAACGAATCCTAAGGAAAAATATGATTTAGGAAATGGTTATTCTCTAGAACTATTAAGCTATTTTCCTGATTTTTATTTTGATGAGAATGGAAAACCAAATACAAAAACGAAATTACCAAACAATCCTGCATTTGTATTTAAAATGTTTACACCTGAAACACCAGATGGTGAAGTGAGTTTTGTTGGTATTCAGCAAAATATAGAACCTGATGGAAACAACAAATATAAAATGTCGTTTGCAGGTGTTGAAATGCAAAATGCAACAGCACTTACTGTAAGAAAAGATTTAACGCTTTGGATTCTCGGTATTGGAGGATTTATATTTATGGTTGGTGTCATTCAAGGTATGTATTGGAATCATCGCCGTATTTGGATACAACGTGTTAATGATGAATGGTGGATTGCAGGGCATACGAATAAAAATTGGTTCGGTTTAAAGAAAGATATTGAAAGAGTAATAGAAGGTACAGCAATTCCACAGCCAAATGATAAAGTAATTGATAAAAAAATTAGTTAAGGTGGGGAAACGATATGGTGCAAATAAGTAGTAACTTTCTCTTTACCGCATTTATTTTATATTTAATTGCGACTCTATTTTTTGGGGGAGCCATTAAAGAAAAGGGTCATAAATGGGCAAATGTAGGAATAACGATTACAATTTTAGGGTTTATAGCACAAACAGTATATTTTGTTACAAGGTGGATTGCATCAGGTCATGCGCCAGTTAGTAACTTTTTCGAATTCGGTACGTTTTTCGGTATGATGCTTGTCGGAGCATTTATTGTAATGTATTTTATGTACCGCGTAAGTATAATTGGACTATTTGCATTACCAGTTGCTCTTTTATTAATTGCCTATGCAAGTATGTTCCCGAGGGAAATATCCCCGCTTATCCCATCTTTAAAAAGTAACTGGTTACACATTCACGTGACGACTGCAGCAGCAGGACAAGCAATTTTAGCAATTAGTTTTATTACGGGCGTTATGTATTTATTGAAAAATGTAGATCAATCAACGAGAAGTAAACGTACATTTTGGTTAGAAACGGTAGTGTTCACACTTGTTTGTACAGTTGGATTTATTGCAGTAACGACAGTATTCTCCAGTATGAAATATGAAGCTAAGTTTCAATGGATTGATAAAAATGAACAACAAGTCGAGATGAAGTATAATCTCCCAGCTTTAGTTGGACCACATGAAGGGAAGTTACTGACAGAAAATAAACTAGAACCGACAGTCGAAGTTCCAGCAATTGTAAATGCGAAAAAATTAAATACTGTTATTTGGTCAGTAATAGTTGGAACACTACTTTATATTGTATTAAGACTTGTTTTACGCAAACGAGTATCAGCGGCACTTCAGCCACTAGTAAAGAATACGAATAGTGATTTACTAGATGAAATCGGATATCGATCTATTGCGATTGGATTCCCAGTTTTCACATTAGGTGCGCTAATTTTTGCGATGATTTGGGCTCAAATAGCATGGACGCGTTTTTGGGGGTGGGATCCAAAAGAGGTTTGGGCACTTATAACGTGGCTCTTTTATGCTGCAGTATTACATTTGCGATTATCTAAAGGATGGCATGGGGAAAAATCAGCGTGGCTTGCAGTAATTGGTTTTGCGATCATTATGTTTAACTTTATTGTAGTGAACTTAATCATTGCGGGTTTACATTCATATGCATAGAGAAATAAAATAGGAGAGTGTATGTCACTTTCCTATTTTATTTTTGTCAAATTTTCTTCTTTTTTGAGAAAAACATGACAAAGTAGCGGTTGATTTTGTAAAATGATGTCGAGGACATAATATACTGTTCAAATAAAATACATAGTTTTGGAAAAAAATTGAACAAACTTTATTATTCTTGTGAAGCATAATATGGAAAGTGAAACGTTTAAAAAATATTTTGTTAAATGAGAATAAGTGCAACATAATATTGTAGAAGGGTAGGTGTGAACCGTTGCGCTAAAATGCGTAGCGGGTAGAAATGGAAAATGAATCAAGAATATTAATTGTAGACGATGAGGATCGTATTCGTCGCTTATTGAAAATGTATTTAGAAAGAGAGCAATACACAATTGAAGAAGCTGATAATGGTGATACAGCTTTAGAAATGGCCTTACAAAATGATTATGATTTAATCTTATTAGATCTTATGATGCCTGGTAAAGATGGTATCGAAGTGTGCAAAGGGGTTCGTGAGAAGAAAGCGACACCAATTATTATGCTGACAGCAAAAGGTGAAGAAGTAAATCGGGTACAAGGGTTTGAGGTAGGAACTGATGATTATATCGTGAAACCATTTAGCCCACGTGAAGTAGTGCTTCGTGTGAAAGCGGTGTTACGTCGTGCTGTACCAACAACATTCTTTACACAAGATACAACGACGAAAGATGTTACTGTGTTCCCGCACTTAACAATTGATAACGATGCACATCGTGTTACAGCAGATGGTAATGAAGTGAATTTAACACCGAAAGAGTATGAATTACTATTATTCTTAGCGAAAGCTCCAGATAAGGTGTTTGACCGTGAGCAATTGTTAAAAGAAGTATGGCAATATGAATTCTTCGGAGATTTACGTACAGTTGATACGCATGTAAAGCGTTTACGTGAGAAGTTAAGTAAAAAATCACCAGATGCTGCGAAGATGATTGTTACCGTTTGGGGCGTTGGTTACAAGTTTGAGGTTGTGAACGACTGATGCTTTGGAGAAGTGTAGTAGGGAAGTTATGGATGACCATATTACTTCTCGTTTCGTTTGTTCTTGGATTTGTTGCGATTTTACTTTCGCAGTTTTTTAGAACATATTATGTTGATATGAGTGAAGCTAGGCTTCAAAAAGTTGCAACAAGTGTTTCAGAGTTAATTGAAGAAGGTGCCGATGTCAAAACGATTGAGGATATCGCCTACAAATTTTCTGACCCACTTTCAAGGATTATCATTGTAGAAGACGGTAAGGAAATTTCTTCTTCACCGAAACAAGAAGGATTAGTTACGCTTACAATGGATGATTTGAAAAATGATAAAGAATTAGCAGCTGTATTTACAGATAAAAAGGAAATCAAGAATAATATTAGAAAAGCCTCTAATAGTAGAAAAAATAAAAACACGGAAAATGATATTATGATTGTCGGGAAACCAGTGCAGTCAAAAAATCAAAGTGCAGTGTTTGTATATGAATCTTTACAAGTGCCGATACAAGGTATGGAGAGAACGACTGATTTTATTTTCTTATCAGCCGGGATTGCGATTATTTTAACAACTTTCTTTGCATTCTTCTTATCTACCCGAATTACAGCGCCGCTCCGTAAAATGCGTGAGGTTGCTTTTGAGGTGGCGCGCGGGAAATTTGATACGAAAGCCCCTATGGTGTCGCAGGATGAAATTGGGGAGCTCGCAACTGCTTTAAATCAAATGGGTAAGCAGTTGAAGTTTAATATGAATGCTCTGCAGCAGGAAAAAGAGCAGTTAGCTAGCATTTTGAGTAGTATGGCGGACGGTGTTATTACGTTAAATCAAGAAGGTGAAGTCGTTGTTATCAATCCACCGGCAGAAAATTTCTTACAAGTTTGGCAAGAAGAAAAAGAAGTAGAATTAAGTAAAAAACTTCCTTCTGAACTTGTTGAACTATTCCATCTCGTTGTAGAAAGCGAACAACAACAGGTTGTTGAAATTAATTTGCAAAAAGGTAACTACGTAGTTCTTATGACACCGCTTTACAATCAAACGAAAATTCGTGGAGCAGTAGCAGTATTGCGAGACATGACGGAAGAGCGTCGTCTTGAGAAAATGCGTCAAGACTTTATTGCGAATGTATCACATGAACTTCGTACACCGATGGTAATGCTTCAAGGGTATAGTGAAGCGATTTTAGATGATATTGTGCAAACAAAAGAAGAAATTAATGAGTTTGTTCAAATTATTTATGATGAATCTGTTCGTTTAGGTAAACTTGTAAATGAGTTATTAGATTTAGCACGTATGGAAAGTGGTCATGTAGAGTTACATATAGGTGAAGTTGATATTCATCCTTTTGTCGAAAAAATTGGCCGTAAATTCCAAGGGATTGCAAAGGATAAAGAAGTTCAATTAACAGTTGATTTCCAAAGCCCAATTGAACAATATCCGTTTGATGCAGATCGTATGGAGCAGGTATTGACGAATTTAATTGATAATGCAATCCGTCATACAAATGCGGGTGGACATGTTACACTTGTAATTAATACGGAAAATAGTGGCCTTGCTTTTGAAGTGCAGGATTCAGGTGCGGGTATTCCAGAAGAAGATATTCCATTCTTGTTCGATCGGTTCTATAAAGCTGACAAAGCGAGAACGCGTGGGAAAAAGGTTGGAACTGGACTCGGGCTTGCGATTGCTAAAAATATTGTTCAAGGTCATGATGGAAAGATTTCTGTATCCAGTGTCGTTGGAGAAGGAACTACATTCTCTGTATATTTACCAAATCGTATAATTTAGATATGTATGTTTTTAAAAAGTGATAATGAATAAAAGCTCTACTGTTTTTTATTTTTTTGTAAGTTCAATTAAATAAAGAATGGTAGAGTTTTTTTCTTTAATAATCAGTATGAAAAAAGAGAGGTGTCATAATGAAATGAAACTTTATACAAAAACAGGAGATAAAGGGGAAACGAGTGTAATAGGTGGCCGAGTGGATAAAGATCATATACGTGTAGAAGCTTATGGCACGATTGATGAGGCGAACTCTCACATCGGATACGCGCTGTCAAAATTGCAAGAGGAATGTTTTCGTGACATTTATAACGAGCTTGAAAATATTCAACATGAACTATTTGATTGTGGAGGAGATCTAGCAATAGTAGAGAAGAAAATCCCCTATAAAGTAACGATAGAGATGGTCGAGTATTTAGAGAGAAGAATCGATTCCTATACAGAAGAAGCGCCGCCATTAGAACGTTTTATTTTACCAGGTGGTAGCGAGGCATCAGCTACAATACACATTGCACGTACAGTTATAAGAAGAGCAGAACGTTGTATAGTGTCGTTGCAAAAAGAAGGAGAAACCAATGAAATTGTTCTGAAGTATGTAAATAGGTTATCTGATTATTTGTTTGCGGTAGCTAGAGTAATAAATGCGCGTTTACAAGTGAAAGATGTGGAATATAACCGCAGTGCACTTGTTTTTCGCAATAAAAAAGAGAAGGAAGTGGAGTAATTCACTTCTTTTTTTGTATACTTTTTTCTATAATATCCCACAATAGAGAAGGTATGACGGTTATTAGAAAACGGAGGATGTATATGAAAGCGTTAAAATGTGGCGTGGTGATATTGAGTATATTATTTTTATCTCAATTACATGTTTATGCTGAAGAGAATCAGTGGATATGGCCTGTTGATGGGCAGGTAAGTGATTATTTTGGGACAAGACATGGGAAACACTATGGTATTGATATAGCTGCGTCCATTGGAACGCCTGTTGCAGCTATTCAAAATGGTAAGGTGACAAAGTCTTATTTTTCAAGTAGTTATGGAAATGTTGTGTTTATTAAACATGGAGAATATGAGGCTGTTTATGCGCATTTAAATAAGAGATATGTAGTTCAAGGGGATAATATTTCAAAAGGAGAGCGAATTGGAGAGGTAGGGAATACAGGAGAATCGCGAGGAGCGCATTTACATTTAGAAGTGCATCAAGGAAGATGGACGATGGAGAAAAGGAATGCGATGAATCCGTTACTTGTTTTAAATGAACAAAAAAACCAAGTCGTTTCATCATCATTATATGTTGTACAAAAAGGTGATACTTTAGTTAGTATTGCTCGGAGATTTAGTATGACAGTTGAGGAAATCAAAGTGAGAAATGGATTACGACAAGAGCAAATCTATCCGAACCAACAACTATACGTTAAGTAAAGGAAACTTCTCAAAGTATAACTTTTGAATAGATTTTTAAGAATACGATAGTAAATGAATTTATATCGACGTTTCGACAAGAAATGTTGACTTAGCAATAACATACGAGGATAAGAGTAACCTATTCTTAACGAAAAACCGTCCCAAAAAATCTTTTGGGACGGCTTCTTTTACCAAAAAATAAAGACACATATAAATCCAGAAATAGCTAAGTAGCTATATAAGTAAAAGACTTTTGTTCTTGTTTTTTCTTTTGTCCGAAATAGTACGATAGTTGGTTCGATTAGACCAATTGTAAGACAAAGTAAACCAAGAAGCATAAAGCCAATTGAAAGAGAATACAGGGCGATTTGTGGTGCTTGAAATGGAATCATCCATTTTAATAAAAATGCAATAAGTGCAGTGTAACAAATGCTACCGATGTATTTATTCAATGGTGTATTAGAACGGAAACCAGGAAGTTTCTTGGAAAAAGGACGGGAAACAACTTCCGTTTGTAAAGATGTATGTTCTTCAATTATTTTTTGAGCTTCTTTTCCTTTTTGGAAAAGGGATAAAATCCAGTTTCGCTCACCTTGAAAAATAAATTGAGAAGTTGTTAAATAGTGATCAACTTTTACCTTATTCCAACTCTTCCATGGATGACGCTCACATAATTTTAATTTACTTTCTGTTTTTTTATCATACTGATAAATACTTATGCCATCTTGGTCAAAAGTAGCGTAGTATGTCTCTCTTGAGAATGTGCCTAGATCAATTGGACAGTAGAAAAGTAATTCTTTTTTTAAATAAAAGTATTCTTTTCTTAAGTTCTTTTTCATTGCTTCTCGAATAGAGTGTCTTTTATCTTTCTTCATGACATTTCCTCCATAACTCAGAAAATGTTCTTATCTTAACAATTCAACATCTTATCACTTTTAACGATATATGACTAGGGGATTCATAAGAGAAATACCGAATTATAAAAAATATGGGTTGTATTGTAAAATATATTGATTGTATCTTTGATTATATAAAATTAATAACTTATTTTTAATAAGTTACACTTTTTTTGTTCACAATACGATTATGTTGTTGTATAATGAAGTGGAAAATAGAATATCGGTCTATCTTCGGGGCAGGGTGAAAATCCCGACCGGCGGTGATGAACAGTTAATAATTTCGTTCTAAGCCCGCGAGCCGTTAAGGCAGGATTTGGTGTGATTCCAAAGCCGACAGTATAGTCTGGATGGGAGAAGATGGAGGTTCATGCGTTCAAAAAAGATAAGTATTTGAACGTCTGTTTGATGTGCCTTAAAATTCTCCCTTTGTGTAAATCGCAAAGGGTTTTTTCGTTCTATGAAAAAATAGGCATAGCAGAACCTTTCCACTTTCCATGAGAAGATCGATGGAAAAGGAGAGAGAAAGATGAAACAAAAAAACAGTGTAGTGCAGATGGTGAGTGTAGCGATGCTAAGTAGTATTGCGTATTTACTAATGATGTTGGATTTTCCATTCCCAGGGCTTCCGCCATTTTTAAAAATTGATTTTAGTGATGTGCCAGCTTTAATTGCGGCGATTATTTTTGGGCCGATTGCAGGAGTAATTGTAGAAGCGATAAAAAATATTTTACATTACGGGATTCAAGGAAGCTTAACGGGAGTGCCAGTTGGAGAAATTGCAAACTTTATTGCAGGGTGTTTATTTATTGGACCAGCAGCTTTCTTATTTAGAAAGTATCGTACTGTAAAGAGTTTAACGACAGGATTAATGCTTGGGACAATTACAATGGCGTTAATCATGAGTGTATTAAACTACATCATCATATTCCCAGCTTACACTTGGTTTTTAAATTCACCAGCTATGTCTAGTGATGCTATAAAAACAACGGTTGTAACGGCAATCTTACCATTTAATTTAATTAAAGGAATTGTAGTGACAATTGTATTTGTAGCGTTATTCTCACGCTTGAAAGTATGGGTGTTTGCAAAAATGAATAATGCATAAAATATAAAGTGAAACTTTAATCAGTGGGGGTTTTGTTCATCCCCCGCTGATTATTAGCCTTCACCAATCGGGCCTTTACGGGCAGCACGCCCCTCACCTAACTTATTTGCTTTCGCTGAATTTTGAGGTGGGGGTCTTACTGCTCGGCGAATAGTGAGGTAAAATAAAACCATTAGTAGTATGGACTACTAATGGTTTTTTATTAAGCAGAATGAAAATAGAAAACAAAAAATACCCCTCATCCATATGAGGGGCATTTTTTGAAGTTAATAAAAGACTATTCGAATTTTAAAGAGTCGCCATCAAATGATTCGTCAGCAACTTTAATTGAGTCAGTTGGACAGCCTTCGAATGCATCCATCATATCTTCAATTAATACATCTGGAATTTCAACGATACCTTGGTTATCGTCTAATGTCACAAATGCAATACCTTCATCATCATAGTCATAAATGTCTGGTGCAGCAGCGCCACAAGCACCACATGCAATACAAGTATCTTTATCAACGATTGTATATTTTGCCATCTTTTTTCCCTCCTGATAATATGTATGTGAAAAGTTCGTCAAAAAATTATAACCTTATTGTAAAACGGTTTTTAAAACTTTTCAACATAAAATTATAATGATAATGCTTATCAATTAGGGTGTCAACTTGTTTTTGAATTATTTCATAAGATTTTCAAAATACTTAAATGTTATTTCGTTTGATACAATAGAATATATACAAGCATGTAGTGTGAATATGATAAGTTAAATGCGATCGTATTGAAAAAGGAATGAAGTTAGACTGAAAGGTGGAAGCGGTAATGCAGCTACAATATACTTTATTATATTGTTTAAAACAATTGAATGGTGAAAGAACCGTTTCTTCGATTTATTATTTGTTAAAAGGAAAGAGATCGTCGCAAACATTACAAGATGGGAATATGTTTCAAATTTCTTTTTTGTTTGGGATTTATAAATCATTAAATAGAGCTGATTATGATCAAGAAGTTGCAAAGTTGTTACAGACGGATTTAGTGCAATCTATACATGATAATACATACGTGTTAACGACTGCGGGTATCATGCAATTAAACAAATGGGAAGATGAATTTGCCTTTCCGACGTATTTACATGGTTTACACTATGGTGAAATAGGTGAAACGTTTTGGAAGAGATTATCATTAATCGTTCAAACCATTTCGAATATACAACAGGCAAATGCGAAATTTATTCCAATTCAACAGGATACAGAAATAATGATGTGGGTGAAACGTTTTCTCACGGGAATACCATATACGAGAAATGAATTGGCTAAAAGATTGTGGAAGGAGATGCATACTCTTTTACAAAAAAATAATTCAGTAGAAGCGACAATCGTAACATACCGGTTAACTGGCTATGAACGTATTGGGTGTACTTTACAACAATTAGCGGAAATTACGAAACAAGATGTATTTCGAGTGTACTTTTTATTTTGGGGTACAATTCATTTCCTTATTCAAGAAGTTCGCAATAAAGAAAATGAATTTCCATTATTAGCTGAAATTATTTCTTATCCAAATGAGAAAGCTGATTTATTTAGCTTATCAACGAAAAAAACATATAATTTTTGGAGACAAGGACGCTCTTTAGAAGAAATAGCGACAATTCGGAATTTAAAGGTTGCCACGATAGAAGATCATTTTGTGGAGATTGCTTTACGAGAAAAAGAATTTTCTATTGAGATGTTTATGGAAAAAGAAAAAATAGAAAAAGTATCAAAAGTAATTGAAGCATTACAAACACGTAAATTGCGTGTGTTGAAGCAAGCGGTTGGAGAGGGAATCTCTTATTTTGAAGTCCGTCTTGTATTGGCACGGATGGAGGGTATTAATGAAGCTTGAGGAATATTTATATAAGTGGTTTGGATATTCTGAATTTCGTCCGGGGCAAAAAGGAGTTATTACGGACTTATTGGAAGGAAAAGATGTTGTAGCAATGCTTCCGACTGGAAGGGGAAAGTCAATGTGTTATCAACTTCCAGGGCTTCTGCAAGAGGGGACGGTGCTTGTTGTATCACCACTATTATCTTTAATGGAAGACCAAGTTACGCAATTAAAGTATGTCGTGAAAAATCGAGTTATTGCATTTAATAGTTTTCGGACGTTAAGTGAAAAAAGAGAAGCAATGAAAAAGCTATCTTTTTATAAATTTGTTTTCGTATCACCCGAGATGTTGCAGTCGGAACTCCTAATAAGAGAATTGAAAAAAATACATATTTCATTATTTGTCGTAGATGAAGCGCATTGTATTTCACAATGGGGATACGATTTTCGGCCAGATTATAAAAAATTAGATAAAGTAATTGAGAGTATCGGATCTCCAAATGTATTAGCATTAACAGCGACTGCTACAAAGGATGTACTGCAAGATATAGCGGAAAGTTTAAATCTAAAAAATGTCGCTGAGCATGTGTATTCAATTGATCGTCCAAATATTGCGATGGAAGTGCAATTTGTGGAAACGATAGAAGAAAAAAAAGAGGCGCTTTTTGAGCATATAATGTATTTGCAAGGACCTGGTATTGTTTATTGCTCAAGTAGGGCCTGGACAGAGCGTTTAACCGAGTACTTAAGAGGAAAAGGAATTACAGGTGTAGCTTTTTATCATGGTGGTATGGAACATGAAGAGCGTATGTTAATTCAACAACAGTTTATGAATGACCAGTTGCAAATTGTAATATGTACAAGTGCTTTTGGGATGGGGGTCAATAAGGCGAATACAAGATATATTATTCATTTTCAATATCCAACAAATGTAGCTTCTTATTTACAAGAAATTGGAAGAGCGGGGAGAGATGGTGAGCCAAGTATAGCCATTTTGCTATGTAGTCCATTGGATCATGATTTGCCAATTTCAATCATTGAAGATGAATTGCCAAGTAAATCACAAATACAATTTTTATTTTCGTTACTACAAGAAAGAATGTTTCAAACGAAAGTATTACCAATAGAAGATGTAGAAGAAATTTGTTATAATGCAGCAAGATTTAATGAACAATATTGGCGTTTTATCCGTTATCATCTCGAATATCTTGGAATCATACAACGGCGAAATCTTCTGCTAGAGAGCTTGTCAGATGAAATAATGCACAGATTAATAGCGGAAGTGGAAGTGAGATTGCGTAATAAATATAGTGAGCTAGAAAATATGAAGTCATGGATACAAGTTCAAGGATGTAGGCGTGAATATTTATTACAACAGTTCGGTTATAGAAAGGAAAAAGAGATAGAAAACTGTTGTGATTACTGTGGTATTACAAAAACAGAGTATAAAAAAAGACGAGCGCAACAGTCTGTTTTCGACTATAATTGGGAAACAGAGTTACAAAAGCTTTTCGGCCTAGGGAAGATGGAGGAATGATGAACATTCAAAGGCAAAATGTTGAAGATATGAGTCCGAGGGAAATAAGACTGAATCTATACATAACACAACTAATCATTATTGGCATCGGTTGTTTACTAGCATACATATTATTTCAAGATAAAAGAGAAGTTTATAGTTTATGGAAATGGGAACCCATTTCTATACTTGTACTAGGTGGCTTATTAGCGATTTGTATTGTGTTATTAGATTATGTTGCAATGCGAGTGTTTCCAGAATCTTGGTTTGATGATGGTGGCATTAACGATAGAATGTTTCAAGGAATCTCGGTCATGCATTTACTCGTTATCACGTTTATTATTGGCTTTGCGGAAGAGTTTTTATTTAGAGGTGTAGTGCAGACTCATTTTGGAATTGTAATAGCGAGTTTAATTTTTGCTGTGTTACATATTCGGTATATAACGAAGCCTTTTTTGTTTTGTTTCGTCTGCTTTATTAGCTTTGTTTTTGGTTATGTATTCGAGTGGACAGGAAATTTGTTTATAACAATCTTTGCACACTTTCTTGTTGATTTTATAATGGGACTCCAATTAAGAAAATAAATGGAAGGTGGTGGTGAACAACATGAGAAAACGAATTCCTAATTTTGAAGAGGAGTTAGAAGTTGAGCGAGTGGAAGAAGATGAAGGTTTACCGCCGCGTAGTGAAGTTCGTAGAAATAAAGAGAAAAAACCAAAATTTAAAATGAATCATATTTTCGTCCGAGTTTTAACATTTTTATTCATATTGTTACCTATTAGTATTCTATGGTATACAGATAAATATACACAGGTGAAAAATGATAGTAATAATGCTGGGAAAAGTGCGTTTGAAGTGATTTTCTTTGATTCAGCTAAGACTGAATCTCAAAAGCAGTCTGAGAAAGTAGCAACTCATATTGTGAAAGATGGAGAAAGCTTAGAAAGTATAGCGAAGCAATATTTCTCAGATGAAAATGGGATGGAAGTAATTAAAAAGTATAATGATTTGCAAGAAGACGAAGTGAGAGTAGGACAAGAATTAAAAATTCCTATAAAAGATAAGTCTGCGAAGTAAGAGAGCGAGTTAAATGAGTGATATAAAATAGCTGCATATAAAATGAAGGACTATACTTTACGAGGAGGGAGAGTAAAAATATATGACATGGATTATATTATTATGTACTCTCATATGCATTGGTTTTGTATGTCTTCTTGGAATGTATAAAGAAGCGATGCGTAATACTGTGCTGGAACATACATTAGTATTCGAAGAATTTCCGGAAAGTTTTCAAAAAGTTAATGTTTTTTTTATTTCGGATATTCATAGAAGGGTCATTTCTAGCTCGCTAATTGAACGAGTGAAAGGGAAAGCGGATATCGTAATTATTGGCGGCGATTTAGCTGAAAAAGGAGTACCTTTATCGCAAATCTCTTTAAATATTCAAAAGTTAAGAGAAGTAGCCCCTGTATATTTTGTATGGGGAAATAATGATTATGAAATTGAATATCACGAATTAGATGCTTTATTGTTAGAAAATAAAGTGAAGGTATTAGATAATACAAGAGTTGTATTTGAGTCTGAATTAGGAGAGAAAATTTGCTTGCTCGGTATCGATGATGTTGGATTAGAACGAGATCGTTTAGATTTAGCATTGGCTGATTGTAAAGAAGAAGGTTTTCGCATTTTAATTAGTCACAACCCTGATATAATAAAAAAAATGTCTGGTAAAGAGCAAATTTCGCTCGTGTTAAGTGGGCATACACATGGAGGACAAATTCGGTTGTTTTCATCTGAAAAACATTTAAAGGGTGGCATATATAAGCATTTTAATATGACACTATTTGTTAGTAATGGGTATGGAACAACATTGTTTCCTCTTCGTTTTCGGGCACCTTCTCAAACGCATATCATTACGTTGTGTGGAGGGAAATAATGCCAACTTCAAATGGAAATTATAATATAAAAGCTGTTTCGAATATACTCGGAATTCAACCGAGTACACTTCGCGCATGGGAAAGACGCTATCATATTATTGCCCCAAAAAGAAATCATGCGGGGCATCGTTTGTATACAGAAGAGCATATTCATATTTTGAAATGGTTAATGAACAAGGTTTCTGAGGGGATGATGATTGGACAAGCCGTTCAGTTATTAGAAGGGAATCGGTTGCAGAACAATATTCAAATAGAAAAAATTCCTGATAAAGAAGTTGTTTTAGTGGACGATATACTACAAGCTTTGTTAGAATTTGATGAAATTACAACTTCTGCATTATTAAACGAGGTTTTTAGTATATATTCAACGGAAAAAGTTGTTATAAGCATCGTTCTTCAAGTCGCAAACAAGTTGTTAATTTTAAAAAATAATAATGAGATTACAATGTTACAATTCAAATATGTTGTATCATTCTTACAAACACGTCTAGGAATGATTTATCATAATGCATCAGTGTATTCTTCCGTTAACAAAGTTTTCGTTTTGGAAAATAATATATTAAAAGGATTTATTTTCGCGACGTATTTACGAATAAAAGGATATCAAGCAATATATATGGGGACAAGTTTAGATGAAGAAGGTATTTTACTAGCTATTGAACAATTGCAACCTAAGTATTTGTTTATATCTTTTGATGATGAACGAGAACTTGAAGAGGCAGTAAGATTTATTGATTTGTTGCAAGCAAAAAATAAAAATCTCTTTGTTGGTTTTATAGGAAGAAAAAGCATTGGGGATCAATTAAATCTTCAAAATATCCTTATTGGTAACACGAAAGAAGAATGGGATAGATGGATAAGAATGTCAGAATAGTTGTTCGAAAAGAACCATCTATTTTCTATTTCATATAATAAAAATTAGATGCAATGGTTACGTAGGGAGGGTATGAGATGAGACTGGAACGTTTAAATTACAATAAGATCAAAATTTTCCTAACATTTGATGATTTATCAGAACGAGGATTAACGAAAGAAGATTTGTGGAGAAATGCACCGAAAGTACAGCAACTATTCCGTGATATGATGCAAGAAGCAAATAAAGAATTAGGGTTTGAAGCGGATGGTCCGATTGCTGTGGAAGTATTTTCTCTACAAGCTCAAGGTATGGTTGTAATTGTAACAAAAGAAAATCAAGAAGTGGATACAGAAGATGAGTTCCGTGACGAGTTTATTGAAATGCAAGTGACTCTTGATGAAAGTGAACATATACTTTACGAGTTTGCTACATTAGATGATGTAATCAATTTGTCAAATCGCTTATATAACCTTGGTGTAACTGATGGGAAGTTGTATACATGGGATAATCGTTTTTATCTTTGGATAGAAGAAGAAGAGCAATTTCAATTATTGAAGGCGGATTTTATAGCTATTTTAGCGGAATACGGTAATCCGTCAACAGCAACAATTTATCGCATAATGGAATATGGTAAAGAATTAATGGATTCTCAAGCAATTGAACAAATATACAATTACTTTGTGAAAAAGCAAAACCTCAGCTAATGTAACGTAGCTTGAGGTTTTATTTTTATTCAGCTGAAGATTGGAAAACCTAAAATCTATAAAGCGAAGTTTAGGCAACAATACTAGCCGAACTGTATTTGAAAATTTGATCAGTATTTCTTGATGAAATATTGATTTTATTGAATGTGTTTTGGTGAAAATAAAAAATATTTAAATATTTAAGTATTTTACTTTTCTAAAAGCAATAAAAGGACTATAATAATAGTGAAAACGTTTGCAATGCGAAATAGTTTGTATATATTTGTTAGCGTTTTCTATTGCATTCCAAATTTAACGGTGTATACTAGGCAATGAAGGTTTACTAAACAAGTGAAATTACAGGGGGTTTACTTACTATGGTAGCCGAAAAGGGAACTCAAACGAAAACACAACAACAAGGGGAACAACATTTTGAATTGTTAAATTCAACACAAATTGTAATTAATGAAGCATTAGAAAAATTGGGTTATCCAAACGAAGTATATGAATTATTGAAAGAACCAATTCGTATGATGACAGTGAAAATTCCAGTTCGTATGGATGACGGGACTGTTAAAATATTTACAGGATATCGTGCACAACATAATGATGCTGTTGGTCCAACGAAAGGTGGAATTCGCTTCCATCCAAACGTAACAGAAAATGAAGTGAAAGCACTTTCTATTTGGATGAGTTTAAAATGTGGTATTGTTGATTTACCATACGGTGGAGGTAAAGGTGGAATCATTTGTGACCCACGTGAGATGTCTTTCCGTGAATTAGAAAGATTAAGCCGCGGTTATGTACGAGCAATTAGCCAAATTGTTGGTCCGACAAAAGATATTCCGGCTCCAGATGTATTTACAAACTCACAAATTATGGCATGGATGATGGATGAGTATAGCCGTATCGATGAATTTAATTCACCAGGATTTATTACAGGTAAACCACTTGTATTAGGTGGATCACACGGACGTGAAACAGCGACTGCAAAAGGTGTAACAATTTGTATTCGTGAAGCTGCGAAAAAACGTGACATTGATATTAAAGGTGCACGCGTTGTTGTTCAAGGATTTGGTAACGCTGGTAGCTTCTTAGCTAAATTTATGCATGATGCAGGCGCGAAAGTAATTGCAATTTCAGATGCTTATGGCGCATTACATGATCCAAATGGATTAGATATTGACTACTTACTAGATCGTCGCGATAGCTTCGGTACTGTAACAAAACTATTTAATAATACAATTTCAAACAAAGAACTGTTAGAACTCGATTGCGACATTTTAGTTCCAGCTGCAATTGAGAACCAAATTACAGAAGAAAATGCTGATAAGATTAAAGCGAAAATTGTGGTTGAAGCTGCAAATGGCCCAACTACATTAGAAGCAACAAAAATCTTAACAGATCGTGGTATTTTACTTGTTCCAGACGTATTAGCAAGTGCTGGTGGCGTTACAGTATCTTACTTTGAGTGGGTACAAAATAACCAAGGTTACTACTGGACTGAGGAAGAAGTAGAACAACGTTTAGAAAAAGTAATGGTAAGATCATTCGATTCAATTTATGAAACATCACAAGTTCGTAAAGTAAACATGCGCTTAGCTGCATACATGGTTGGTGTTCGTAAAATGGCTGAGGCTAGTCGCTTCAGAGGTTGGGTATAATATATAATGTTTTGAGAAAACGTGATTTCCTTTCGAGGGGATCACGTTTTTTTGTTGAAGTATTAAATTGAGGTGTTGTATATGGAAAATGAAATGATGGAACGAGTAGAACAATTAGAAGAAAAGGTTAAGAGGTTAGAGGGAGAACTTGCAAGAACGATGGAAGCCAGAAAAACAAGTATCGTTCGGGTGTTCGGGGAAGGGTTACTGTTTTTAATATTTGGTTTGATTGTAGTAGGGCCGATTATCGCCGTTGTAATCTCAATTCTTACTTGGCTTGCTGAAAAATAAAATAAAAACAAAAAGAACACTTGTTCTACACGAACAAATGTGCTATACTCTCCTTAGATAAACAAAACGGAAATGATTTTAAGGAGAGATAAATGATGAAAATGACAGTAGACCAAAGATTTATGATGCCAGCGGATGTTGTAGAACGAGTGGAAGTATTACGAAACAAGCAAAGTAAGCGTGGCACATTATTACAATCAGTAAATAAATTTTTCGGTTTAGATACGAAAGAAGATTGTGTTTGGTTTTACGGTTTTTATGGAGTGGCTGTAAGTATTTTATTATTTATGGTATTCACATCAAATATTTTCGATTTTATCTTCGCATAAGAAATATGCTATAAGGACATTGCTACCGAATACATATAAGGAAGTAAGGTAATCTTCTAAAGCGGGAGTTGGTAGTAATGGCGATGTTTCCTATAGAGCGTAACTATATTGGATATGGAAGTTCACGACCGGGAATTCCTCTTTCTAAAGTAAGGTTTATTGTAAGTCATGATACGGGGAATCCTGGTAGCAATGCGATAGGGAATCGAGATTACTTTAATGAAATACAACCGAAAGCTTCGGCGCATACATTTATAGATGATAAAACGATATTGGAAATTATTCCTATAAATGAAGTTGCGTATCATGTTAGATATGGTGTGCCGACGGATAATGACTTATATGGTTATGATGCGAATAAGGCTGCCATTGGGGTAGAACTTTGTTATGGCGGTGATGTTAACTTTTGGGAAGCATATACTCGTTTTACGTGGTATCATGCGTATTTATGCCAAAACTTCGGTTTGAATCCAAAAAAAGATATCGTATCACATAAAACATTGGATCCAGCTAGAAAGATTGACCCTGAGAATGTATTAGGGAAACAAGGTATTAAATTTCAGCAGTTTTTAGCAGATGTCTATCGGATGTATGTTTCGTTTAGATGACAAATATATGAAAAATGAATACAATAAAGATAGGTGCCTACTGCTGTAAGTAGGTTTTTTCTTGTTTATATAAAATAGAGCAGAGGTAGAAGACTAGGAGTGAACTGAGTATGCAAAAAGAAACAGTTATTATTATCGGAGGCGGTCCATGCGGATTAGCAGCAGCGATTTCGTTGCAAAAAGTGGGGTTAAATCCGTTAGTAATCGAAAAAGGAAACATTGTAAATGCAATTTATAATTATCCAACTCACCAAACATTTTTCTCCTCTAGTGAAAAATTAGAAATTGGTGAAGTGGCTTTTATTACAGAAAATCGTAAGCCATTTCGTAATCAAGCGCTTGCTTATTATCGTGAAGTAGTAAAGCGTAAATCTGTACGTGTAAATGCATTTGAACGAGTGGAACAAGTTCAAAAAGATGGTGATGTTTTTAAAGTTGAAACGACGAAGCGTGACGGAAACAAAGAAATATATGTGGCGAAATACATTGTTGTCGCAACTGGATATTATGATAATCCGAATTATATGAATGTACCTGGTGAGAAACTTGAGAAAGTAGCTCATTATTTCAAAGAAGGACATCCTTATTTTGATCGAGATGTCGTTGTAATAGGTGGTAAAAATTCAAGTGTAGATGCGGCGTTAGAGCTTGTTAAATCGGGTGCACGTGTAACAGTTCTATACCGTGGTGGGGAATACTCGCCAAGTATTAAGCCGTGGATTTTGCCGGAATTTGAGGCGTTAGTACGAAATGGGACAATTCAAATGCATTTCCATGCGCATTTAAAAGAAATTACTGAGCATACGTTGACGTATACAGTAGATGGTGAAGCAAATACAATTCAAAACGATTTTGTATTTGCTATGACGGGTTACCATCCAGACCACAATTTCTTAACAAAAATGGGAGTTCTGATTGATGAAGCAACAGGGCGTCCGATTTATACAGAGGGTAGTATGGAAACAAACGCTGAAAATATTTTTATTGCAGGTGTAATTGCTGCGGGGAATAACGCAAATGAAATATTTATCGAGAACGGTAGATTCCATGGAGATGCGATTGCGCACACCATTGCATCAAGAGGAGAATAAAAAGCAGCTGTCGAAAACTCGACAGCTGCTTTTTTAATCGTGCATATACATATTTTGGATTGTTTCGTGAGAGTTTGTGTTCTCTAATGCGACTAACAATTTAATACGTGCCTTTTGAGCGTTTAAACCGTATGTGAATATAACACCCATATCTTTTAGTTGTTTGCCCCCACCTTCATACGAATATACATCTTGAACGATACCGTTGAAACAGCGAGACACTAATACAACAGGAATTCCTTTGCTTATTAACCGTTCTAAACTAGGAAGTGTTCGTGGAGGTAAATTACCTTGTCCAAGTGCTTCAATAACAATTCCATCTACTGGTAGTGTTTCGATTGCTGATAATAATGTATCATCCATACCTGCGTATGCTTTTAGAACGACAACGTTTTTAGAAATCTGTCGTACTGCGCATGTTTCGTGATGCACTAAAGCATGATGGAAAACAACACCGCGTTTTGTTACCATGCCAATTGGTCCGTACTGTGGACTTTGGAATGTCGCGACATTACTTGTGTGCGTTTTTGTTACATTTGTAGCGCAATGTATTTCATCATTTAATACGACTAAAACACCTTTTTCAGCAGCTTCATTACTGCTAGCAACTTTTACAGCTGATAAGAAATTATATAGACCATCAGCACCTAATTCATTACTAGAACGCATTGCTCCTGTCACAATGATTGGGATGGTTGCTTGAACTGTTAAATCAAGAAAATAAGCTGTCTCTTCTAATGTATCGGTACCATGCGTAATGACTACGCCGTGAATATTATCTTGTTTTACTCTTTCGTCAATGATGACTTGTAATTGTAGCATTTCGCTAGGAGTCATATGAGGAGATGGAAGATGGAACACATCTTCGACAATTAAATCAACATCGCCTTCTAAATCAGGAATAAACTTCAAAAGAGGATTCTTTTCACCTGGTTGTACAACCCCAGTTTCTTTATCTTCTTCCATTGCAATTGTTCCGCCTGTGTGTAAAACTAGGATTCTTTTCAATGCTTATACCCCTTTCAAGTTGAAAAATACATTTAGAACATAACATGTTTTGAGTAAATTCGACAATGAAAATGTATAAAAGTATGCTTAGAAAATGACAATAAAATGAATTGCTTTAAGCGTTTGCTGGTAAGTGGTTATTAGATTAGGTTTTGTTTATATAAATTTACGAAATTAGATGTGTAAGTATAGAGGGGAAGGAGTGAGTTTTTTGGAAAAAGTGGAAAGAATTATAATTCGTATATTGCTGATTCAATTTATTTGTCTTTCTATTGTTCAACTACTTTTTATACATAAATCTTCAGTGAAATATTTATCGAAAATTGTTTATTACGAAGGTGTCGTCACGAAAAATAAGGCGCAAATCTTACAGGTGAATAAGTAGTTTTCATTTTCTTCTATGGTGGATTATGCTACAATAATTGAGGATTTAATGACGTGAAGCAAATGGGAAGAAGCAGGGGGAGAATACCTGCTTTTCGTTTTGTTTTATAAGTGAAAAATGAGGTGTTACAATGGATAAACGAATTTCGATTGCTATAGATGGTCCAGCAGCAGCTGGGAAAAGTACAGTTGCAAAAGTTGTTGCAAAAAAACTTTCATATGTTTACATTGATACAGGCGCAATGTACCGTGCTATTACATATGCAGCCCTTGAACAAAAAGTGGATCTTGAAAATGAAGAAAAGTTAATGGAAGTTGTAAAAAATGTGAATATTGAATTTCAGCAAGGGGAAAATACACAACTTGTATTTTTAAATGGACAAGATGTTTCTGAAGTGATTCGTACGCCTGATGTGACGAATCGCGTATCTATTGTAGCAAAGCATCGTCTTGTTCGTGAAGAAATGGTACGTCGTCAACAAGAATTAGCTGAAAAAGGCGGCGTAGTAATGGATGGCCGTGATATTGGTACACATGTACTACCAGATGCTGAAGTGAAAATCTTTATGCTTGCTTCTGTAGAAGAAAGAGCAGAAAGAAGACATTTAGAAAATATGAATAAAGGTTTCGATTCTAATTTAGAGCAGTTAAAAGAAGAAATTGCTAGGCGTGATAAATTAGATTCAGAACGTGAAGTTTCTCCTTTGAAAAAAGCTGATGATGCATTGGAATTAGATACAACTTCTTTATCAATTGAAGAAGTGGTCCAAAAAATTATGGGTATTGTTTCAGGAGTATTTGCGAAATAAAGAAAGAGGGCTATCCTCTTTCTTTATTTTTTTTGAAATGTAAAGGATACGTGAATTATAAGTCTCTTTTCTTGACAAATGGGCTAATTTGTAAGAAGTTAGTTACAGAGGAGAAAAACTGTCAGAATATATTCGCTATTATATTTCAAATCATACTTTCTTCAAGATGATTTTGCTGTATACTATTTATATAGGTTTAATATAGTTTCTTGTGAACTGTATTGAAACAGAATATGTGATGATAAATTCTTAAACATGCAAATGAAAACATTTGTTTTCATTTCGTATATACATAAAAATGCTTTGTCAATTCTGTAGGGAGGTATTTCCATGGTAGAGAAAATGAATGAAGAAGTTATGAATTCAAAAGAATTACAAGTTGGTGACGTTGTTACAGGTTCTGTAACGAAAGTTGAAGAGAAACAAGTGCTTGTAAATGTTGGATACAAAACAGATGGCGTAATTCCGATTAGTGAATTAGCTAACGTTCATATTGAAAAAGCAAGCGATGTTGTAGAATTAGATCAAACACTAGAATTGAAAATTATTAAATTAGAAGAAGATGATCTTGTTTTATCTAAACGTGCTGTTGACGCAGAAAAAGCGTGGGTAGAATTACAAGAGAAATTTAATTCTGGTTATGTATTTGATGTTACTGTAAAAGATATCGTGAATGGTGGATTAGTTGTGGACCTTGGTGTTCGTGGTTTTATCCCAGCTTCACTTGTAGAAGTACATTATGTAGAAGACTTTGCTGACTATAAAGGGAAAACATTAGCGGTGAAAATTGTTGAATTAGACCGTGAAAAAAATCGTGTAATCCTTTCGCATAAAGCTGTAGTAGAACTAGAACTAGATTCTAAGAAAAAAGAAGCCATCTCTTCGTTAAAAGAAGGAGATGTTGTTGAAGGGACAGTACAACGATTAACGGATTTTGGTGCTTTCGTTAACGTTGGTGGTGTGGATGGTTTAGTTCACATTTCACAAATTTCACATGAACGTGTAGAACAACCTTCTGAAGTATTAGAGCAAGGTCAAAAGGTAAAAGTAAAGGTGCTATCTGTTGATGCGGATACACAACGTATTTCTTTATCAATTAAAGCAGCTCAGCCAGGACCTTGGGAAAATGTTGCTGGCGAAATAAAAGCTGGAGATATTCGTGAGGGAGTAGTAAAACGCCTTGTTACATTCGGTGCGTTTGTTGAAATTTTACCTGGTGTTGAAGGGCTTGTACATGTATCTCAAATTGCAAATCGTCACGTGAAAAATCCAAATGAAGTATTGGCAATGGGGCAAGAAGTAAAAGTGAAAGTGCTTGAAGTCCATGTAGCGGAAAAACGTATTTCTTTAAGCATAAAAGAAACGCTTGAAGAAAATAATGTAACAGAAGATTATAGCCAATATGAGCCAAATGCTGATTCAGCTACTTTCCAGTTAAGTGATATTATTGGTGAACAACTGAAAAAATTAAAGAAATAAAGAGGGGTACAAGTGGTAAGGGCAAAACGTAAATTAGATCATATTGAATATGCTCTTTCTACTGGTCAGTCTCGTACGCATGGCTTTCATGATATTGATTTTGTGCATCAAAGCTTGCCAAATTCAAGTTATGACACTGTAACATGTGAAACAAAAATCGGCGAACTTTCACTAAGTTCGCCGATTTTTATCAATGCGATGACTGGTGGTGGAGGAGAGCAAACGTTACATATTAATGAGCAATTAGCATATGTAGCGAAACATCATAACCTTGCTATGGCTGTAGGTTCGCAAATGGCAGCCTTAAAAAATGAAAGTGAGGCGGCTTCGTATAAAATCGTCAGAAAAGTAAACCCAAATGGCATTTTCTTTGCTAATTTGGGGAGTGAGGCAACTGTCGAACAGGCGGAGCGTGCCGTTGATATGATTGAAGCGAATGCACTGCAAATTCATTTGAATGTCATACAAGAGTTAACGATGCCAGAAGGAGACCGTGATTTTACGGGTGTACTTCGGCGAATTGAACAAATTGTGTTAAACAGTAAAGTTCCTGTCATTGTAAAAGAAGTAGGATTTGGAATGAGTAAGGAAACAGTACAGCAGTTAGCGAGTATAGGTATAACAGCAATTGATATTGGTGGACAAGGTGGTACGAATTTTGCTGCTGTTGAAAATGAAAGAAGACAGCGAATGCTTTCTTATTTTAATAACTGGGGCATACAAACTGTTACCTCGATTATTGAAGCAACCTCTACAAATAATAACCTCTCTTTTATTGCATCTGGGGGTATACAAACAGCGCTTGACGTGGCAAAGGCAATCGCATTAGGGGCGAATACAACTGCGTTTGCTGGATACTTTTTACGTGTTTTAATGCAAGATGGTATCGAGAAGTTAGTGGATGAAATCGATCTTTTACATACAGATTTAAAATTTATTATGACAGCTCTTGGCGCGAAGACGATAGAAGAGTTACAATCTGTACCTCTTGTTGTAAAAGGCGAAACCTATCATTGGTTAATGCAGCGTGGTATTGATACTACGCATTATAGTAGGAGATAAAAAATCAACCGTGTGGTTGGTTTTTTTATAAAATAAAGAAGTGAGATATTGCGCTATATAATTCTATGAATGAAAAAAGAGAATATATTATGATTGAGATATTAATACGAAAACAAAAGAATTTATTAAAAAAATACGAAAAAAGACGGTTTCATACAATACTGAAACCGTCTTTTTTTATTTTTAGTGCTGATTTTGCTTTCGAGCTTGCTCCGGTGTATCAAGACTAGTTGCACCAGGATATTGAAGTGATTGGTCGCGATCAGATTCAACGCGGCGTGATTCTCTTAGCTTTCGTTCTTGGCGATCTTTACCCATTGTGAGTTCCACCTCCTTATTAAAAGTTTTGCTGTTATGAGAAAAACTATGCACAAAGAAAAGGTAGGATTAACTTTCATAAAAAGTTCCCATAATGGAAAACATAGGAGGTGAAATGATGGATGGGAGTACTTTTTATTTTGTGGCTTGGATAGGGTGGATTGTCGTGACCTTTTTTATGAAAAAAGAACCTATTCGTTGGAAGATAAGTGCTTGTATATTAATTTTTATTATTTGTTCCCCGTTAAATGTGACGATTGCTTCTTTTACTGTATCGGTAAATGCCCTTTTGCTTTGTATTATTTCTTTTGTAGGCATCACACTATACTCTATTTGGAAAAAATTATACACTTTACTTTCGGCGCTTATTATTGCAATGTTATATACAAGTTTCCATTTGTTAGAAGTATATGATCCGATTTGGATTGTGGTTGATAGGTTGTTGCTGCTAAGTGGTGCACTTGTGTATGCATCAATTTTATTGTACGGGGATCGCATATTAAGATTGTGCACCTTGTATATAGGGATGTTACAAGGAGAGTTGTTGGTGACGCTTATTTTTCATAAATTACATTTTCCTTATGAATATGGCAGTTTAGCCTTTTTTGATGTTGTTGCCGTTTCTACTTTATTTATGGCGATTTTACTATGGATTACAAAAGTATCAGTATATATGGAACAATTTAAGAGGAAAACGCGTAAAAGAAGGGCGAGGGTAATACATGACTGAATATACACCAGCCATTTTATGTGGCGTAATTGCCGGGACGGTAACTAGGGTGTTAATGCTTCGTACCGATACGAGGCAATATCCGACGAGGCTTCACGGGAAAATTATTCATATTGCGATGGGGTTAATTGCGGCTGCCTTAGGGGCAATTGCGATTCCGTCTATTTTGAAAAAAGATTTTTCTGCAATTACATTTCTTACGTTAGCGGCGACGCAATTTCGTGATGTGCGTAATATGGAAAGAAATACGCTTCAACAATTAGATGGATATGAGCTCGTACCACGTGGTAATACATACATTGAAGGGATTGCATTAGTCTTTGAAAGTCGTAACTATTTGGCGATGTTAACGTCGTTTGTAACAACGTTTGCGTATATAGGATTCCATTCATGGATTGCTGGGGTAATTACTGGTATGGTAAGTTTTTTCATTGCGAGAAAATTAATGTCAGGTAAAAGGCTTCATGATCTTGTAGAAATTGAGCACGTTCCACTTCGTTTTGAAGGAGCGGGACTTTATATTGATAATATTTACATTATGAATATTGGATTACCAGCAAGGCAAGAAGAAATTATGAAATATGGAATGGGTTTTATTTTAAAACCGAAATCAATTGATGCGATGGTTACAATTGCAAATTTAGGACAACGGCAAGCTATTTTACATGATGTCTCTGTTGCTCTAGGGATATATAGGGATTCAGGTACACCAGCACTTGTACCGTTAGCAAAGCGTGATTTAGAAGATGGAAGAGTTGGGATTTTTGTTTTGCCGCAAGACCAAGATGCCGAGAAAGCGATAGGTGTCATAGGGAATGTGCCAACGCTAGAAAGTGCTGTTCATATGTCATCGGAAGCCCCGAAAGGAAGGGAAGATAAAAGATGATGTTAGAAAGTGTTATTCTCGCAGTAATTACAACAACACCGGAAAAGTTTGCAGGTGGAGCTCCCTTATTTACTTGTGAGACGACAGAGGAACTAGAATTTGTTGCGAATAATTTAGAGGCGATATTAGATGGTATTGCGCATCGCTTACAAGAGAATGTATATATTATTGTGAAACATTAGCAACGTGTGTTATAATATGAGGTGTTTTGATACGTTGAGAAATATTCTGGAATGCAAATCCCTTCTTGCACAAAGAAGGGTTTTTTACATAATAAACAGAAGCAAGTTGAAAGGATGAAAGTATATGCCGAAACCAGTAATAGCAATAGTAGGCCGCCCAAACGTGGGGAAATCTACTATTTTCAATAGAATTGTTGGAGAAAGAGTTTCAATCGTAGAAGATATACCAGGTATAACGCGAGACCGTATTTATAGTGCTGGAGAATGGTTAAATCATGAGTTTAACATTATTGATACAGGTGGAATTGATATTGGAGACGAGCCGTTCTTGACACAAATTCGTCAACAGGCGGAAGTAGCGATTGATGAAGCAGATGTTATCATTTTTATGACGAATGGTCGCGATGGTGTAACTGCAGCAGATGAAGAAGTTGCTAAAATTTTATATCGTTCTAAAAAACCTATTGTACTTGCGGTAAATAAGGTTGATAATCCAGAAATGCGTAGTGATATTTATGATTTCTATGCATTAGGATTCGGTGAGCCATTCCCGATTTCAGGTACACACGGTTTAGGACTTGGTGATTTGTTAGATGAAGCTGCAAATCATTTTCCGAAGATTGAAGAAGAAGCGTATGACGATGAAACAATCCGTTTCTCTTTAATTGGACGTCCAAACGTAGGGAAATCATCACTTGTAAATGCACTTCTTGGTCAAGAACGTGTAATTGTAAGTAATATAGCAGGAACGACACGTGATGCTGTTGATACGCCATATAGCAAAGATGGTCAAGATTATGTAATCATCGATACAGCTGGTATGCGTAAAAAAGGGAAAGTATATGAAAGTACAGAAAAATATAGTGTACTTCGTGCACTTAGAGCGATTGAACGTTCTGACGTTGTTTTAGTTGTTTTAGACGGAGAAGAAGGAATTATTGAGCAAGATAAAAAAATCGCTGGATATGCTCATGATTCAGGACGAGCTGTTATTATCGTTGTAAACAAATGGGATGCAGTGAAAAAAGATGAAAAAACAATGAAAGCATTTGAAGAAAACATCCGTGCTCATTTCCAATTCTTGGATTATGCACCGATTGTATTCTTATCTGCGAAAACGAAAAAACGTACACAAACGTTATTACCGGTTATCAATGAGGTAAATGAAAGTCATAGCATCCGTGTACAAACGAACGTATTAAACGATGTAATTATGGATGCGGTAGCGATGAATCCAACGCCGACTCATAATGGTAGCCGTCTGAAAATCTTCTATGCGACACAGGTTGCGGTAAAACCACCGACATTTGTTGTGTTTGTAAACGATACAGAATTAATGCACTTTTCATATGAGCGCTTCTTAAAGAATCGTTTACGTGAAGCGTTCGGTTTTGTAGGAACGCCGATTCACATTATCGCTCGAGCAAGAGACTAATGGAGAGGATGTGATTTTATGACAAAAATCACAGTAATAGGAGCAGGTAGCTGGGGAACAGCGTTAGCGATGGTATTAGCTGACAATGGACATGATGTACGTATTTGGGGAAACCGTCCTGAACTCATGAATGAAATTAATACGAAACATGAGAACAGTAAATATCTTCCGGGGATTACATTGCCAAGCACAATCGCAGCCTACTCTTCTTTAGAAGAAGCGTTAGTAGATGTAAATACAGTACTGCTAGTAGTACCGACGAAAGCGTATCGTGACGTATTGCAAGAGATGAAGGGGATTGTTACGGAACCAATTACTTGGATTCATGCAAGTAAAGGAATCGAACCAGGTACGTCAAAACGTATTTCAGAAGTGATTGAGGAAGAAATTCCAGAGAACTTGATTAAAGATGTTGTTGTACTGTCTGGACCGAGTCATGCTGAAGAAGTAGGTTTGCGCCAAGCGACGACTGTTACGTCTGCAGCCAAACGTATGGAAGCGGCTGAGGAAGTACAGGATCTGTTTATGAATAGCTATTTCCGTGTGTATACAAACCCAGATATCGTTGGAGTTGAGCTCGGTGGTGCGTTAAAAAATATTATCGCATTAGCTGCTGGGATAACGGATGGTCTAGGGTTAGGTGATAATGCAAAAGCGGCATTAATGACACGTGGTTTAACGGAAATTGCTCGTTTAGGAAGAAAAATGGGCGGAAATCCGTTAACGTTTGCTGGTCTAACTGGTATGGGAGACTTAATTGTAACTTGTACAAGTGTTCATAGCCGAAATTGGCGCGCTGGAAATATGCTTGGAAAAGGACATTCTTTAGAAGAAGTGTTAGAAAGCATGGGAATGGTTGTAGAAGGTGTAAGAACAACGAAAGCTGCTCATGAATTGGCAGAGAAAATGGAAGTTGAAATGCCTATTACAGCTGCTTTATATGACGTGCTATTCAATGGGAATAATGTGAAAGATGCAGTAGGCTCATTGATGGGACGTGTTCGAAAACACGAGGTTGAGGCGATACCTGATTTGTTATAAAAAAACGGTAGAAGTACATTTTGTACTTCTACCGTTTTTTTTTTATTCCCTGGGTTTTTTCACCAATTTTTCATTTTTGCATAGGATAAAGAGTAACTTGAGGAGAGGGTGAAAAAAATGGATAACAACATTTTTAGTAACATTGAAAAAGAGGCGAAAGTGAATAAAGAAGATATTTTTAAATTAGCATCATCTGTACAAAATGCGAACTTGCGTGATGAGCAAGTGCTTCGTCAATTGATTCATCAAGTTGCCCTAATGGCAGGACGTGAAGTGCCGAAAGAGCAAGAGGATCAAATTGTAAAAGCTATCATTAACAATAATATGCCAGCGGATTTTGGTTCGTTAAGTAAAATGTTTAAAAAATAAATTATGAGAAACAAAGAGTTTAGAGAATGCATATGATAGTCATGAAAGAATGGGAATAGAGCTGGTAAGGGCATATTTGGTCAACCGAAGCACATCATTTCGTGCTTCGGTTTTATTATTTTAAATAAATTTCATCAATTCACGGCAAAATGATGAAATTTATTTGTTTAAAGATTTTAATTTGTTAAAATAGTATAAAAATAGATTGAAAGTAAAGGGGTGTATATATGTCGGAAGGGCTTATGAAAATGTGGTTTGCTTTAGGGGCAATTGGATTTATGTTTCTTGCAGTAAGTTTTATTTTATTAAGTAGGCATAAAATGAAGAATAAAATTTTGAAAGGGATTACAGCTTTAGTAGCGTACACCCTCATGATTGTATCTGGAATTATTATTTTCCTTGTTGTATTTAGTGGCCCTATTGAGCAGTAGAGGATGTGTAGTCTGTAAATGTTACAAAAGGAACAGTCCATACTAGCGGGAAAAGGTGATTACCAGTGAAAAAAATCCATATTATTTTAATATTTTGTTGCATAAGCATTTTGACAGGGTGTATGTATCCGAGAGAAAATATGAAACAAAACGCTATTCCTTATGAAGATCAGTTACAAGTTGTTCAAAAAGCTATTACTACATACAAGGAACAAACGAATGGTTTATTGCCAATTAAGACGCGTGATATGAGTACGCCGATTTATCAAAAATATCCAATTGATTTTCAAAAAATTGCTCCGAGATACATACAAGAGGCACCAGGGAATGCGTATGAAAGTGGGGGAGTGTATCAATATGTATTAATAGATGTTGAAACAAATCCGACAGTAAAGTTAATTGATGTTAGGATGGCGGAACAAATTCAAGAAGTAGCATTAAAGTTAAGGATGTATCGTGATGAACATCAATATCCACCTTTTAAAAAAGTGATTACAGATGGTGTTTATGAATTAGATTTCAAAAAACTAGGATATAAAGAGGTACCTCAAGTGACAAGTCCGTACTCTGGAAAAAGTCTCCCTCTTGTAATCAATGAAAAAGGAGAATTGTTTGTTGATTATAGAATCGATTTATATGAAGCGCTGAAAAAAAATGAAGGGCAATTTAAAGAAGGGGAAGATATCCGGAATATACTACTAAAAGATTCCCCGTTTGTCCCTGCATATTCTTTACCTTACACAGTGGAAAATGGCGAACCAATTTTTTTAAAATCATAAGTCATGAACCTTTCTTTTAGTGAATAAGTTCTAGAAGAAAGGTTTTTTATGTTATACAACTTGCGATGCAAACAAAAGGTATTTTTAAATAGTCATATGAAATTGGACAAAATTATATGATATATTGTCCGAACTTCTAGAATACCATTATATTATATCAGATATTATAGGCAACGTTAGAGAAGGTATTAGTTGACTATAAACGTGGAATTATTCCCAAAAATATTGAGGGAGGGAATCACTTGGAAAAGGTAGATATTTTTAAAGATATTGCGGAACGCACAGGCGGTGATATTTATTTTGGAGTTGTAGGAGCTGTTCGAACAGGGAAATCAACATTTATAAAAAAATTTATGGAACTTGTTGTTATACCGAATATTGAAAATGAGTCAGACCGTCAAAGAGCGCAGGATGAATTGCCTCAAAGTGCTGCTGGTCGTACAATAATGACGACGGAACCGAAGTTTGTTCCAAACCAAGCGGTTTCTATTGAAGTAGATGAAGGTCTTGAAGTGAATATTCGATTAGTAGATTGTGTTGGGTATACGGTTCCAGGAGCAAAAGGCTATGAAGATGAGAATGGTCCACGTATGATTAATACTCCTTGGTATGAAGAGCCTATTCCATTCCATGAAGCTGCAGAAATCGGAACACGTAAAGTAATTCAAGAGCATTCAACAATTGGTGTCGTTATTACAACAGATGGAACAATTGGTGAAATTCCAAGAAGAGATTATATAGAGGCAGAAGAACGCGTTGTAAATGAGTTAAAAGAAGTAGGAAAGCCTTTCATTATGATTATCAATACTGTACAGCCGTATCATCCAGATACAGAGCAGTTACGTCAAAGTTTATCAGAAGAATATGATATTCCAGTAATTGCGATGAGTGTAGAGAGTTTAAGAGAAACAGATGTGTATAATGTACTTCGGGAAGCGTTATTTGAGTTCCCGGTCTTAGAAGTGAATGTAAACCTTCCAAGCTGGGTAATGGTGCTAAATGAAGGACATTGGTTACGCCAAAGTTATCAGGAAGCAGTTCAAGAGACTGTAAAGGATATAAAACGTCTTCGTGATGTGGACCGTGTCGTTTGGCAGTTTAGTCAATATGAATTTATTGATCGAGCAAGTCTAGCTGGCATCGATATGGGGCAAGGTGTGGCGGAGATTGATTTATATGCGCCAGATGAATTGTATGATCAAATTTTAAAAGAAGTAGTAGGAGTAGAAATTCGAGGGAAAGATCATTTATTGAAGCTTATGCTCGATTTATCTCATGCGAAAACAGAGTATGACCAAGTTGCGGATGCCCTGCGTATGGTAAAGCAAACCGGATATGGAGTAGCAGCGCCTGCATTAGCTGATATGAGCTTAGATGAGCCGGAAATTATTCGTCACGGTTCCAGGTTCGGTGTTAAATTAAAAGCGGTTGCGCCGTCTATTCATATGATTAAAGTGGATGTAGAATCAACATTTGAACCGATTATCGGTACTGAAAAACAAAGTGAAGAACTAGTTCGTTATTTGATGCAAGATTTTGAAGATGATCCGCTATCAATTTGGAATTCTGATATATTTGGGCGCTCTCTTAGCTCGATTGTTAGGGAGGGCATTCAAGCGAAATTATCTCTAATGCCAGAAAATGCGCGTTATAAATTGAAAGAAACGCTAGAAAGAATTATTAATGAAGGGTCTGGCGGATTGATTGCGATTATATTATAAGAAAAAATCCCTCTAATTGTAGAGGGATTTTTTTATTTTGGAGTATGTAATAGTAAAATAAACAGTTATTATCTAATACTTTGTTGTAAATTGTCAAGTTTCATCAGATTTTCACATTTTAAGAGTAACAATTTCCTTAAAAATATTGAATTATAAAGGAGAATCGTATAATATAGGCGTTGATAATGATTTATCTACATCTTTGTAGTATAGAATTTGCAAAAATTGCCTACAAATGAAAGTAAGACTCATTTTATGATCATTATACAGTCTTATCTTTGGGAGGAGGTGAATGGCATGAACAAGACAGATTTAATCAATGCTGTTGCAGAAGCAAGTTCCCTTTCTAAAAAGGACGCAACAAAAGCAGTGGACGCTGTTTTTGATTCTATCTTAGAAGCTTTAAAACAAGGTGATAAAGTACAACTTATCGGATTCGGTAACTTCGAAGTTCGTGAGCGTGCGGCTCGTAAAGGTCGTAACCCACAAACAGGTGAGGAGATTGAAATCGCTGCAAGTAAAGTACCTGCATTCAAACCTGGTAAAGCGTTAAAAGATGCGGTTAAATAATCCTTACATATTAACAGGGAAGAAGAGGTTCCTTTTTGGAAACTCTTCTTTTTGCTTTTAAAAACATAAATATGCTAGAATGTGTTCGTATCACTTTTAGGTTTTTCGGGAGGGCTAGCGGATGGCAAAAGTTAATTTAGAACAAATTGAACAAGCAGTACGTCTTATTTTAGAGGCAATCGGAGACGACCCAAATCGCGAGGGAGTACTGGATACACCAAAGCGTGTTGCGAAAATGTACGCAGAAGTATTCTCAGGGATGCATGAGGATCCAAAAGAGCATTTACACAAAGTATTCGGAGAAGATCACGAAGAGCTTGTACTAGTAAAAGATATACCATTCTATTCGATGTGTGAGCATCATCTTGTTCCTTTTTATGGAGTTGCTCACGTTGCATATATTCCGCAAGGTGGAAAAGTAACGGGACTAAGTAAATTAGCTCGTACTGTAGACACAATTGCACGTCGTCCGCAACTACAAGAACGTATTACATCAACAGTAGCTAACTCTATTATGGAAGTACTAGAGCCGCATGGTGTAATGGTAGTAGTAGAAGCAGAGCATATGTGTATGACGATGCGTGGTGTGAAAAAGCCTGGTGCAAAAACAGTAACGACTGCAGTGCGCGGCGTGTTAGAAAATGATGCAGCAGCACGTAGTGAAATTTTATCGTTTATTAAGACGAAGTAAAGAAAAGCGGGAAACTGCTTTTCTTTTTTTTATATGCAAAAAAATGATATAGTTTTAGTATGAAAGAGCAAGAATATAAAGGTTGAAAATTATTTCTGCCTTTTGTGCAAATGAATGTTTGTAGTTGTTAGTGATGAAGATGATTCGTATGAATGAAAGTTGAGGCTGCATTCGGTGACAGTTTGGCAGAAGTAGCCAAGTTTTGATTATAGAAAATAGAATGTATGTGTTATAATAAATTTTATGAATTAGAAAACAAGGGTGATTTTTTGTGTGTGACATCTACGGAGGGTATGCTGGTATTAAAGAGAAATTGATGGAGAAATTACGCCATCCTTATTTTATAAACTATATTGAAGAACCATTTATTGATGAAGAAAAAATAGCGCTGTTATACGGTGCATTAAAGGATGCAAATATACATAAAGAACAAATTGATCATTATGTAGTAACGATTATGCTTGTACAAATTGCTCTTGATACACATGAAAAAGTATCAAATAAAGCAAACGAAGAGACGAGTGGATTTCATAAGCGTCGTCAATTGACAGTGCTTGCAGGCGATTATTATAGTGGTCTATACTATTACTTATTGTCAATGAATTGTGATATTATCTTAATTCGCGCACTTGCTGAAGGAATTAAGGAAATTAATGAGCATAAAATTATGCTATATCAAAAAGCCCATGTGACGATTCAAGACATAATGGAAAGTGTAGTAATAATTGAATCTGCGCTGTTGCAAAAAACATGTGATCATTTTCATTTATCCAATTGGAAACCATATATAACTTATGTATTAGGAAAAAATCGTCTTCAAAAAGAGTGTCAATTGTATGCTGATAAACAAAATTCACCTGTTTTTCAAGCGGTTCAAAAAATCTCATTGGATGATGATAAAAATCTGGAAACAGTTATTAATGAATGGCTTATGGAAATGAAAAAGCAGGAAGAAAAATTTTTAGAGAATCATACAGAAGTTAATGAAATAATTTCTATGTTAAGAGATAAATCAAGGACATAAGCAACTTTACATTGGAAGAAGGTACGAGCATGCAACAATCAAAAGAAGAAAGAGTACATGACGTATTTGAGAAAATTTCTGATAAATACGATGTGATGAATTCTGTAATTAGTTTTCAAAGGCATAAGGTATGGCGCAAAGAAACGATGAAAATTATGGATGTGAAACCTGGGAGTAAGGCACTCGATGTTTGCTGCGGAACAGCTGATTGGACAATTGCGCTAGCAGGAGCTGTAGGGGAAAATGGAAAGGTTTACGGTTTAGACTTTAGCGAAAATATGCTAGCTGTCGGTAAACAAAAGGTAGAAGCTTTAGAATTAAAGCAAGTAGAACTTATGCATGGAAATGCAATGGAACTTCCTTTTGAAGATAATACGTTTGATTATGTAACGATTGGTTTTGGGCTACGTAACGTTCCGGATTACATGCAAGTATTAAAAGAAATGACGCGTGTAGTAAAGCCTGGTGGAAAAGTAATTTGCTTAGAAACATCTCAACCAACAATGATTGGTTTTCGACAAGGGTATGTCTTATACTTTAAATATATCATGCCGTTGTTTGGAAAGATATTTGCAAAAAGTTATAAAGAATATTCATGGCTTCAGGAATCCGCTAGTACATTCCCAGGGATGAAAGAGTTAGCGAGTATGTTTGAAGAAGCTGGGCTTAAGAATGTGCAAGTGAAACCATTTACTTTTGGTGTAGCAGCTATGCATTTAGGTGTTAAACCAGAATCAAAATAGAAAAAAGACGTTTTAGGTTAAGGTGAACAATATGAAGTTACAACTTATGTACTCTTTTTTACGATCGGATATTAATGTTATAGAAAAAGAATTGAAGAAGACAGTTGCTTCTGAGCAGCCGTTAGTAGAAGAAGCGGCATTACAGCTTATTGAAGCAGGTGGGAAGCGGATTCGCCCTGTTTTTGTTTTGCTTGCAGGGAAATTTGGGGATTATAAGTTAGATGCAATTAAGCATGTTGCGGTTGCATTAGAACTTATTCATATGGCTTCTCTTGTTCACGATGATGTTATAGATGCTGCGTTTTTACGACGCGGTAGCGCAACAGTGAATGCGAAATGGGGAGATCGTATTGCAATGTATACAGGAGACTACTTGTTTGCGAAGTCTCTTGAATGTATAACAAATATAGAAATTCCAGATGCACACCAGGCACTATCTCATACAATTTTAGAAGTTTGTAAAGGTGAAATCGAACAAATTAAAGATAAGTATAACTATGATCAAAATTTAAGAACGTATTTAAGAAGGATAAAACGAAAAACAGCATTATTAATCGCCGCGAGTTGTCAGTTAGGAGCGATTGCTGCTGGTGCTAATCGTGATACTGTAAATCGTCTATTTTGGTATGGATATTTTGTTGGTATGTCTTATCAAATTATTGATGATATTTTAGATTTCGTATCGACAGAAGAGAAGCTTGGAAAGCCTGCTGGTGGTGATTTATTACAAGGTAACATTACATTACCTGTTTTGTATGCCATGGAAGATCCTGTTCTTCGTCAGAAAATTACATCTGTGCATGAAAATACAACAGCAAGTGAAATGAAAGAAATTATTAATGATATTAAAGCGAGCGAAGCTATTGATAAAGCATTTTCGTTTAGTGAACGTTATTTACATAAAGCATTAGAAATAATAAAACCACTCCCTCGTGGACAGGCGAAGTATGCGTTGCAAAATGTCGCAAAGTATATTGGAAAACGAAAATTTTAGTGTTTTTTCTAAAAAATAAAATAATCTCTCTATTTCAAAACTATTGCACAATTGTGATAAGGGTGTTAATATGTGTGTGGGGATATACAATTACATACATAATTCAGAAGTGGAGAGATTTTTTATGGAAAAAACATTTCTAATGGTAAAACCAGACGGTGTACAACGTGCCTTCATTGGGGAAATTGTAGCTCGTTTTGAGAAAAAGGGCTTTCAATTAGTTGGTGCAAAATTAATGCAAGTTACTCCGGAAATTGCTGAACAACACTACGGTGAGCATAAAGAAAGACCTTTCTTTGGTGAATTAGTAGAATTTATTACATCTGGCCCTGTATTCGCAATGGTATGGCAAGGTGAAAATGTAGTAGATACAGCGCGCAATATGATGGGTAAAACACGCCCACATGAAGCTGATATGGGAACAATTCGCGGAGATTTCGGTGTAACTGTTGCGAAAAACATTATCCACGGTTCGGATTCTTTAGAAAGTGCAGAGCGCGAGATTGCTATTTTCTTTAAGGAAGAAGAATTGGTAGACTACTCAAAATTAATGAATCAATGGATTTACTAATTATTTTAAAATAATTTGTAAACGCTTTAATAACTGTGATAATAGTAAAAAGTGCAAGAAGAATAGGGGTATTCTTCTTGCACTTTTTTTATTTTGATTTGTTACGAAGTTAGGACTGTTATGATATATTGGTATGTAAAGTAAAAGGTATAACGTTATGAAAATGTTAGAATGATTACAAGTAGGATAAAGCAAGTAGTTGATTTACTATATAATTTCAATGTTTTCTTATAAAATGATGAAAGATACCATTGCTACTTTATGTAGCGGGATAAATACATATGCGAAAAGAGGAATAACGTATGCGATATATTACAGCTGGTGAATCCCACGGTCCGCAACTTACGACAATTTTAGAAGGTGTTCCGGCAGGATTATCTTTAGTAGCGAATGATATAAATGAAGAATTAGCTAGAAGACAAAAAGGATATGGACGCGGTAGACGCATGCAAATTGAGAAAGACCAAGTGCAAATTGTAAGTGGTGTTAGGCATGGGAAGACGATGGGATCCCCGATTGCACTTGTTGTTGAAAATCGTGATTTCACCCATTGGACAAAGGTTATGGGCGCAGAGCCGTTAACTGAGCAGGAAGAGAAAGAAATGAAAAGGCAAGTTACGAAACCTAGACCTGGACACGCAGATTTAAATGGTGCGATTAAATATGGTCATAGAGATATGAGAAATGTATTAGAGCGTTCTTCAGCACGTGAAACGACAGTTCGTGTTGCAGCTGGTGCAGTTGCAAAAAGGATATTAGCAGAATTAGGTATACAAGTAGCGGGACATGTTATCGAAATTGGTGGTGTACAGGCAGAAAATATTACGTATAACTCTATTGAGGAATTACAAAGTACTACAGAAGCATCTCCTGTACGTTGTTTAGATGAAAAGGTCGGTAAAAAGATGATGCAAGCAATTGATGATGCGAAGGCAAATGGTGATTCTATCGGCGGTATTGTTGAAGTAGTTGTAGAAGGTATGCCAATTGGAGTAGGTAGCTATGTACATTATGATAGAAAATTAGATGCAAAATTAGCAGCGGCAATTATGAGTATTAACGCTTTTAAAGGTGTTGAAATTGGAATTGGTTTTGAAGCTGCGCATAGACCTGGAAGTGAAGTGCATGATGAAATCCTATGGGATGAAGTGCAAGGGTACAGAAGAAAAACGAACAATGCAGGTGGAGTAGAAGGTGGTATGACAACTGGTATGCCGGTTATTGTGCGTGGTGTGATGAAACCGATACCGACATTATATAAACCGCTTCAAAGTATTGATATTGATACGAAAGAACCTTTTACAGCGAGTATTGAACGTTCAGATAGTTGTGCAGTACCGGCAGCTAGCGTTGTGGCTGAAGCTGTTGTCGCTTGGGAGCTCGCGACAGTTTTAATTGAACAATTTGGATTAGATCGTATCGATCTTATACGTGAAAATATTGAGAAACATAATGAATATGCGAGGGGATTTTAATGGAGAACATACATATTCAAACGAAATCAAAAGAATATGATGTACATGTTGGAAAAGAAGCGTTGTCACATTTAACAACGTTTATTCAAAAGATGAATCCTGCTGTATCTAACATAATGATCATTTCTGATGAAGCTGTTTCATCACTACATTTACAGACAGTTGTTGATGCATTACAAGTAGAGCAGGACGTGTTTTCGTTTGTTGTACCGAGTGGCGAAAAAGAGAAGTCTTTTGAAAATTTTTATGCGGCTCACACTTCGGCTCTTGAAAATAAATTAGATAGAAATTCTTTAATTATCGCACTTGGAGGCGGAATGATTGGAGATTTGGCTGGCTTTGTTGCCGCGTCGTTTATGCGTGGTATTCGCTTTGTCCAAGTTCCAACGACTTTATTAGCTCACGATAGCGCAGTAGGCGGGAAAGTAGCAATTAATCATCCACTAGGAAAAAATATGATTGGAGCGTTTCATCAGCCAGAAGCTGTTGTATATCATACGCCATTTTTGCATTCACTTCCTGAAAAAGAGTGGAGATCAGGTTATGCAGAAGTGATAAAGCATGCTCTTATTGGTGATGTAAAGCTATATCATTGGTTAAAAGAAGAAGTGCAAACATTAACGGATCTTCGTGATGAAAAATTAATTCACATATTAACGAAGGCGATTCCTGTGAAAGCGAACATTGTGTCACAAGACGAAACAGAAAAAGGTGTACGTGCCCATTTGAATTTTGGGCATACGTTAGGACATGCTCTTGAAAAAGAGTTAGGGTATGGAAATATTACTCACGGTGATGGAGTAGCGGTTGGTATGTTATTTGCTATATTTTTAAGTGAGCAAGTGTACAAGGTTGATCTTGCTTATGAAGAGATGAAGCAGTGGTTCTTGAAATACGGCTATCCAAAGATGCCAAGTGATTTGAATGTAGAGCGCCTCGTTCAACTGATGAAACAAGATAAGAAAGCGAATGCAGGAACAATTCATATGGTACTTATGCAGGAATATGGGGTAGTGAATGTCGTATCTATTTCAGATGAGACTGTTCATATTGCGTTAAAAGCATTTCAAAAGGATATGGTCTAGAAAAGTTGTAGAATAGGTATGAAATGCATATGTAGAGGTATTCTCGTAATGGTGACGGTTATGATTAAAGATGACAGTAAGGAATTATAAATCATATCAATGACTGGGGGAAGAAAAGTGAGAGTAAAAGAGCAATTGTTAACTTTGAGAGCATATGTACCTGGGAAAAATATTGAAGAAGTAAAAAGAGAATATGGATTGTCAAAAATTGTGAAGTTAGCGTCGAATGAAAATCCATTTGGCTGCTCTGCGCGTGTGACAGAAGCATTAACTTCGTTAGCCAATCAATATGCACTCTATCCGGATGGGGCGGCTTTTGAACTTCGGGAGAAAGTAGCAGAGCATTTAGGTGTAAAAGCGGAACAACTTTTATTTGGTAGTGGGCTAGATGAAGTCATTCAAATGATTAGTCGTGCTTTGCTCCATAATGGAACAAATGTTGTAATGGCGAACCCTACGTTCTCGCAATATCATCACCATGCTGTTATTGAAGGAGCGGAAGTTCGTGAAGTACCACTTAAAGAAGGTATTCACGATTTAGATGCGATGTTGCAACAAGTAGATGACAAAACGAAGATTGTATGGATTTGTAATCCGAATAACCCGACAGGTACATATGTAGAAAAACAAAAATTACTTTCATTTTTAGAATCAGTTCCAAAGTCAGTGCTCGTTATTATGGACGAAGCATATTATGAATATGCTGGGGCAGAAGATTATCCGCAAACATTGCCTCTTCTTGAAAAATACGAAAATCTTATGGTGCTACGCACATTCTCAAAAGCATATGGATTAGCTGCTTTTCGTATTGGATATGCGATTGGGGATGCAAAACTTATAGGGCAGCTAGAGGTAGCGAGACTGCCATTTAACACATCAACTATCGCCCAAGCAGTAGCATTAGCGGCAATAGAAGATCAACAGTTTTTACAAGAGTGCGTGAAGAAAAATGCCGAAGGGTTAAATCAATATTATGCATTTTGTAAGGAATATAACGTATTCTACTATCCATCCCAAACGAATTTTATTTTCTTGAAGCTCGGTATACCTGGTAATGAAGCTTTCGAACGATTAATGAAAAAAGGATATATCGTTCGTTCTGGTGCTGCATTTGGTATACATGATGGTATTCGTATTACTGTTGGGCTTAAAGAAGAAAATGCTGAGATTATTGAGTTGCTTACGGAACTTGTAAAAGAACAAGTGAAAAAAGAAGAAACGTATTCTTAATAAATAGTGAAGGCTCCTAGTATAGGAGTCTTTTTTATTTGAACTGTAATAAGGGGAGTTGTTTGCACGTTCAAGAAAGAAAACGTTACAATAGAAGTAGACGTATAAGAAGGACTATTGTACATATAACTTATTTAAAATGTGAGGAGGATACATTTTGAAACTAGTAGGACGAAAAAATAGTTTGAATGGGAAAATTGTTGTTCCAGGAGATAAATCTATTTCGCATCGCTCTGTTATGTTTGGAGCGATAGCAGAAGGGACGACGAAAGTATCAAATTTTTTATTAGGAGAAGATTGTTTAAGTACAATTGCATGTTTTCAAAAACTAGGTGTCAAGATTGAACAGAGTGGTAACGATGTCACGATTTACGGTAAAGGATTACATAATTTACAAGAACCGAAAGAAGTATTAGATGTGGGGAATTCAGGGACGACTATTCGTCTTATGCTTGGGATTTTAGCTAATACGCCGTTCTATAGTACGATAATCGGTGATGCATCAATTGGAAAACGTCCTATGAAACGTGTTACAGACCCGCTTAGTAAGATGAACGCTCAAATTGATGGTAGAGAAAATGGACAATATACACCTTTATCTATTCGTGGTGGAAAGGTGAAAGGTATGCATTACCAATCACCAGTAGCAAGTGCACAAGTGAAATCGGCAGTTTTACTTGCAGGTTTGCAAGGAGAAGGTGTAACTACAGTAACAGAGCCTATGCAGTCTCGTGATCATACAGAGAGGATGTTACGTGCATTCGGTTGTACAGTAGATGTTAATGAACGTACCGTGTCATTACAAGGTGGCCAACAACTTAAAGGGACAGACATAGAAGTTCCAGGAGATATTTCTTCGGCTGCATTTTTCTTAGTAGCTGGTGCAATTGTCCAAAAAAGTAAGCTTGTATTGGAAAATGTCGGTTTAAATCCAACGCGAACAGGGATTTTAGATGTTTTAACAAAGATGGGTGCACTTATTTCTATCGATAATATTAGAAACGAAGAGTTTGAACCGTGCGGGGATATTACGATTGAAACATCGAAACTAAAAGGAATAGAGATTGGTGGATCGCTTATTCCAAGGTTAATTGATGAAATTCCTGTAATTGCTTTATTGGCAACGCAGGCAGAAGGAATTACTGTTATTAAAGACGCTGAGGAGTTAAAAGTAAAAGAAACAAACCGTATCGATACTGTTGTAGATGAATTAGGCAAATTAGGTGCGAAAATTGAAGCTACACCAGATGGTATGATTATATATGGTAAACAAAATTTAAAAGGAAATGCTGTTAATAGTCACGGCGATCATCGTATTGGGATGATGCTAGCAATCGCATCTTGTATTATAGATGGAGAAGTAAAAATAGAGAATAGCGATGCGGTCTCTGTATCGTATCCGAACTTTTTTGAACAATTAGCTGCGCTATAAGAGAAAGTATAGGAAGAGGCAGTTCACTCAAAAGGTTGCGTTCTTACACCTAGTTGCTTATGATAAGTGAACAGAAGAGAAATATTTTTTGAATTAAAGGAGACGTTTATGCAAAAGTTTGAACAAGCTGTTACATATATTGAAAATGGTGAAGCGGAAAAAGGATTACAATTATTAAAAGAACAATTACAAGTTGCGAATGATGAAGAGAAGTATGATATCGCTCACTACTATCATACACTTGGATTTACGGATGAGGCGTTAGCAATTACTGAAGACTTACGTTTATTATATCCGGAAGAAAGTGAATTTACGGTATTTTTAGCAGAATTATATATTGATTTAGACAAAGAAGATGAAGCAATTGAAGTACTTCATGATATTCCAGAAAATGATGATTTATATGTTCAATCGTTATTACTTGTTGCGGATTTATTCCAAATGCAAGGTTTTGATGATGTAGCAGAGCAAAAACTATTGAAGGCGAAAGAAATCATGCCTGAAGAGCCTGTTATTACGTTTGGATTAGCAGAATTATATAGTAGTAAAGGTGAAGAACAAAAGGCAATCACTTATTACGAGTCGCTATTAGCGGAGCATAAAGTAATGGGTGGTGTTGTCATTGCACTTCGCCTTGCAGAAACGTTAAGTGCGATTGGAAACTGGGAAGAGGCGATCTCTTACTATGAAGCAGGCTTAGAGGAACAAAAAGATATTCACTCCTTATTTGGATATGCGTTCACATTATATCAAGGAGAAGAATATCAAAGAGCAATTGGTGCTTGGCAAGAACTAAAAGAATTAGACCCTGAGTATGCATCACTATACATGTATTTAGCGAAAAGCTATGAAAAAGAAGGAATGCTTCAAGAAAGCTATGAAACACTTCATGAAGGAATTAAAGTAGATGAGCTTGCTGTTCCGTTTTATGTAGAATTAGCGAACATTGCAGCTAAATTAGGAAAAGTAGCAGAGGCAGAGGAAGTACTTCAAAAAGCGCTTGAGTTAGATCCAGGACATTTAGGTGCAATATTAAAATATGCGTATATCTTAAAAGGACAAGAAAAGTATGAAGAGTTAATTACAGTTGTAGAGCGTGCTATTGATAGTGGAGAGCAAGATACACAATTACTTTGGGATCTTGCGTTTGCAAAAAAACAATTAGAAATGTATTCGGATGCATTAAAACACTATGAAAGTGCATATACTTCTTTTAAGAATCATCCAGACTTCTTGGAAGAGTACGGCTATTTCTTATTGGAAGAAGGAATGCGAAAAGAGGCCAAAGAAGTGTTTGTTCAGTTATTACAACTAGACCCGACACAAATTCATATTGAAGAGTTGTTATATAATTTAGAGGATTTTTCATAAGTTGGAAGGAAACTGAATGCCGCTTCTTGAATCTAAAAAGAAAAGAGAAAGACAGAGGAGGGACTTAATTGCTATGAATACCCCTGTTTCTGTAAACGAGAAGAAGGATTTTGTAAAATGGTTTTTGAATAACTACCAACTGAAACAGCGTGAATGTGTATGGATTTTGAATTATTTAATGAGTCACGACCAATTAATGCATAAAGTCCACTTCGTAGAGCATGCAAAATATTGTCCGCGTGGCTTAGTGATGTCAGCAAATTGCGTAAAGGACACACCGTTTCACTTTTTTAAACAAAATGTTATGACAACAGATGCTGAAAAGTCGTTTCATGATATTCGTTTAAATCGAGATGAGGATATTTATATTCAACTCAACTTTAAATCATCGTTCCAAAATGCAAATTATGTAGCTGTATTAGAAGACAATCCATATTTACCAAAGCATATTGAAGTAAATGAAAAGGATCGTTTACTTGCAGAGAGATTTTTAGAAGAGAGTGTATTTTCGTTTAGAAGAGAACGTCTTTTGAAACAAATTGATGAAGCGCTGGATAAGCAAGATAAGGAAGCGTTTCATAGGTTAACAGCGGAGTTAAAGACTTTATAGAATTTATTTGGATTATTAATTTTTTACAAATTTCAGACTCTTTTTAAGAAAAACTATCTAACTTGGGTAGTTTTTCTTTTTTTACCTCTTTTAGTATGGTTTAATATATATAAAGTGAAAGTTCTGTCATTTTGATTAGAGGGAGGGGAGAAATGTGAAATGGATTGTAAAAGACGTGGAACAGTTTGAGCAAGCAAGAGAGTATGTAGATACAGGAGTAATACCTCTTTTATCAATTTCAGCAGCAAAAGAAATGAAAATGGTAGTAGAACAAGGTGAATTTATAGAATTGTTGAGTATGGAGTTGGAAAGAGAATATAAAGGAAGAGTGCTTTTACTACCTGCATTTACGTATTTAGTAGAAAGTCAAAAGAAAGAAAAAGCTCGTTTGCAAGAGTGGACAGATCATTTGCAAAGCCAAGGTTTTAAGCATATTGCTTATGTTACAAGTGATTTTTCATGGAAAGAAGATATGCAAGAGTTACCAGGGGATTTATTTTGGTTTCCTTCATTGGCGTTAGAGCAATTTAGTGATCAAGCGAAGAGAGAAGTCATTCACGCTCATATAAAAAATATTATGGTAATGTTAGAAGAAAGATGGGGAAAATAATAATAAACAGAAAGTTCTTATTATTATGAGTAGTATGATATTGACCTGTGCATGAGGGTATTATATCATGATAGTGTCCTAGTTTTTATTTTTTATATTATTTTTCACGAGGGGACAATTTCTGATAGAGGGGGGAAATTTTCGTGAGCGAGAAAGAACATCGTGTGTCAAGAAGACAATTTTTAAATTACACACTTACAGGGGTAGGAGGCTTTATGGCAGCGGGTATTTTAATGCCGATGACGCGATTTGCGCTTGATCCGGTGTTAAGAAAAGAAGCGGGAACGGACATGGTTGCTGTTGCACAAGTAAAAGATATTACAACAGAGCCGAAGCGTTTTGACTTTAAGGTGAAGCAGGTTGATGGTTGGTACAAGTCTGAAGAGCCAAAATCAGCTTGGGTTCATAAAGATGAAAGCGGAGACATTGTTGCGTTCTCTCCGGTATGTAAACATTTAGGATGTACAGTTAACTGGAATTCGGACAAAGCACATCCGAATCAATTCTTTTGCCCGTGTCACGGGGGCCGTTATACAAAAGATGGGGTTAACATTAAAGGCACACCGCCTCTTGCTCCGCTTGATGTGTACGAGTCTAAAGTGAAAGATGGAACGTTGTATTTAGGAAAAGCGAAGCCAAGAGGGGGTGGAAAGTAGATGCTAAATAAAATTTATGATTGGGTAGATGAACGATTAGATATTACACCAATATGGCGCGATATCGCTGATCATGAAGTACCTGAACATGTAAACCCGGCACATCACTTTTCTGCATTCGTCTATTGCTTTGGAGGACTTACCTTTTTCGTTACTGTAATTCAAATTTTATCTGGAATGTTTTTAACGATGTATTATGTGCCTGATATTAAAAACGCTTGGGAATCGGTTTATTATTTACAAAATGAAGTTGCTTACGGGCAAATTGTTCGTGGTATGCACCACTGGGGTGCTAGTCTCGTAATTGTAATGATGTTTTTACATACACTCAGAGTTTTCTTCCAAGGTGCGTATAAAAAGCCTCGTGAGTTAAACTGGATTGTTGGTGTTCTTATTTTCTTTGTTATGTTAGGTCTTGGCTTTACCGGATATTTATTACCGTGGGATATGAAAGCGTTATTTGCGACGAAAGTAGGGATTCAAATTGCAGAGCAAACGCCGCTCATTGGTCCTTATATTAAAACATTACTCGCTGGTCATTCCGAAATTGTTGGCGCTCAAACATTAACTCGCTTCTTTGCTATTCACGTCTTCTTCTTACCAGCAGCACTTCTAGGTTTAATGGCCTTCCACTTCATCATGATTCGCAAACAAGGTATTTCCGGTCCGCTATAAGAGATTGCTAAATTAAAGGGGAAAGAACTAAAGGAGGGAGATTATGCATCGCGGCAAAGGGATGAAGTTTGTAGGAGATTCTCGAGTACCAGTAGCTCGGAAACCAAATATTCCAAAAGATTATTCGGAATATCCAGGGAAAACAGAAGCGTTTTGGCCGAATTTCTTGTTAAAAGAATGGATGGTTGGTGCAGTTTTTTTAATCGGTTATTTATGTTTAACAGTGGCACATCCGTCACCGCTTGAGAGAATGGCGGATCCGACAGATGCCGGATATATACCACTTCCAGATTGGTATTTCTTATTCTTGTATCAGTTATTAAAGTATTCATATGCTTCGGGTTCATTTACTGTAATTGGTGCGTTTATTATGCCAGGTATCGCGTTTGGAGCATTATTGTTAGCACCATTTCTTGATCGTGGCCCAGAAAGAGCACCATTTAAGCGTCCAGTAGCAACTGGATTTATGCTTTTAGCAATTGCATCTATCATTTTCTTAACTTGGGAATCTGTAGCACACCATGATTGGGAAGCTGCAAAAAAGCAAGGAGCAATTGTAAAAACAGCACCAGTTGATAAAAATGATGACGGCTACAAACTCATGCAAAAAAATACTTGTTTAACATGTCATGGTGACAACTTACAAGGTGGTGCAGCAGCACCAGCTCTACAAAACTTAACTTTAAAACCGGAAGAAATCGCTAAAATTGCGAAAGATGGTAAAGGTGCAATGCCTAAAGGTGTATTTAAAGGAACGGATGAAGAGCTGAAAAAGCTTTCGGAATTCGTTGCAAAGTATAATAAAAAATAATAGAAAAGCTGACTACAAATTTTGTAGTCAGCTTTTCTATTTAGTTAGAGGAAGTTTGTTATAATAGAGTAGGATTTAGTGAATGAATTACTTTGCTTGAAAGGTGTTGGACATACAGATTGGTTTACGTGTATGCAATGTTAAGACAGCGCTCAGTATTATTATTTTTATTGATTGTTAACATATTAGGCACAATTTACGGGTTTATATGGTATGGAAATCAATTAAAAGAAACGTTCCTAATATTTTGGCCGTTTGTACCAGATAGCCCGATGGCGAGTCTCTTTTTTGTCTTTGTTCTAATCGCTTTTTTGATAAAGAAGAACTGGGGATTAATAGAGGCATTAGCGATAGTTACTTTAATAAAATATGGTATTTGGGCGGTTGTTGTAAATGGGGTTTTGATTTATGTAAAAGGTCCTATTGGTCTTATGGGATATATGTTAATGTTATCTCATTTTGCAATGGCGGTGCAGGGAGTGTTATATGCTCCGTTTTATCGGATAAAAAAATGGCATTTCATTGTAGCTGGCATATGGACGTTACATAATGATGCAATTGATTATTTATTTTGGCAAATGCCGAGATACGGAATTATGCATTTGTTTGCAGAGAAAATTGGTTATTTTACGTTTTGGCTAAGTATTGTTGTACTGTGTATTACATATTATTATTGCTTACGTGAGAACCGAAAACAGTTTTATTTATGATGGTGAGGACATTTAGGGGGAGAAAATGAAGAAAAATAAGAGTGGTATAAACATATTGGATCGATTGGTTACTTTAGTTGTTTCATATAGCATAGCATTTTCTATTTTCGCTCTCGCGACAATGGTAGTTGTATATGGAAAATGGCTGTATTATTTTGAAATTGATTTCTTAAATATTCCAGACTTAGCGGATATGACGAAAGATGAAATTAAAAGAAACTATGATGTGCTTATTACATATTTATCTCCGTTTTATGAAGGTGCATTACAATTGCCGACATTAGACATGTCTACAAATGGTCGCATTCATTTTGTGGATGTTAAAAATATTTTAGTAAAGATTCAATATATAATGTATGGAGCGATTGTAATTGCTTTATTAGGAGGAACGTATTTACTAAAAAAGAAAAAAGAAAAGTTTTTACTTCACGGATCGATTCTTACAATTCTTTTTCCGATAGCTCTTACGTTACCGATTGCCATTGATTTTGAAAAGAGTTTCGTATTATTTCATAAGCTTTTATTTAGCAATGATTATTGGATGTTTGATATTGAAACAGATCCGATTATTTTAATGTTACCGGAAGAATTCTTTATGCATGCTGCATGTGTTATTTTATTATTGATTTTAAGTGGAAGCGTACTTTGTTACGGTGTGTATAAATATTTAGTGAAAAAGAAAAGGGTTTCAAAGAAAAAATTCTCTGCCTAAAGAGAATTTTTTTGTTTTCATAGAGATAATATATTTTTTTGATTTTGTTCTGTTCTATTCTTGTCCAACTCCACATATTTTGTACTAGTAGTTATAGGGGGGACCGGGATGAAGAGAACATTAATTGGACTGATAGCATTTCTAATTATAATGTTTCCAGTACGTATATATGCTGAAGAGTGGAGTGAACTAACTGGATTGCTAGATGACTCTTTACAGTTAGTAAAGAAAAATGAAGATGAGAAGGCAATACAAGTACTGCACCATTTCTCAGAGCAGTTTCTATCAAAGGAAAATGAAAATAATTCAAAAGTAACTCCGGGACAAATTAGAGTCGTTTCTTTGGCATACGATAAGGCGAAACAATCTCTCGCGGAAGATTTAGATAAGCAAGTTAAAGTTGATAATATGTTAGCGTTACAACTTGCTGTTGATGCACAAGTATCTAAATATCAGCCACTTTGGATGGAAAGAGAAAGAAAGATAATGGATGCTTTTTCTCAAGTAGAAAAAGCAATGAAAAAAGAAGATGATGGGCAGTTCCAACAGACACTAAATACATTTTTGAATGAATTTAATATTATTTATCCGAGTTTAATGATTGCCCTGCCAGAAAACGAAGCGCAGCGTGTAAATGCACATTTATCTTATTTGGATGAATTTCGTAATGTTATGCTAAAAACGAAAGGTGGACAAATGCAACTAGGGATTATTAAAGGTGATTTGCAAAAAATATTTCATACAGTAAAAAAAGATGAGATTGCTCCCTCTCTCATTTGGTTTATGACCATTACTGGAGGACTTATTTTGTTCACTTTAACGTATGTTGGATGGAGAAAGTATAAAGGGGAGAGAGAGAAACGGAGAAGTAACTTGCATTCTAAAGATAGATAATGTGTATAAATAAAGATACGGATTGTAAGGTTTATTTATTGACAATGGTGCAAGAAAAAAATAGAATGAGAAGTACTATAATTAAAACTTCAATGGAGGTTTATGATGTTTTATTTAATTTACTTCGCGATCATTTTGATCATACCGTTGTATGCACAGTCAAAAGTACGTAGTGCCTATAGCAAGTATTCACAAGTTTATTCAACTTCAGGTATGACAGGAGCGGAAGTTGCTCGGAAAATTTTAGATGAAAATGGATTGTACAATGTAGCTGTAGAGGAAACGCCGGGTCATTTGTCGGACCATTACGATCCAACCGCAAAAACAGTCCGATTATCAACAGATAACTATTATGGACATTCAGTTGCTGGTACAGCTGTAGCAGCACACGAAGTAGGACATGCAATTCAAGATGCGAAAGATTATAACTTCATGCGTGTACGCCATTCGTTAGTGCCAGTTGCTAATTTTGGTTCAAACATGTCATGGGTTTTTGTACTAATTGGTGTATTTGCACAAATGTCTGGTTTGTTGTTACTAGGAATTATTTTAATGGCAGCAGGTGTTATTTTCCAACTTGTTACATTACCAGTTGAATTTGATGCATCAAAACGTGCAATGCAACAAATTGAAGCACTTGGTATCGTATCGACAGATGAGTACGGTCAAGCTCGTAAAGTATTAAATGCGGCAGCATTAACATATGTAGCAGCGGCGGCTGTAGCAGTATTTGAATTATTACGCCTTGTATTAATTTATACTGGTATGCAGCGTAGCGACGATTAAAGACTATCAATTATGATAGTCTTTTTTTGTTTCGTGGAATGAATCTTATAACATGTTACAAATGGAAATAATATGGGGTGTAGAACTAGTTAAAAAAGATAAGTATGGGATGTTGAAAGAAGGTGACAGACATGGAATATCCAGAACATTTAGTTAAACAAGTGAGGGAGCGAAGTGCTACATACCAGTTAGAAGGTTTTTTAAGTGGACAGGGTCCTAGAAATCCGAAATTAATGCTTGTTGGAGAAGCGCCTGGTGAAACGGAAATTCATAATGGTATCCCGTTTAGCGGGAGAGCCGGAAAACATTTAATGGAGTTTTTAGAACGTATTCACGTTACAAGGGAAGAGGTATATATTACGAGTGCGGTTCGGAGTAGACCTTATAAATGGAGAGAGAAAAGGGAACGAAATGGCGAAATAATACAGAAGAAGTACAATAGAACACCAAATCAAGGAGAAATACTTGCTCATGCACCTTTGTTAGACTATGAGTTGGAGCTTATACATCCGCCTGTTATTGTCACACTTGGTAATATTGCACTGCAGCGTTTAGTTGGTAAAAATAATAAAATTACGAGTGTTCATGGTGAATTGTTAAAACAACCCGTGCAGCGATTGAAAGATAGTAGCAGTACAGAATTTATATGGACAGAAAAAGAACATTATATTTTTCCGACCTTTCATCCAGCTTCAATTTTTTATAATCGGAGTTTATTGGAACTCATTTATGAGGATTTGGAGAAACTTAAAAGATGTATAATAAAAAACTAGAAAAGCTAAAGAGCTTTTCTAGTTGAATTTAATTATGTAACGGATTTTTATTTTCATCTAGTGTAAATCCTTCGCCGACGACATCATGTACATCACTTACAGCAACAAAGGCGTGAGGGTCTACAGAAGTAATAATACTTTTTAATTTCACGATTTCGTTTTTTGCAACGACACAATAAAGTACATTTCTTTCAACTTTTGTATAGGATCCAACTGCTTTTAAAAAGGTTGCTCCGCGCTCCATTTCGGATAAAATTTTTGCAGCAATTTCATCGTTTTTATCAGAAATAATAGTTGCACCTTTTGCTGCATAAGCTCCTTCTTGCATAAAATCAATAACTTTAGCCCCGATAAAAACAGCAACTAACGTGTACATGCCTTCGCGATATGATAAATAGGTAAGAATAGAGACGACAATAACGACGGCATCAAACATAAACATCGTTTTTCCCATACTCCATCCAACATATTTGTGAGCTAGCCTTGCGATAATATCAACACCGCCAGTAGTACCGCCGTATTTAAATATAATTCCAAGTCCTATACCGATAAATGCCCCTGCGAATAAAGCAGCCAGTGTCATATCATTTTGCAAGTTTAAATGTAAGTTGAGTACTTCGTAGCGCTGGAAAATCCATAGGAATAAAGATACGCTAAATGTACCGATTAATGTATATAAAAATGTTGTTCGACCGAGTAACTTCCAACCAATAAAAAATATAGGAATATTTAAAATTAAGTTTGTATAGGAAGGGTCAAGCGAAAATAGAAAATATAATAATAGCGTAATACCGGTAAACCCACCCTCTGCAAGATGGTTTTCAATATTGATATTTACAATACCGAAAGAAAAAATAGCGGAACCGATTAAAATAAAAATGATATTTCGAATCTTCAAGTTTGCTTTCATATAGAAATCCCCCTAGTTATGCAATGATTGGAATTGCTCCGCTTAAACGGCAAAACATAATAAGTTATTTCTAGCTGCTAATAAAAATAGTGAATATCATAGGAACCCGATTAGTTCAGGCTAATCTTTTGCAAAAAACGCAAAAGAAGTTTCACTTTACCCCGTCCCAACGGCTGGTAGGAGATAAGGCGAAGAAGAAGGACAAACTAGCCGTAGGGACCCGATTAGTTCAGGTTAATCTTTTGCAAAAATCACGCAAAAGAAAGTTTCACTTTATTATAGTCTATCCCAAAAAGAGTCGTAAATAGTGATATGAGAGAATAATATTTGTCAAATCGCGATGAATTGGCTAACATGAAAGAAGAAGGAATAGAGGTGACAAGTATGGAAGCGAAAACGATGAAAGATATGCAGAAGGAAGTAGATGCATATATCGGTCAATTTAAAGAAGGATATTTTAGTCCGCTTGCAATGATGGTTCGTTTAACTGAAGAGATGGGAGAGCTTGCAAGAGAGGTTAATCATTATTATGGTGAGAAACCGAAGAAAACGACTGAGATAGAACGAAGTATTGAAGAAGAGCTTGGAGATGTGTTATTTGTTATGATTTGTATGGCAAATAGTTTAAATATTGATTTAGAAACAGCGCATAACATTGTAATGAATAAATTTAATACACGTGATAAAGATCGCTGGACACGTATTGATGAGGGAGAGAAAGAAGCATGAAAGAAATTAAAGTAATTATCGCTGGACCAAGAGGACGTATGGGACATGAAGCAGTCCTTCTAATGGAAAGAACAGCGCATTTCAATTTAGTAGCAGCAATTGATTATAAGCATGGCGGAGAAAGAATTTCTGATTTATCTGGAATGCCAGCGTTAGATGCACCTATTTACGCGGATTTACATACTTGTTTAGATGAAGTAGAAGCAGATGTATTGTTAGATTTAACAACACCAGAAATTGGAAAGAAACATGTGACACTTGCAGTTGAACGTGGACTTCGATCTGTTATTGGTACAACTGGATTTACTGAAGAAGAACTAAAGCAATTAACAGAAAATGCAAAAGAAAAAGAAGTAGGAACAATTATCGCTCCAAACTTTGCAATTGGTGCAGTCCTGATGATGAAATTTTCACAAATGGCAGCGAAGTACTTCCAAGATGTTGAAGTAATTGAATTACACCATGATCAAAAATTAGACGCACCATCAGGTACGGCTGTAAAAACAGTAGAATTAATCCGTCAAAATCGTGTACCAAAAGAGCAAGGACACCCTAATGAAACGGAACAATTAGAAGGAGCACGTGGTGCAAATGTAGACGGTATTCACATTCATAGCGTACGTCTACCAGGGCTTATTGCACACCAAGAAGTCATGTTCGGTGGAGATGGACAAATGTTAACAGTTCGTCATGATTCATTCAATCGTGCATCATTTATGTCAGGTGTAAAACTATCAATTGAAACAGTAATGAACCTTGATCATCTTGTGTACGGTTTAGAAAATATTATCGACTAAAGGGGAGACAACGGATGAAAATTGCCTTAATCGCACATGACAAAAAGAAAGATGATATGGTTTCGTTTGCGTACGCATATAAACCAATCTTTGAAAAACATGAACTTTTTGCAACAGGAACGACAGGCCTTCGTATTATGGAGGCAACTGGTTTAGTTGTAACAAGATATCAATCTGGTCCTCTTGGTGGCGATCAAGAAATTGGTGCAATGATTGCAAAAAATGAGATGGATATGGTGATTTTTTTCCGGGATCCACTAACAGCGCAGCCGCATGAACCTGATGTCAATGCGTTACTTCGTTTATGTGATGTATATGCCATCCCACTAGCAACGAATATGGCAAGTGCTGAAATGCTAATGCATGCATTAGAGCGAGGAGATTTAGATTACCGAAAGTTAAGAAAATGAGGGGAACAATTATGAGTGGATTACATATATTAGCGTTTGGTGCTCATGCCGATGATGTTGAAATCGGCATGGCAGGTACCATTGCAAAGTATACGAAGCAAGGATATGAAGTAGGCATTTGCGATTTAACAGAAGCTGATCTTTCTTCAAATGGAACGGTAGAACTAAGAGAAGAAGAAGCAAAGGCTGCAGCTCGTATTATGGGAGTAAAAACGAGAATTAATTTAGCAATGCCAGACCGTGGTTTGTATATGAAAGAAGAATATATACGTGAAATTGTAAAGGTTATTCGTACATATAAACCAACGCTAATTTTCGCACCATATTACGAAGATCGTCATCCAGACCATGCTAATTGCGCGAAACTTGTGGAAGAAGCTATCTTCTCAGCGGGAATTCGTAAATATATGCCTGAGATTTCGCCGCACCGTGTAGAGTCTTTTTATAATTATATGATTAATGGTTTTCATAAACCGAATTTTTGTATAGATATTAGTGAATACCTTTCTAAAAAGGTGGAGGCGTTAGAAGCGTATGAAAGTCAATTTTCAACAGGAAGTGATGGTATTAAGACGCCATTAACTGAAGGTTACGTTGAAACAGTAATTGCTCGTGAGAAGATGTTTGGGAAAGAAGTTGGAGTGATGTATGCCGAAGGATTTATGAGTAAGAAACCGGTTTTATTACATGCTGATTTAATAGGGGGATGTAAATGAGATTGAAAATAGGTATTACATGTTATCCTTCTGTAGGTGGTTCTGGTGTTGTTGGAACGGAATTAGGAAAGCAATTGGCGGAACGTGGGCATGAAATTCATTTTATTACATCGGGTGTACCATTCCGGTTAAATAAAGTGTATCCAAACATTTATTTTCACGAAGTAGCAGTAAATCAATATTCAGTATTTCAATATCCACCTTACGATTTAGCGTTAGCAAGTAAAATGGCCGAGGTTGCTCAAAGAGAAAATCTTGATATTTTACATGTGCATTATGCAATCCCTCATGCTATTTGTGCATATTTAGCAAAACAAATGATTGGAGAGCGTATTAAAATTGTTACAACCTTACATGGAACAGATATTACTGTGTTAGGTTCCGACCCTTCGTTAAATAATTTAATTCGCTTTGGTATTGAACAATCTGATGTAGTTACTGCTGTGTCACATTCGTTAATTGAAGAAACGAATGAACTTGTAAAACCAGATAAAGAAATTGAGACGGTATACAATTTTGTAGACGAACGTGTGTATTTCAAACGGGATATGTCTCAATTAAAAAAAGAATATGGTATACGAGAAAATGAAAAAGTGTTGATTCATATTTCAAATTTCCGAAAGGTTAAGCGTGTACAGGATGTTGTGCGGTCATTTGCCGAAATTGTAAAGGGAGTAGATGCGAAATTGCTTCTTGTTGGGGATGGACCAGAGTTCTGTACTATTTTACAATTGGTGAAAAGTTTACATATTGAGGAACGTGTCTTATTCCTAGGAAAGCAAGATAATGTTGCAGAGCTTCTTGCGATGAGTGATTTAATGCTGCTTTTATCAGAAAAGGAAAGTTTTGGTCTAGTTATATTAGAAGCGATGGCGTGTGGTGTGCCTAGTATCGGAACGAGGGTTGGGGGCATTCCAGAGGTCATTCAACATGGTGAAACAGGATATATATGTGAAGTTGGAGATACAGATGGAATAGCTAAGCAAGCAATTCAACTACTAGAAAATGAAGAACTTCACCGTAATATGGGAGAGCGGGCGATGAAATCTGTATATGAGCAGTTTCGTTCGGAAAAAATCGTTTCACAGTATGAGGCGATTTATTATGACATACTAAGGGATGACAATAATGGAAAGATTTAAAAAAGCTAGTTCAATTATTGAGATATTAAAACAGCACGGACATGAGGCTTACTTCGTTGGTGGAAGTGTACGCGATCTTATTATCGATAGACCAATTGGAGATATCGATATCGCAACATCTGCTTTACCAGAAGAAGTAATGGCTATTTTCCCAAGACATGTTCCGGTTGGTCTTGAGCATGGAACTGTAATTGTTGTAGAAAATGGTGAACCGTATGAGGTAACTACTTTTCGAACAGAAAGCGAATATGAAGATTTTCGGAGACCTAGTAGTGTTCAATTTGTCCGTTCATTAGAAGAGGATTTAAAACGACGTGATTTCACGATGAATGCAATTGCAATGACAGAGGAAGGCGAAATGATTGACTTATTTGCTGGGCAAGAAGCGATTCGTCTGAAGGAAATTACAACGGTTGGAGATGCTGCAGACCGTTTTCAAGAAGATGCACTGCGAATGATGCGTGGTATTCGGTTCGTAAGTACGTTAGGTTTCTCTTTGGAAACAAAGACGAAACGAGCAATTGAAACGTATGGACATTTGCTCGAACATATAGCGATTGAAAGAATTACAGTTGAGTTCGAAAAGTTATTGACGGGTACGTATTGTGTGAAAGGGCTTCAAGAATTGGTAGAAACGAAGCTATTTTCTCATCTGCCATATTTACAAATGTCAGAAGAAAGACTCTTGAAAGCTACGCAGTATAAATGGGATTCTTTTGAAACAGACATTGAGGCGTGGGCATTTTTCTTATATTGTATCGGAGAAGAGCATCCATCTGTCTTTTTACGTCAATGGAAGTTTTCGAATAAAAAGATTAAGGATATTGTAGCGGTGTTATTAGCAATTCGTTCTAGAAAGGAGAAGGAATGGGATACTGTCCTTCTTTATAAAACTGGAATTCACATTGCTGAAATGGCGGAAAGAGTATATGAAGCGATAATAGAAAGTTATAATAGCGCGTCTGTTAAGCAAGTACAATCATTATTTCATGCATTGCCGATAAAAAATCGTCAAGAAATGAATGTGACTGGTAATGATTTATTAAGCTGGGCAGATAAAAAGCCAGGTCCGTGGGTTGCCGAAATGCTTCAAAACATTGAAGAAGCAATCGTACAAGGAGATTTAGTCAATAAGAAAGAGAATATAAGGGAGTGGCTACAAAGATGCAATCTACTATAAGAAAGCAGTTATTACAAGTTTTTTCTGAAGCAGATGGTGCATTTGTATCTGGTCAAACACTTAGTGACAAACTTGGCTGTTCGAGAACCGCTGTATGGAAGCATATGGAGGATCTTCGTAATGAAGGGTATGAACTAGAAGCTGTACGCCGCTTAGGGTATCGAATTGCTAGTAAACCAGATAAGGTAACTGCTAATGAGATCCAATTAGGATTGCAAACAGAGCGTATCGGTAGAACGGTTTATTTTGAAGAATCAGTTGAATCTACTCAGCATATTGCAGCAAGACTTGCTTATGAAGGAGCAGAAGAGGGAACAATTGTCGTTGCAGAAGAACAAACAGCAGGTAGAGGACGTTTAAGTAGAAAATGGTATTCTCCAAAAGGCACAGGGATCTGGATGAGTATTATTTTGCGTCCATCTATTCCAGTTCATCATGCACCACAGCTTACTTTATTAGCAGCTGTTAGCGTAGCACAAGCAATTGAAAAATGTACAGGTGTAAACGTAGGGATTAAATGGCCAAATGATATTTTAATTCAAGGTAAAAAAGCTGTCGGTATATTAACGGAGATGCAAGCTGACCCGGATAAAATTAATGCTGTTATTATGGGAATTGGCATTAATGCAAATCAGAAACAAGAACATTTTGATGAGGAAATTCAGCAAATTGCAACTTCATTAGCAATTGAATCGGGTAAGCCGATTGTTCGTGCGGAACTTATGCAACAAATTTTCTTGCAACTAGAAAAAATGTATGAAGAGTATTTAAAAAATGGTTTCTCTGTTATAAAAATTCTTTGGGAAAGTTACGCAATTAGTATCGGAAAAGAAATTACGGCTCGAACGATGAAGCAAACGATTAATGGATTAGCAAAAGGGATTACAGAGGATGGTGTATTGCTGCTTGAGGATCATCAAGGATACGTACATCACATTCATTCTGCGGATATAGAAATTAAGTAAAAGAAGTTCCTATTTTGGAGCTTCTTTTTGTCATTTAGACATTGATAAATTTCACATACCGTAATTAGGATAGAAAATTATTTTTTCGAAAAAATGTAGCAATTCCTTTTCAGAGTTTGCTATAATTAGTTCGAATATGGGCAGTATCAAAGCGAACTGCACCATTATTTTAAGCAGTATGAAAAAATAATACTTTGGATTCTGCCTTGATCCAATAACGGACTGGGACAGAGGGATGAATAATGCCGACTAAAACACAACCCTTCTGCCCTTTTATGGCCAGAGGGGTTTTTTATATGATTTCGGCCATCTCCTCTCTCCTGCATAAAGGAGGAGTAGTTTTTGAAAACAAAAACAGATTTTTTGAAAATGAAAGAGCAAGGTGAGCCGATTACAATGCTAACGGCGTATGATTATCCATCTGCTAAATTAGCAGAAGAAGCTAAAGTCGATATGATTTTAGTTGGTGATTCTCTAGGAATGGTTGTACTTGGATATGATTCAACGGTTCCAGTAACGGTAGAGGATATGATTCATCATACGAAAGCTGTACGCCGCGGCGCGAAAGAGACGTTTATTGTAACTGATATGCCATTCATGTCTTATCATATCTCATTGCAAGATACGATGGTTAATGCACGTCGCATTGTTCAAGAGAGTGGTGCACATGCATTAAAGGTAGAAGGTGCTGGAGAAGTTATATCAACTATTCACTACTTGACGAATGCGGGAATCCCCGTTGTGGCACATTTAGGTTTAACTCCTCAATCTGTAGGAGTACTAGGTGGATATAAAGTACAGGGGAAAGATGCTGAAAGTGCAAAGAAATTAATAGAAGACGCAAAGAAATGTGAAGAAGCTGGTGCGATAGCACTTGTGTTAGAGTGTGTGCCAATGCAATTAGCAGAACTTATTTCAGAGCAAATGACAATTCCTACAATTGGAATTGGAGCAGGACAAAAAGTAGATGGGCAAGTTCTTGTATACCATGATCTTATTTCGTACGGCGTAAATCGTGTTCCGAAATTTGTGAAGCAATATACGTCTGTTCAAGAGGAAATTGTGCGAGGGATTTCGCAATACGTTACTGAAGTAAAGACAGGGCAATTTCCTGAAGAAAAACATTCATTCACAATGAAAGAGGAAGAATGCTTAGCGTTATACGGAGGAAAACAATAATGAAAATCATAACTACAGTGCAAGAGATGCAGCAAATTACAAACGAACTTCGTACAAGTGGAAAAAGTATCGGTTTTGTCCCAACGATGGGATATTTACACGAAGGGCATGCTACTTTATTACGTAAGGCAAGGGAAGAAAATGAAATTGTAGTTTTAAGTGTATTTGTAAACCCACTACAGTTTGGGCCGAACGAAGATTTAGATCGATACCCACGTGATATTGATAGAGACGAAAATGTAGCAAAAGAAAATGGTGTTGATTATTTATTTTATCCGAGTGTAGAAGAAATGTATCCAGCAGAACAAACGACAATAGTGGAAGTTGTGAAGCGTACCGACGTATTATGTGGCAAACAAAGACCTGGTCATTTCGCTGGTGTTACGACTGTACTAATGAAACTATTTAATATCACATTGCCAACGCGTGCTTATTTCGGTATGAAAGATGCACAGCAAGTCGCTGTCATTGAAGGGTTTGTCGCTGATTTTAATATTCCAGTTACGATCGTACCAGTGGATATTGTAAGGGAAGAGGACGGATTAGCGAAAAGTTCTCGTAATGTGTACTTATCACAAGAAGAACGTGAAGAGGCTCCTCATTTATACCGCAGTCTATGCATAGCGAAAGAAAGAATTGAGGCGGGCGAACGTAATCCAGAAACTATTACAAATCTTGTGAAAGAGTATATTGAGAAATATACAAAAGGAACTGTAGATTATGCTGATTTATATGCATATCCTTCATTAAAAGTAATGGATGAACTTGAAGAACGAATTATATTAGCAATTGCTGTTAAGTTTGAAAATGTACGATTAATTGATAATATATCATTAACGGTTAAATAAGGGGGAGCATCTATGTTTCGCACAATGATGAGAGCGAAGTTACATCGCGCAACAGTAACAGAAGCAAATTTAAATTATGTAGGCAGTATTACAATTGATGAAGATTTAATGGATGCAGTAAATATTGTAGAAAATGAAAAAGTACAAATTGTAAATAACAATAATGGTGCTCGCTTAGAGACATATGTTATTAAAGGAGAGCGCGGTAGTGGTGTTGTTTGTTTAAATGGTGCAGCAGCAAGGCTTGTACAACCAGGTGATAAAGTTATTATTATTTGCTATGGTTTAGTGGCAGAAGAAAATGTTCATAAACAAGAACCAAAAATTGCAGTGTTAGACGATGATAATCAAATTATTGAAATGTTAGGTGCTGAAAAAGCGGGCACGATATTATAAGTAGGAAGGCTATCTCTATTACGGAGATAGCTTTTTTGTGCATCTTTTCATTAAGATGAGATAAAACGTGGTATAGTAACATTATATAATTTTGTGTTTGATAGGTAAGAAATTGAGGTGTTACATATATGAGTAAGCGTTATGTCGTTGTTGATTTAGAGACGACAGGGAACTCCTGGAAGGATGGGAAGGATAAAATCACCCAAATTGCGGCTGTTGTAGTGGAAGATGGAGAGATATTAGAGATTTTTTCATCTTTTATTAATCCGAAGAGAGAGATTCCACCATTTATTACAGAATTAACAGGGATTGATGAGAGTTTGGTTAAGCAAGCCCCGTTATTTCAAGATGTAGCCCCGATGATTGTTGAGCTATTACAAGGTGCAGCTTTCGTTGCACATAATGTTCACTTTGATTGGAATTTTTTAACGGAAGAATTAAGGCAGGCTGGATATACAGAAGTACATTGCCCAAAAGTTGATACAGTTGAGTTGGCGCAAATTCTTTTGCCGACAGCTGATAGTTATAAATTACGTGATTTAGCTAAGAAACATGAACTAGAGCACGATCAACCACATCGTGCGGATAGCGATGCTCTTGCAACAGCGGAATTGTTTATACAATTTTTAAATGAAATCGAAAAGTTACCGCTTGTCACGTTGCAATCGCTTTATGAATTAAGTGATGTTTTCCAAAGTGATATAGCTGATGTGCTTTCTGAAAATATTTTAAAGAAAATGATGCATGGTAAAGAAAGGGCAGAGGGGTATGAAGTGTATCGAAATATTGCGCTTCGAAAGCGGAATTATTCTTTAAGTCTCAGTGAAACATGCTCATCTAAATTTGATGCTTTCTTACATAAGACAATGGATAAACTTGAGTTAAGTATGCCGAAGTTTCAAAAAAGAGAAAGCCAACAGATTATGATGAAGGAAATATATACAGCGCTAAGAGATTCTAGGTTTTCACTTATTGAAGCGGGAACAGGTACGGGGAAGACTCTTGCATATTTACTTCCAAGTATTTATTTCGCAAAGAAAAAAGAAGAACCTGTCATTATAAGTACACAAACTGTACAACTGCAACAACAAATACTAGAAAAAGAAATACCGTTATTACAGAAAATAATGTCATTTTCATTTGAAGTAGCTCTTCTGAAAGGAAGAAAGCATTATCTTTGTCTACACAAATTTGAATATGCTTTGCAAGAGGAAGAGAAAAATTATGATATGGCGCTCACAAAGGCAAAAATTTTAGTATGGTTATTGCAAACGGAAACTGGCGATCGTGATGAATTAAATATTCCTGAGGGCGGAAAATTACTTTGGAACCGTATTTGTAGTGATGCATATAGTCCAGGCGGGATGCAAAGTAATTGGTTTAGTCGTTGTTTTTATCAACGAGCGAAAAATAAAGCATTATTTGCGGATATTGTTATTACAAATCATGCTTTATTATTTCAAGATTTTTCAAGCGAAGAACCACTGTTTGCTTCATATGAACATATTATTTTTGATGAAGCTCATCACATCGAAGAAGCGGCGAGTAGAACATTAGGTGAACAGTTCTCATGCATGTATTTTCAATTAGCTTTATCTCGTCTTGGTACGCTAGAAACAGATGATGTACTTTCTAAAGTATATAAAATGATGAAAAAATCAGAGCAAGCATCTCGTTCGACTTTCCGTATGGTGAGTCATAGTTTGAAGGAATTGAAATTTGATGCGGATGAACTATTCCAAATGTTACGGACTTTCGTATTTAAACAAACAAAGCAGGAACAAGGGATGAGCAATATGCCGCTCATTTATCGATATAACACGGAAGTAGAGAAAGGTAAGTTATGGGATAGCATTACCGAGTTAACAAATCGATTTGTGTATGATGTAAGAAAGTTATTAACTACACTTGAGAAGCAAGTTGATATATTGCAAAGTAAATTAGAATGGGAGATGCATGTCGTTACAGGTGAATTTATGCATTTAATTGAGTTGTTGAGAAAGATGACACAATCTTTACAATTACTCATTTTAGAAAAAAATTCATACGTGACATGGATGGAGACTGAAACGAAGGGAACGATTCATTCAACAGTTTTATATGCGCAGCCTGTTCATATTGGTGAAAGATTTGCTGATGAATTCTTAACACAGAAAAAGAGTGTTATTTTCACATCAGCAACGCTAACTGTTAATGATTCATTTGACTATATAAAAGAGGAGCTAGGTTTACATGATTTTGCTCCCAATACACTAAAGGTCCTATCACCATTCCGTTTTGAAGAACAAATGAAATTAATGGTTTCAACGGATGTACCTTTTATTAAGCAAGCAAGTAATGAAGAGTATATTGAGTCTATATCGACACATATTGCGAAAATAGCGAAAGCTACAAAAGGTAGAATGCTCGTTTTATTCACTTCGTATGAAATGTTGAAAGAAGCGTATACGAATTTGAAAAATGATGAGGCATTAGAAGGATATTTATTATTAACGCAAAGTGTGAATAATAAGAGCCGAAGTCGTCTAATCCGCAAATTCCAGGAGTTCGACAAATCGATTTTGTTAGGAACAAGTAGTTTTTGGGAAGGGATAGATATACCTGGAGATGCCCTGAGTTGTCTTGTCATTGTCCGTCTTCCTTTTACCCCTCCTCATCAGCCGATGATGGAAGCAAAAGGAGAGTGGTTACAAAATCAAGGAGAAGACGTATTCGCTAAGTTGGCGCTCCCACAAGCAATCTTGCGTTTCAAACAAGGGTTTGGTCGTCTTATTAGAACAAATACAGATACGGGAACTGTATTTGTATTAGATCGTCGTTTGACAAGTTCTTCCTATGGAAAACGATTTTTACAATCAATCCCAACTGTACCGCTATATGAAGGACCGTTAGAAGAATTATTAGTACAGTTAGAAGAATCGTCAAATGAATAAAATTGGAAGAAAAATACGCCTGAAGTACATTTGAACTTCAGGCGTAAAAAATGTGGGTAGGAGGAATTTTATTTTTCTTACTTCTTGTATACAAAATATATTGCTTTTCGATTTGAAACCTTTTTTTGCTGTACATGTCCTGCTATAATAGATGGGTGATGAAGCAGGGGTTGTAAAGAATGTACTCTTATTGTAACCGCATTGCGTTCTTCTATAATTAGAAATTTTTGTGTAACGGAGGAGTTTTTTCATGGATAAGAAAATCGAAGTCCTATCAACGACGCGTATTAAATATTCGTCTGACTTGTATAAAATTGTTGATAGCTTGAATCGCACGTTAAAAGAGCAGGACCTCATGTTCGGATTAGCATTAGACGAAAAAGATAAAGAAACAGCTGTATTTACGATTTACAGAACGTAGTGATACAATGAAAAAGTGGATCTTTGCAATCGTTATCGTAATCGTTGCTAGCGGAATATATGGGGCGTATGTTTATAATAAAGCAATGGAAAAGAAAATTCCTAAAGAGGCAAAATCTGTAGAAATTGCTAAAGAAAAAGCAAAGCTTACAAAGGTAAAATCTGTGGATTATTATAATGGAAATTCTTCATATACAGTCGTGCAAGGTGTAGACGAAAAAGGAGAACAAATTATTGTTTGGGTGCCTGATAAAAAAGGAAATGTCCTTGTGAAGAAAAAAAGCGAAGGTATTTCAGAAAAAGCTGCTTTGCAAAAATTGGCTGAACAAGCTACAGGAGAAGGTGCTGAGCCGAAGCCGAAACCAAAAGAAGTTATAAAAGTAAAATTAGGTGCTCAAAACGATATTCCATTGTGGGAAATTACATATATTGATCAGGAAGATCGTTATACGTATTACTATTTAGAGTTTCAAAATGGGGTTTATGCTGGACACTACAGCATTGAAAAATAGATGTAGGGGGAACTACAAATGAAATTAGCAAAGCGAGTAGCTGCTTTAACACCATCTGCAACTTTAGAAATTACAGCAAAGGCACAAGCATTAAAAGCAGAAGGTCATGATGTAATTGGATTAGGAGCAGGAGAACCTGACTTTAATACGCCAGAACATATTATGGATGCTGCGCATAAAGCGATGTTAGAAGGACATACGAAGTATACACCAACAGGTGGATTACAAGCGTTAAAACAAGAAATTGTGAAGAAGTTTACTCGTGATCAAGGAATTGCGTATGATCCATCTGAAATTATTGTATGTAATGGTGCCAAGCATGCATTATATACATTATTCCAAGTGTTACTTGATGAAGGAGATGAAGTTATCATCCCAACTCCTTATTGGGTAAGTTATCCTGAGCAAGTAAAGCTTGCTGGTGGTAAGCCAGTTTATGTAGAAGGTCTAGAAGGCAATGAGTACAAAATTACAGCAAAGCAGCTGCGTGAGGCAATTACAGAGAAAACGAAAGCAGTTATTATTAATTCACCGAGCAATCCAACAGGGATGATTTACAGCAAAGAAGAATTACAACAGCTTGGAGAAGTATGTTTAGAGCATGATATCTTAATCGTTTCAGATGAGATTTATGAAAAATTAATTTATGGTGACGTGGAATATACTTCAATTGCCCAGCTTTCTAATGCATTGAAAGAACAAACACTTATTATTAATGGTGTATCTAAATCACATTCTATGACAGGTTGGCGTATTGGATATGCAGCAGGAAATAAGCAGCTTATTAAAGCGATGACGAACTTAGCGAGTCATAGTACGTCAAACCCTACTTCAATTGCTCAATACGGTGCAATTGCTGCGTATGCAGGCTCACAAGAACCTGTAGAAACAATGCGTCAAGCGTTTGAAGAAAGATTGAACATTATTTATGATAAATTAATTCAAATTCCTGGTTTTACTTGCATTAAGCCACAAGGTGCTTTTTACTTGTTCCCAAATGTAAAAGAAGCCGTAGCATTAGCTGGGTATGATACAGTTGATGAGTGGGCAAAAGCATTATTAGAAGAAGAAAAGGTGGCTCTTGTTCCAGGTACAGGATTTGGTGCACCAAATAACGTTCGATTATCGTATGCGACATCTCTTGAGCAAGTTGAGAAAGCATTAGAACGAATTCATACGTTCATGAAAAGTAAAGTACAGGCTTAATCGTCTGTTTCTTGTAGTAAATGGAAAAAAACCTCCCTATATATAGGGAGGTTTTTTTGACGAATTGTGGCAAAAAGAAATGGCTAAAGGTGTGTTATACTAGAAAGCGAGGTGTTTGGTGATGAAAAAGAAAATGATGTTACAATGGTTTGAACAGGGAAGCATAGCGATTCCTAAATTGCTTATGATGCATTATAAAAAGCTAGGTTTAAATGAGACGGAATTTATGGTAGTACTTCATGTACACACATTTTTAGAATCAGGTAATTCGTTCCCGACTCCTTCAGAGATTTCAGAACGGATGACGATAACAGAAATGAAATGCATGGAAGTGATTCAGATTTTAATCCAAAAAGGCTTTTTAGCACTAGAAGGTGGACGAAGATCTGAAGCGATGATGTGTGAAAGTTATTCTTTACAACCACTGTGGGAAAAAATATTGCACTTTTTAATGAATGAATCTATAGAGGAAGAGCAAAAAGAACAAAAACAAATTCAAGTAAATTTATATACAGTATTTGAAAAGGAATTCGGAAGACCACTTTCGCCATTTGAATGTGAAACATTAGGGATGTGGGAAGATCAAGATCAACACCATCCGAATTTAATTCAAGCGGCTCTTCGTGAAGCTGTTATGAGTGGTAAACTTAATTTCCGGTATATTGATCGTATTTTGTTTGAGTGGAAAAAGAACGGAATTAAAACGGTAGATCAAGCGCAAAATCAAGGCCAGAAATTTAGAGCGAATCAACAACGCACACAACAAACGACAAAACAAGAGACGAAATTTACTGGGAAAGTGCCTTTTTATAATTGGTTGGAGCAGTAGTGTAGGAGGAAAGATATGTTGAACAAAACGCAAATTCGTTATTGTTTAGATACAATGGCGGATATGTATCCAGAAGCGCATTGTGAATTAATTCATGATAATCCATTTGAACTTGTAATCGCAGTGGCATTATCTGCACAATGCACAGATGCACTTGTGAATAAAGTGACGAAAAACTTATTTCAAAAATATAAAACACCAGAAGATTATTTAAGTGTGTCTTTAGAAGAATTACAACAAGATATACGTTCCATTGGATTGTTTCGAAATAAGGCGAAAAATATTCAAAAATTGTGCCGGATGTTACTAGATGATTATAACGGGAAAGTTCCAGAAGACCGTGACGAGCTGACGAAATTACCAGGAGTAGGAAGGAAGACAGCGAATGTAGTTGTTTCGGTAGCATTTGGAATTCCAGCGATTGCTGTTGATACGCATGTAGAGAGAGTAAGTAAACGGTTAGCAATTTGTAGATGGAAAGATTCTGTGTTAGAAGTGGAAAAGACGTTGATGAAGAAAATTCCAATGGATGAGTGGGGAGTTACACACCATCGTATGATTTTCTTTGGACGTTATTACTGTAAGGCGCAGCGACCACAATGTGAAGAGTGCCGATTACTAGAAATATGTCGTGAAGGAAAGAAACGAATGAAGGGGAAATAAAGGATGGAGCGAGTTATAGAAATACCGAAAGAGTTTCGGTACGTACCATTTTTTAAAAAGAGTGCAAATTCGATTACGTATAATACAGACCAGTCTTTTGAAGAAATAATACAAAATACTTACTTTATATTTGATATTGAAAGACAATATGAGCCGTGGAATGAAATTGAAACAAGTATTCCAGCGGTGTTAAATGTATGGAAAAGCAGACATGAAGAAATTGCTACACTATTTCGAAACCGAAAAAAACAAGAAGCTGAGGGCCCGATGATTCTTTTTGCAGCACACTTGCTATCGATTGTATATTGGCTAAATGAGAAGCCTGTTCATAGTTTGAATGAGATGCAAGTAAATACGAATGAATTGGAAGTACAACCTGTTAATTTTATAGAACGATACTCATTTATTATAAAGAAACCGAGTAATTATCATTCGTATATTCAATTAGCACAGTTGTATATTGAAATAGAAAAGCTATATGTTAAGAAAATAATAACAAAAAAGAAGTCCTTTTCTCGTTAAGAGTAAGGACTTCTTTTTTGTTATTAAGACTCTGATGTAACAACATCTCCGTCTGCGTGAGGTGTATCTCCTCCGGGATTCTGTTGGTGCTGCTCTTCTTCAGCTTTTTTTCTGGCTTCTTCTTCAGCTTTTCTCTTAGCTTCTTCTTCAGCTTTTTTCTTAGCTTCTTCGTCAGCTTTTTTCTTAGCTTCTTCGTCAGCCTTCTTCTTAGCCTCTTCTTCAGCAGCTTTCTTTTGAGCTTCTTCTTGCTGTTTACGTTGTTGTTCTTGTTGCTGTTGTTGTTGCTGCTGTTGTTTACGCTGATCTTCGTCAGCTTTTTTTGTAGCTTCTTCTTGTTTTAGTTTATCTTCATTGGCCTTTTTCTGGGCCTCTTCGTCAGCCTTTTTCTTAGCTTCTTCGTCAGCTTTCTTCTTAGCCTCTTCGTCAGCTGTTTTCGCATCTGGAGTTCCGCCAGGCGCAGTGAATGATGCACCAATTGCAGGACTTGTTCCAGTACCTTTTTTCGCTACTACAGAGAAGCTGTAAGTAACACCTGGTTTAATACCACCAAGAGTAGCTGTCGTACCGCTTACTGACAAGCTACCACTAGAACCGTCAGTAGCTTTATAGCTTGCTGCGTATGCATCAACATTTGATGATGGTCCAGACCAGTTCAGTGTCACTGTGCTAGCACCATCGAAAGCGACATTAAGGCCACTAGGTGGATCTACTTTAATTTCTTTAACTGCATCTTTTTTCGCACCTTTAATGTACAGTTCTCCATTTAATTCTTGTACAGAAGAAGGGCGCTCGAAACGAGATTTATCTGTAGCGAATTTGCTCATCATCACTTGGAACATTTGCTGAGCAATTCTAGTAGAACGATCTCCAATGTAATTTTCTGCACTATCTTTTTCATAACCGGTCCATACAGCCATTGTATATTGAGGCGTATATCCTGCGAACCAACTATCTCTGTTTGCATCTGCTGGAATATCGTATTTTTTAATAACAGATTTATCAAAGTTTTGTGTTCCTGTTTTACCAGCAACGTCAAAACCGGGAACATAAGCCGTTGGGCCAGTACCACCACTACCAGGTTTTACAACATCACGAAGTACATCGGTAACCATGTAAGCTGTATAATCGTGCATTGCTCGTTTTTCTTTCGGCTTAAAGCTTTTCTTTTTCCCATCTGGGAAAATAACTTCTTTAACGAAATGAGGCTTATTGTACATACCATCATTTCCAAATGCTGCATAAGCTCCAGCGACATCTAACGGAGAGCCTTCATTACTACCAATTGCAGTTGATTCAAATACAGTATCATCTTTAAATGTCATGCCTAGATCTTTGGCGAATGCTTTTGATTTATCAAGCCCGACCGCTTGAGCTGTTTTTAAAGCAGGAATATTTAAAGATTTTTTTAGTGCGTCACGTAGGGAGACATCTCCTTTATAACTGTTTGTAGCATTTTTAATTTTTGTACCATCAGAGTATGTGTACTCTGAGTCATTTAATTGATGGTACGTAGACCATTGTAGATTTTCAATAGCTGGACCGTAGTCAAAAATAGGTTTCATTGTTGAACCAACTTGACGTTTTAAATCGATAGCCATGTTGTGTCCTTTAAATGTTGATTTGTTTTCTTTACGACCGGCACCGACTGCACGAACTTCTCCAGTTTTCGTATCCATAAATACAAATGAACCTTGGAATTGATCATTTGGATATTTAATAAGATTTCCATCCATTATTTTATCTGCATAATCTTGAGCTTCAAGGTCAAGATTTGTATGGATTATTAAACCATCAGAGCCAATATTCACATCAGGTATCTCTTTTTCTACTTCTTTGAAAACGGCATCTAAATATGCTTGATAAGGCATTTCAGTTGCATCTGAAGATGGAAGAAGACCTTCTTTTACAGAGATTTGCATAGCTTCGTTCATTTCTTGTTTTGTAATGTAGCCATGACGATTCATTAATGTTAGTACAACATTACGACGATTTGTTGCTCGTTCAACATTTTCTGGTTTTGTTGGATCATAAATGTTAGGACCTTGGGGTAAACCAGCGAGCATTGCAGCTTCATGTAACTTTAAGTCTTTTAAGTCTTTGTTGTAGTATTTTTTTGCTGCAGTTGCAATACCATACGAACGGTTACCTAAGTTGATTTTATTTAAGTACATTTCTAGAATTTCATGTTTAGAGTACTGTTGCTCTAATTTATAAGATAAGTACCATTCTTGCACTTTTCTCTTTGCGGTTTTTTCCATCGTTAGGAAATAGTTTTTAACTACTTGCTGTGTAATTGTACTACCACCTTGTGATCCGAAACCACCAGTGACATTTTCCATAACTGCTTTTGTAGTACGTTTAAAATCAATTCCATTATGGTCATAGAAGCGTGAATCTTCAGTCGCAAGGAAGGCATTTTCAACTACTTTTGGAATTTGTTCATATGTAACATGGGTTCGTTTTTCAGCACCGTATTCATAGAAGAAATTCCCGTTTTTATCAAGGAATTTTGTTGATAAAGGATTGACAAGTTTTGATTTGTCTAATTTCGGAGCGTCCTTTACCATAACAAAGAAAGCTGAAACGCCGGCAACGAGTCCGACGATACTAAGAAGTAGAAAACCTATAAGGAATTTCTTGAAAAAGGAACCTTTTTTCTTTGGTTTTTCTTCTTTATTTGTTTCTTTCGTTTGATTTTTTACATGATTTCGTTCTGTACGAGAACGATAATTATCTGACATTATACTTTCTCCTACCTTTCATTCTCTCCCCAAAAGTCGAAAAAAGAGCCTTAGTGATGACTCTATCACGAAAAATAAACCGTGTCTAGTACGCGGATATAATCAATTCGAGGGTGATAACCGCATGATAATAAAGATCCATGCTCTTCTATTTCTTGTTTTGTAATCGATTTACGTCCACCAGTATTTTGACGATTCCAAAATGCAATAATATGTTTTGCATCTAATAAATAAAATTCATCAAAAAGTGTAAATTTAATAATAACAAATGCAATTCCATTATGAGCGATTACTTGCTTCATATGCTCAATTTGATGAAGGTGGAAGTTTTGAAGTGGAAAACTGGTTTTGTTTTTTGTTTCTTTTGCTTCAAAATCGATGTATTTCCCTTTGTATACACCGTTGTAATCTGTTGTAGAAGGTTGTTTGAAATACGCTTCTTTTACCACTGCAGCACTTCGAGCGGGGTAATCTACTTTTACAATTTGAAGAGGTGTAGGTTTTTTATGTACGCATGCAATATTATGGGTTAAGTAATATTGATTGGTTTCATTCAATTCCTCTTCAAGGGACATACCTCTATTACTGTAAGTATGTTTTTTTATTGGTGTTTTATGGGGTTGTGAAGCTTGATCGTACCTTTTTCCATTTGGGTAACGAATGGTCATATTGTGTCCACTCCCAACTTGTTAAGAATTACTTACAAAGGTGATTATATCAAAAAATGAAAAAAGATGTGACCTTTTTCAAGAAAGGTATGGTACTTATTCATGTTTAGCTGGAACGATTACGGAAAAATTAAGCAAAACCGTAATGATATTTTGTGTACAGAAGAGGAGAAAGCTATAGTTCTTAATATTAAGGAGAGAACGGATGTAGCTAACGTAGATAACATTTCACGTACACAATCTTACCAAGAATATTATTTGAGAAATAAAGAAATTAGGTGGTCTTTTTTAGCGAGTATGGTCTCAAGGAATGGGGGATGGAATATGACAGATTTAGAAGGAGAATATTATTCTAATCTTCTACCCCAAACAGTTAAGAGACGATTATTTCTTTGTTATGAGAAAGCCAATTGGCTCATTTTTTTAGATGCATTCCCTCAACTATTACTGTATGAAGAAAGTAAAAGGCGATGTGAGCCGCTCTTTCATTTGTTACAATTTTTTAACATATCAATTTTTATGGAAAAAGAATGGTCATATTTCTGGGAGAAAAAAGATATCAATAGGCTTATGACGGCGCTTATTATTAATGAACAAAATAAAATTCAAAAACCAGTAATCGAGAATACATACTTTCAAAAACATGTATTTGATACGGCAGTGTTCAAATTTCAAGAAATACTTCACATTAGTGCAGTTGTTTTTCCGATGATGGAAGGGAGAATGTATGGGTTTTCAGTTTATCAATTTGAAACGTTACAAAAACGTATAGAACTTGGGAAGAAGTTAGCTTGGTTATTGTTTCATTCAAAGTATAAAGATTCTTTTTATAAGTTTGCATTGCAAACTAGGCATACGGGATCAAGGATGGATTATGAATGTAATATAAGAGAGGTTAGACAATCAAGTACACCGGCTCTTAGAGATGTGTACGCTATTGTCGCTCACGAAAAATTAATTGAAAAAGATTGGTTTAGTGAAGGGATGGAAATGGAGTCTTTATTTGTACTTGAAAAGCCAAAGGGGGAAATTAATATAACAGAATGGTATAGAATGAAGAGGGAGCAAATACACACTCTTTCTATATTAAGTAGTTTTGTTAAAAGAATAGATGAGTTCATGATATAATCAAAAAGTCCCGCTTTCCTACATGAAGGCGGGGCTTCTTGATTAAAAGTAATATGTTCTTCAACAAATGACTTTTTACTTCGCTATTTGCCGGCAGTACGACTTTAACCTCAGCACTTATCGAAAGCGAATAGGGAAGGTTAGACTGGAAATTAGCTATTTGTAAAAGCCACTTTGGTTAAAGGGGCATTTTATCCTGCTATTTGTGGGCGGTAAAACTCCCACCTCAAAATTCGGCTGGAGCAAAGAAGTTAGGTGGAAGCCTTGCTGCCCGTAAACGCTCGATTAGTGAAGGCTAATAATCAGTGGGGGATGAACAAAACCCTCACTGATTAAAGTTTCACTTTATGTAGCGGGGAAATTTGGACCATCAAGCTTTGGATTACCAGTCTCAGGTTTGTTTTGTTGTTTGTTTTGTTTTTTCTTTTTTTCATTTTTATTTTTTGCCATCATAATACACCTCCTTTTTGTATTGTTACCATTTCTAAAAATGGCATACAAAATGATTTCTTTGACGAATATCAACTAGTTTTGTCATGTGAGCAGGAGTAACCAATCAATCGGCGAAATTACATGACAAAGGAAAGGCAAAGAAGGGGGCGTTTTAAATATGGCGATGGTTCAGAAGGAAGATGTTATGAAAAAAATGGATCAAATGTTAAGTTCTCTCGATTTGCTGGAAATGAATATTGGGATTAGAATGAATCACGCATTGAAGGATAAAGTTGAAAAAATATGCAATAAGATAGAAATAACAGAAATGCATATCGAGCATATGGAAAATAAATTAGTGCATCACGAAGAAAAAGGAAGCTGGGTAAAGACATTTCAAAACGTCGTAGTGAGTGCATAATAAGGTGGGAATAAAATGAAATATGAAGCATTAATCCAGTCTTCGGAGAAGTTAATGCAGTATAATGATGAAGCCAATGTAAAAAAAAGAGAAATGGATGAATATGATTTTTATAAGGATATGAAGCCATTTGTTGATATGGTAGATGCGGAGTTAGAGGTGTGGAAAGAATTAGCTTATATATGGATAAAGGAAGAGCTGCCTAAGTATATACATGTACAACAAATCGATCAAGTGTATGAGAATTTACAAACTAATGTGCTACAATGTTTTGTTAATAAGGGAAAAGGTAAACGTTTCTTTGAAACTCATCAAGCTATTTCGTATACTTTACAAAATATCGTAGATCAATGTAAGTAACAAGAGGGGAAAACCCTCTTGTTTTTTTAGGCTTCTGTCGCTGTTGTAGGTTTTGTTGCGCCGTTTATTTCTAATTCACGTATTAATGTTCTGTAATCTGAGATGCATATTTTTCCGTCGAGATAACAATGTCTCGCAAAGTCTAGCAGTTCATTTGAACTTTCTGTACAGTACCCCTTTTTTTGAGAAAACGCTTGTTTTAAATCCCCTAATACCATGTTGATTCCTCCCCCATGAGAATCTTCTTCCTTATTATCATAGCATGGAAGGGTTTACTTTCTAATTTTTTTAAAAATTTAAACTTCCGACAAAAACAGACAGATACTCCGTCACACATTTTATTTTATAGGTACATATTCTATATGTAGAAACTTATGTGAAGGAGGAGAGTATGCATGTTTCAACAACCTAATGTATATCAGCAAACAAATCCATATGCACAGCAAAATATGTACCAATATAATGAGGATACATATTTACGATATAATATGTATCCTTTCGAGCCTCATTATGGGAACCAAAATTATTATCAACCATTTGAAGTGTCGTTTGGGAATCAACCGCAACAAGAACAACAACCCTACATGAATCAACAACAGCAGCAACCGCAACCGCAACAAGTACAACAACCCTACATGAATCAGCAGCAGCAACCACAACCGCAACAAGCACAACAACCCTACATGAATCAACAACAGCAGCAACCACAACCACAACAAGCACAACAACCCTACATGAATCAACAACAACCTTATATGAATTCACAATATTATATGCCGCCACCATCTTCCTATGGAAATCAACAAGCGATGTTTTATCCACCAAAACAACCGTATCCAACTATGAATAAACAAAAGCAACAACAGCAACCGAGTCAATTTTCTAGTTTTGTTTCCCAATTTAAAACATCAGATGGCAACTATGATGTAAATAAAATGATGAACACAGCTGGACAAATGATGAATGCGATGAATCAAGTGACAGGAATCGTTAAGCAAGTTGGAGGTTTTTTTGGTAAATAATAGTGGGGGGTATCTATAATAGTATTATGTATGAAGTAGGGCAATAGTCAAATTTCTATGAAATAAATGGGTGTATATAACAAGCGGCTTAACCTCTTCTCTCATATTGTAAAGTGTAGTCAGATTTTTTTTAAGAGAGAGGAGAGAAAAACTATGCATCATTGTCATCCTTGTTTTGGAGGGCATAAGCCTGTAGGACCTATTTGTACAACTGCTCCTGTCATTCATCCGACCAAACAATGCGTAACACATTCTTTTTCAACAACGGTGGTGCCACACATTTTCCCAACGCATACAACACATGTACACCATCAACAAATTAAAAATCAAGGCTTCTTCCCACAAACAAACTCGAATGTAAACGTTGTAGATCCTGGTAATCCAGGATTTGGTGGTGGATTCGGCGGGGGATGTGGACCATGTGGTCATGGTCATCATCACCACGGGCATCATATATCTCCATTTGGACCAGGACCGAATGTATCTCCGTTTGGACCAAATATCGGACCGAATATCGGACCAAACGTTGGTGGAATGTTTAAAAAGTAAATGATATGTTAGAACTAGCGAAATGCTAGTTCTTTTTTTGTAATGGAGTGTTGATATGAAAGTTGTTACTGTAACAGGATATAAGCCATTTGAGCTTGGAATCTTTAAAAATGATCATCCAGGAGTAGAATGTATAAAAAAGGCGCTTCGTCGTAAGTTAACTGCTTTTGTAGAAGATGGTTTGGAGTGGGTTATTATTAGTGGCCAGTTAGGAGTCGAATTATGGGCTGCTGAAGTTGTTTTTGAGATTCAAGTAGAATATCCAGATTTAAAATTAGCGGTATTTACTCCTTTTTTAGAACAAGAAGAAAATTGGAAGGAAGATAACCGTGAATATTACGAATTTATTCTTTCGCAAGCAGATCACATTGATAGTATTACGAAACGGAAGTACGAAAGCCCAGAGCAATTTAAATTAAAGAATCAATTTTTTATTGCAAAAAGTGATGCACTTTTAGCTGTATATGATGAAGAAAAGCCTGGGAGCCCTAAATATATAGTAGAAGCGGCTAAGAAAAAAGGAGAAATAGAAAATTATCACAGTTATTTCATTCTTTTTTCTGATTTACAAGATATAATGGAAGAGGAACAGTGGAATAATGCAGATTAATATGTAATATTGTACTTGCATATTTGATTGACAAAAGGCATTGTTTCTGAAAAAATTTAGTTAATGAAAGCTTTGGCAAAAATTTGAGGTGAAGAAAATGATTTCGGATAAAATTAAATTAACAGCGAAAGATATTTTAGAAAAAGAATTTAAAACAGGTATGAGAGGTTATCAACAAGAAGAAGTAGATAAGTTTCTTGATATGATTATTAAAGATTATGAAGCTTTTCATAAGGAATTTGATCAATTAAAACAACAAAATGCTCGTTTAAAACGTGAATTAGAAGAGCAGAAAGTAGCGGCAACACAAGTTCCGCAACAACCAGTACAAACACCAGTTGCACAACCAGTATATAACAATACGAATACGGATATTTTAAAACGTCTATCTAATTTAGAAAAAGCTGTATTTGGAAGTAAGTTATACGAATAAATTAGGGTAACAAAAAGGTTAAAGTAGTTTACATAGAAAAAAACATTGCAAAATCTTTTTGTTTCCACTATACTAATGTTTGTCATAACGTTTGGGTAATCGCTGCAACGCCAACGTTGTAGAGGAAAGTCCATGCTCGCACGACCTGAGATGGTCGTAGTGTTCGTGCCTAGCCAAGTCATAAGCTAGGGTATTCTGGCTGTGAAGCTGGTTTAACGGCAGGGAAAAAACCTAAGTCCTTTCGGATATGGTTTGACTACCTTTAAAGTGCCACAGTGACGAAGTCCTTGAAGAAATGATAGGAGTGGAACGAGGTAAACCCCACGAGCGAGAAACCCAAATAATGGTAGGGGAATCTTTTCCAAGGAAATGAACGACGGGAAAGGACAGGTTTTATAACCTGTAGATAGATGATTGCCACCGGAGTACGAGGCGTGGGCCGTTTGCAGTACAAAGGAACAGAACATGGCTTACAGAACGTTATGAACCAACTATGAAATAACTCAGCTCTCCTTTGTTAGAGGAGGGCTTTTTATTTGTATGAAGTTATAAATTATGAGTTACAATGGTTAATGAGAAAATTTTTCGTAAAATTTAATGATTAATAGGACAAATTGCTATTAATTATTGTTTGAATATACATAAGAGGTGAATGCAAATGGGAAAAGTTACTTTAATTGCAACAGCGGCAATGGGTATTGAAGCGTTAGTTGCCCGAGAAGTTCGCGATCTTGGTTATGAATGTCAAGTAGAAAACAGCAAAGTAACATTTGAAGCAGATGAAAAGGCGATTTGTCGCACGAATTTATGGTTACGTACTGCGGACCGTGTGAAAATTAAAGTTGGCGAATTTAAAGCAACAACATTTGATGAGCTATTTGAAAAAACGAAAGCATTAAACTGGGGAGATTATATTCCAGAGAACGGAGAATTCCCTGTTATCGGTAAATCTTTAAAATCTGAGTTATTCAGTGTTTCGGATTGCCAACGTATCGTTAAAAAAGCTGTCGTTGAAAAATTAAAAACAACATATAAACGTACAACTTGGTTTGAAGAAGATGGTCCGTTATTCCGTATCGAGATTGCAATGTTGAAAGATATTGCAACATTAACAATTGATGCGAGTGGTGTTGGACTTCATAAACGTGGGTACCGCATGGATCAAGGGGAAGCTCCTTTAAAAGAAACATTAGCTGCGTCTTTAATTAAGTTAACGAACTGGAAGCCAGATCGTCCTTTCGTGGATCCTTTCTGTGGATCTGGAACAATTCCGATTGAAGCTGCATTAATTGGACAAAATATCGCACCAGGATTTAACCGAGGTTTTGCATCGGATGAATGGGGCTGGGTTGGTAAACAAAATTGGCGTGAAGCTCGTCAAGAAGCTGAAGATTTAGCAAATTATAATCAACCATTACAAATCATTGGATCTGATATTGACCATCGTATGATTCGAGTTGCTCAAGATAACGCAGAAGAAGTAGGTTTAGGTGATTTAATCACATTTAAACAAATGCAAGTAAAAGATTTCACAACAAAAGAGGATTATGGCTACGTCGTAACGAATCCTCCATACGGAGAACGTTTAAGTGAAAAAGCGCTCGTTGAACAACTGTATAAAGAAATGGGACAAGTATTCCGCCCGTTAGATACGTGGTCAATGTATTTATTAACAAGTTACGAAGCATTTGAGAAGTGTTACGGAAAAGATGCGTCGAAGAAACGTAAACTATTTAACGGATTTATCCGTACAGATTACTACCAATACTTCGGAAAACGTCCACCGCGTAATTCATAGTATAAAACTCCTCCAGCACGCATATACTGGCTATTATGTAATGCGTAAAGGAGGCAGTGATATGGATAGTTTTCAATTATCAATGATTCAAAAAGCTATTCACCGTACGTATGATGAGCTCGGAAAAGAAGTGGATAGTCAAGGCGTAATTGTAGATGAAATACAAAAAGCGCAGGAAGAATATTTATCAGCTCTTTCACATGAAACAGCGATTGATAAACGGTATTTAAAGTCATTAATATAGAAGAAAATTTTCCTTTTTCGAAAGGGAAATTTTTTTTCGTGTATTTCTATGTATTGCAACAGGGGAAAGTGGCTGCACGCATATAAGTAGCAGCTACTAAATCTTTTTATAGAAAAACTGTTTGGTTGGAGGCTAAGGATGTTTACTGAGAAGAGATTACCATTTGAAGTAGGAAAACAAGACAATTTTTATGATAAGTTGAATGAGTGGATTGGAGATGTATTTTACGACATCCTTCCGGAAAAAGGCTTTGAAGAGCGTGATGAACAAATTTTTATGGCGTTTCAGTTAGAGCGCGCTTTCCAAGAGAAAAAAGTTATGTTCGCAGAAGCGGGAGTAGGAACAGGGAAAACAATTGTATATCTTCTATATGCAATTTGTTATGCACGTTATACAGGGAAACCTGCTATTATCGCTTGTGCAGATGAAACGTTAATTGAGCAGCTTGTGAAAGAAGAAGGGGACATTGCTAAGTTATCTGAAGCATTAGGACTATCTGTTGACGTAAGACTTGCGAAATCGATGGATAACTATTTATGTTTACGTAAACTTGAAGATGTTATGAGTGGACGAGCTCCGGAAGTAATTGAAGACGTATATTATGAATTACCACAGTTTGTATTTGATCATGGTACGATGCAAAACTTTACTCACTATGGTGACAGAAAAGAATTTCCACTTTTAAATGATGAGGAATGGTCAAAAGTAAACTGGGATTACTTCCAAGATTGCTTCACTTGCGATTCACGTCATCGCTGTGGACAAACTCTTTCTCGTGAACATTATCGTAAAGCGGCAGATTTAATCATTTGTTCTCAAGACTTCTATATGGATCATATTTGGACGTACGATGCTCGTAAACGTGAAGGACAAATTCCATTACTACCTGAAAGTAGCTGCGTTGTATTCGATGAAGGACATCTTGTAGAATATGCAGCTCAAAAAGCCTTAACGTACCGTTTAAAGCAAACGATGATGGAGCAACTTTTAACGAGATTGTTACAAAATGATATTCGTGAAGAGTTTGCACATTTAGTAGAAGAAACAATTTGGCAAACAGAGCGATTCTTCGATGTGTTACAAGAGAATAAAAAGGAAATTGAAGGTTCTGATCGTTTAGAAATTACTGTGACAGAAAAAGTAACTGCAGAAGCGAAAAGACTTTATGCGAAAATCGGTGAAGTCGGTGATGCACTAGTATTTGAAAGTGAAATGCATACAGTAAACACATATGATTTAAATATCGTTGATGAACATTTAGATGTGTTAGAACATTCACTTCGTCTTTTCATGCATGAGAAAAATGTAATTACGTGGGGTGAAGAAGGTGATGGTGCCTTCACGTTAGTTATTATGCCGCGTGCAGTTGAAGAAGTGTTACAAGAAAAAGTATTCTCGAAGAAAATTCCATACATTTTCTCTTCTGCGACATTATCGGACAATGATTCGTTCGCATTTACTGCAAACAGCCTAGGGGTAAAAGATTACTTATCATTCTCAGTTGCCTCACCGTTTGATTATGAAGAGCAAATGGCAGTAAACTTATTATCGCATACGAAAGAAAATGAATGGGAAAGAAAGTGTCAATATACACTTGAAAATATACAGAAAACAAATGGACGTACACTTGTATTATTCCGTACAACACAAGAGCTTGCAGCGTTTAAAGAATATGTAAGTAAAGAGCAAATGTCAGTTCCGTTCCTATATGAAGGGGATAAAGAAATTAGTCAGCTCGTTTCTCGTTTCCAAAATGAAGAAGAGACTGTACTTTGTGCCGTTCATTTATGGGAAGGTTTAGATATTCCTGGCTCATCATTATCACATGTTATTATTTGGTCATTACCATTCCCTCCAAACGATCCTGTGTTTGAAGCGAAGCGTAAACATGTAAATGATCCATTCTGGGATGTAGATGTACCATATATGATTTTACGTCTTCGTCAAGGGATTGGCCGTTTAATTCGTACGAGCGACGATAAAGGTGCTATATCAATCTTCTTATCTGATACAGAAGATGAGAAAGTGGTAGAAGCGGTGAAAAACGTACTACCAGTAGAAGGTAAAGAATTATAAGGAAAAAGCTTGGCGCTTGCCAAGCTTTTTTTCTATTATAAAAGGAATTTAGATTTCCATGTCGAATTAAGTTTGAGGTAGAAAAAGGAGGTTTTTATACGATGACAGTAGCTACATATGAAGTAGAAAAACAATTTTTAACATATGTGAAGAAGATACAGAATTACGGAGAAGCATTAAGCTTAATGTTTTGGGACTTGAGAACAGGTGCGCCTAAAAAAGGTGTAGACCAGCGTTCAGAAGTAATTGGTATGCTTTCATCAGAAGTGTTTGCCATGTCGACTTCAGATGAGATGGGGGACTATTTAACAGAGCTTGAAGCTTTAATACGTGAAGACAAACTTTCTGAAACGACAAAGAAAATGGTTGAAGAGTGTCGTAAAGAATATGATAGAAATAAGAAAATTCCACAAGCGGAATATGAAGCGTATGTGAAATTAGAAGCGAAAGCGGAGAGTGTGTGGGAAGAAGCCCGCGAAAAATCTGATTTCGAAATGTTCCGTCCGTATTTAGAACAAATAGTTGAATTTAAGAAGAAATTTATTGCATATTGGGGTTACGAAACATATAAATACAATACATTATTAGATATGTATGAGCCGGGTATTACAGTAGAAGTGTTAGATCACGTATTTGGTCAACTACGAGAGCGTATCGTTCCGCTCGTAAAAGAAATATCGGAGTCGCAAAAGAGATTAAATACAAGTGCTTTATCAGAACATTTTTCAAAAGAAAAACAAAAAGACTTTACATTAGAGCTATTAAAGCAATTGAATTATGACTTTGAAGCAGGTCGTCTTGATGAAACGGTACATCCATTTGAGATTACATTAAATAGAGGGGATGTTCGTATTACGACACGCTATGACGAAAGAGATTTCCGTATGGCAGTGTTTGGAACAATTCATGAATGTGGTCATGCTGTATATGAGCAAAATATTGCAGAGAAATTTGAAGGTACACCGCTATGTAGTGGAACATCTATGGGTATTCATGAGTCACAATCATTATTCTTTGAGAACTTTATCGGTCGTAATAAATCATTCTGGAAGAAAAATTATGATTTATTAAAAGAGTATAGCGATGGTCAATTCAATGGTATATCAGTAGATGAGTTTTATGATGCGATTAACGAATCGAAGCCATCGTTCATTCGTATAGAAGCAGATGAGCTTACATATCCGCTTCACGTCATGGTTCGTTATGAACTTGAGAAAGAATTATTTGATGGTACATTACAAGTGAAGGATTTACCGGCGGCTTGGAATGATAAAATGGAAGCATATTTAGGAATTCGTCCAGAAAACGATGCACAAGGTGTATTGCAAGATGTTCATTGGGCTGGTGGTTCATTTGGATACTTCCCATCTTATGCGCTTGGTTATATGTATGCAGCGCAATTTAAGGAAAGAATGTTAAAAGACATTCCGAACTTTGATGCATTATTAGAAGAAGGAAACGTAACACCAATTCGTGAGTGGTTAACAGAAAACATTCACCAATACGGTAAAACGAAAAAGCCACTTGAAATTTTAGAAGATGTAACAGGTGAAGGATTAAATGCAAATTACTTAGCAGATTATTTAGAAGCGAAGTATAAAGAAATTTATGATTTATAAAAAAGAGCTGCTTACTTGCAGCTCTTTTTTTAAAGGGGATAGAAAATTGGATTATACATATACAGTAATGACGCAAGAAGAAGCAGAAGAAATTGCATACAACTGGAATTATGAAGGGAAATATTCCTTTTACGATATAGAGGCAGATGAAGAAGATTTAGCTGAATTTTTACATGATGAGAGTAGAGGGGATCATACATTTTCTGTGAAGGAAAATGGCACTCTCATTGGTTATTTTACTGTTTGTAAAATAAATGATGGAACGGTTGATATAGGTCTTGGAATGAGACCTAATATAACTGGAAACGGATTTGGTTTACAGTTTATAAACGCTATACTAGCTTTTAGTAAAGAAAAATACGGATGCAATTATATAACACTATCAGTAGCGATATTTAATGAGAGAGCGATTAAAGTGTATAAAAGAGCGGGATTTGAAGCTGTTGGAACGTTTATACAGAAAACAAATGGTAGTTGTTTTGAGTTTTTGAAAATGAATTATATATGTAAAAATGATTAAAAAACAGAAGAATCTCCTTCTGTTTTTTTGATGCAAAAATAAATAATACTTTTTGTAATTGGGAGCTTTGAAATTTTGGAAGAGGATGTGTATGATTGAACTTTAGCAGCAAATAGCAAGTTTAGTAAGGAGATGCAGTATGAGTACAATTAAAACGAAAAATGAAATAGATTTGATGCACGAATCTGGAAATTTACTTGCGTCATGTCATAGAGAAATTGCGAAAATGATGAAACCGGGTATTACGACAAAAGAAATTAATACGTTTGTTGAAGCATATTTAGAAAAGCATGGTGCAACATCTGAGCAGAAAGGTTACAACGGGTATCCATATGCGATATGTGCATCTGTAAACGATGAAATGTGTCATGGGTTTCCGACCGATGTTCCTTTAACTGAGGGCGATATTGTAACAATTGACATGGTAGTAAACTTAAATGGTGGTCTTTCAGATTCTGCTTGGACGTATAGAGTTGGAAATGTTTCTGATGAAGCAGAAAGGTTGTTGATAGTAGCTGAGAATGCTTTGTATAAAGGAATTAATCAGGCGATAATCGGTAATCATGTAGGAGACATTGGCTATGCAATTGAAAGCTATGTAGCAAAGGAAGGTTTTTCTGTCGCAAGAGACTTTACGGGACATGGGATTGGGAAAGAGATTCATGAAGAACCAGCAATTTTTCATTTTGGGAAACAAGGACAAGGACCTGAGCTACAAGAAGGAATGGTAATTACAATTGAGCCCATTGTAAATGTAGGTATGCGATATTCGAAAGTAGATTTAAATGGATGGACTGCAAGAACGATGGACGGGAAATTATCAGCTCAATATGAGCATACAATTGTGATTACAAAAGATGGGCCAATCATTTTAACGAATCTTTAATATGATATGTAAGAGTTTACAAAACTCGAACGAAAATGATATTTTCATAAAATTTGTACGTGTTTTATTAAGAAAAGCTTTTCAAAGTATAAAAAGTGCGTTATAATCCTTCTATAAAATAAATAGTTAGCTACACTCATATAATCGCGGGGATATGGCCTGCAAGTTTCTACCGAAGTACCGTAAATACTTTGACTATGAGTGAGGACGAATATATTTGCTTGTTTAGCATTCTTTTTTTGCGAAACTCCAAAAGCGCGTCTCTCACTTGTAACGAGTGGTGGCGGCTTTTGGAGTTTTTTTATTGCATAAGAGGGGGAACAAACATGAAAGTATTACAAGAAAAGATTTTGAACGAAGGAAAGGTTTTATCTGGTGACGTATTAAAGGTAGATGCATTTTTAAATCATCAAATTGACCCAGTACTTATGCAAGAGATCGGAAAAGAATTTGCTAAACGTTTCAAAGAAGAGAACATTACAAAAATCGTAACGATTGAATCTTCGGGCATTGCACCGGCAGTTATGGCTGCATTAGAGCTTGGTGTAAAAGTAATCTTTGCAAGAAAACGTAAATCGTTAACGTTACAAGATAATATGTACGTTGCAAACGTATATTCATTTACGAAACAAGAAACGAATGAAATTTCATTATCTCGAAATCATATCGATGAAAATGATCGCGTTTTAATTATCGATGACTTTTTAGCAAATGGTCAGGCTGCTCTAGGTTTAATGAGTTTAGTAGAGCAAGCAGGAGCGAGTATTGCAGGAATTGGTATTGTTATTGAAAAAGCATTTCAAGATGGAGGAAAGAAGCTTCGTGAACAAGGCGTTCGTGTTGAATCACTAGCAGAAATTGCATCACTTGATAACGGCACAGTTACATTTGTACAGCATGAAACTGCGGAGGTGAAATAAACGATGAAGCAACATCCATTTAAAATCGCATCGCTTGGTATGCAGCATATGCTGGCTATGTATGCTGGCGCAATTATTGTTCCTCTTATTGTCGGCGGAGGACTTGGTTTAAATCAACAAGAATTAACGTATTTAGTATCGATTGACTTATTAATGTGCGGCGTGGCAACAATTTTACAAGCATTATCAAATCGCTTTTTCGGTATTGGACTTCCAGTTGTACTAGGTTGTACATTTACAGCTGTTGGGCCGATGATTGCAATTGGTAAACAATACGGTGTGTCTTCCATATATGGGGCAATTATTGCTGCGGGATTATTTGTTGTTATTTTCGCGAAATTATTTGGGAAACTCGTAAAATTATTTCCTCCTGTTGTAACAGGATCTGTCGTTACCGTAATTGGAGTTACACTTGTTCCAGCTGCTATTAATGATATGGCTGGAGGAGTAGGGAGCAAAGACTTCGGAAGTCTTGAAAATTTAGCGTTAGCATTTGGAGTATTATTATTTATCATCATTATGTATCGTTTCTTTGATGGCTTTATACGTTCTATTTCTATATTACTTGGTCTGTTGTTCGGTACAATCGTTGCAGCTTTCATGGGGAAAGTAAGTTTGCAAGCGGTTGGAGAGGCAGATTGGTTCCATGGTATTCAGCCGTTTTACTTTGGTACACCAACATTTGAATTAACACCAATTATTACAATGATTCTCGTTGCTTGCGTAGGGATTGTAGAAGCAACAGGTGTATATTTTGCATTATCTGATATTTGTAATAAAAAGATCGGTGAAAAAGAATTAACAAAAGGTTATCGTGCAGAAGGATTAGCAATGGTTTTAGGTGGAATTTTTAACGCATTTCCATATACAACTTACTCTCAAAACGTAGGACTTGTTCAATTAACCGGAGTAAGAAATCGCGTTATTATTTATACTTGCGGTGGTATGTTAATTGTTCTTGGGTTCATTCCAAAAATCGCAGCTATCACAACAATTATTCCGAAATCAGTACTTGGCGGTGCAATGCTAGCAATGTTCGGTATGGTTATGGCATATGGTATTAAAATGTTAAGCAGTGTTGATTTTGGAAAACAAGAAAATTTATTAATTGTCGCATGTTCTGTCGGAATCGGACTTGGAGTTACAGTTGTTCCAACGTTATTCTCACAGCTTCCTGAAAATATTCGTATTTTAACGGATAACGGAATAGTTCTAGGAAGTGCGTCAGCAGTACTTTTAAATATCGTATTTAATATGGTGCCGCAGCGTAAAGTGAAAGTAAAAGAAGAGCCAGTGTCTATGCAAGGTGCAGTAAGAGAAGCGTAAAAAAGCAAGGTCTCATTATGAGACCTTGCTTTTCTTTTTAAGTGGCATCATTTTCCCGTACGTACCAAGACGCCAAATGTACTCAAGTGGCCCGTATTGATAACGTGACAGCCACCAGCGGCTAATAAAGATTTGCAACGTGTAGAAACCGACGCAGAATAGTGGTCCTACCCATAATGGAGCAAGATAATCATTTTTGAACAATAGCCCGAATACAAGTAATGTAACAATTGTATGTGAGATGTAATTCGTTAACGCCATTCGTCCAACGTACTGGAATGGACGTAATAATTTTTGCCATTTATCTTTTTGTAATAAACGCATCAGCGTGAAAATGTAGAATATGAATAACGTTTTTCCGCTTATCATCGTAATTCCCATAAGTGATAATGGTGTGTATGGTTGATTATTCATAAAGAAGTACACCATAATAAACCACATTGGCAATGTTAGAATGAACATAATGATTTGCCATTTCTTTAGCTTTGGATCTAATTCTTTTGCACGGCGGAAAATATCTTTTTTACCAGCATATAATCCGAGTAAAAATAATCCAAGTGTTTCAGGAAGCATAATAAGACTGTTATTTATTGCTTCAGAATAGAAAGAATGGAATCTGACTGTAATTTGTAAGCCCCAGTTGTCTAACGGCATAATTGCTGTGGAAAGACCTAATTCATCTACTGGAACTCGTAACATAAGAAGGGAACCTAATAACGTGAACAATTGCATGAAACTTAATAGAACGATTGCCCATATTAAAGTAGTTCGAGGTTCTCTCTTATAAAATAAGAATAAGAAAAATCCAGCGATTGCATAACTATGTAAAATGTCTCCGTCCCATAAAAGAACGTAATGCAAGAAACCAAATAATAATAAAATGAGCAAACGACGCACAAATAAAGTTTTCGGACGATCTGTTTTCGCCTCAGCACGACTCATAAAGATGTAAAAACCTAATCCGAATAAAAATGAAAAAATAGTATAAAACTTCGTTTGAATAAACATGTCAAAAAACAAGCGAATATAGCTGTCTAACCCCTCATAAACGCCTGAAATGTCTCGAGAATCAACACCAGCGATAACTGGCCAGTTAACAAGAAAAATACCTAGTACAGCTATTCCTCTAATAATATCAATTGAGTGTATCCTCTCGCCTTGTGTGAGATTTTGTGTCATTTTTTTCCTCCTTGATAAGTAATTCCCTTTTATTATACAAAATGTAAGAGGGAGGGGATAGGGGAGATTTCCAATTTTTAAAGCTGTTAAGTTGTGAATTATGAGATATAATAAGAGTGCACAGCAAGTTTTAAACTTCTTTAAAACAGGCAGTAAAGCTCCTTTTCCCGAAGGAGCTTTCTTTTTTAGAAATTTGTTGATAATGATTCTCTTTAATGATAAAATGTATTCAAAAGTGATAATCATTATCAAAAAAGGTTGGTGTGTTAATATGATGTATGCACTTGTTGCAGGAACGATTGCTATATATGTTGGTGTTACAAAGTATGTATTAAATGGAGTAGGAACAACAAAATGAATAATATTACATAAAATCCCTTTCATTTGTAAAAAGAATGAAAGGGATTTTTTTATTTTTAATGAGAATATGCTGAAAATTTAGTATGATAGTAAAGTGAAACTGTAATCATTGGGATGCTCAGTCCTAAATGATTATTGTCACACAAATAGCGGGATACAGTATATACATCTTGGATAAAGGGGAACAAGGGGATGACAAACATAGTACAGACAAACGGTATGAAAAAACTTGTTTGTTTTTATGAAGAGTGGCAAAAACATGGAGATGCAGAGAATAGTTTGAAGTTGTTTGAAGTGATTCAAAAATATAAACAAGAACAGCTTATGATAGCTTTTTGTGGTCATTTTTCGGCAGGGAAATCGACAATGATGAATCATCTATATAAAGCGCAATTACTACCGACAAGTCCAATTCCAACGAGTGCTAATGTCGTTAAAATTGAAAAAGGTTCTGATCGCGTTGTTGTTACGATTAAGTCTGGAGAACAGTATGAATATGACGGCGCATATTCAGCAGAAGAATTAAAACAAATATGTAAAGACGGTGATGAAGTAATTGGTGTTCATATTTATCGAAATGATGCACCAATTCCTGACGAAGTTATGTTAGTTGATACGCCAGGAATTGATTCTACAGATGATGCTCACCAATTAGCAACAGAATCAACACTGCATCTTGCAGATGTTATTTTTTACATGATGGATTATAACCATGTCCAATCAGAAGTAAACTTACAATTTGTTAAAGAATTGAAACAACGTAATAAAACGGTTTATCTTGTTGTAAACCAAATAGATAAACATAAAGAAAATGAACTATCTTTTGAAGAGTATAGAGAAAGTGTAAAACAATCTTTTGCTAACTGGGATATTGAAGTAGATGGTATTTTTTATACATCACTGCGAATGATGAATCATCCATACAATGAGATTCAAAGTTTAGAAGTACTAATCTCTTCTATCATGAAAGAAAAAGAGCAGTATGTAAGTGCGGGAATGGAGCGAGAAACAGAATATTTACTGCAAGAACATTTCTCATTTATTCTTTCTGAAAATGAAAAGCAGCTTATAAAATATGAGGAAGAATTAGTGTCACCGCTGTCGCTTTCAGAGATTGTTGAAAAGAAGGAAGAGTTAATTGAAAATAAAAATCGAGCATCGAGTAAAGAGTCTGATGTAAGAAATGAATTTATTAAAGGTTTACAAGCTATATTAGATAACGCGTATTTAATGCCATTTGAAATGAGAGAATTGGCAAATGAGTATTTAGAAACGAAATTAACGAAATTTAAAGTTGGTTTGCTATTTGCGAAGGGAAAGACGGAGCAAGAAAAACAGAGACGTGTAGATGCTTTTCATTCCGCCCTTCAAAAGACTGTTGAAACGCAACTTGATTTTCATGTGAAAGAATTCATTGTAACCTTCTTAAAAGAAGAGGGATTATTTACAGAGGAAATTGGGAAGGACATATATGCTCTAGAGATTGCTTTCGGGCCAGAATTATTGGCTGAAACAATTAAACAAGGGGCTGGCTTTACCGGTGATTACTTACTTCTATATACAGCTGATGTTGCAAATGAGTTGAAAAAAAGATACTTTATGAAATCTCAGCAAATCTTTGGGAAAAGTACGGGTACATTGCAGAAAAAAGCGAAGATAGAAGTTGCTCGTATTGAAGAAGAGATTGAAAAATACACGATGTTACAAACAGCAAAAGAAACGAAATTACAATATATTAAGGCGTATGAGGAATATGAGAGCTATTTAGGAGATGTTTGGAATGAACATATTTCTATACCAGATGGATTGCGAATAGACGAAATATTACAAAGTGAAAAACAAATTGTTAGTGAGAAGTTTACGCTACAAGAGCAAGAAATCGTAAATGATAACGAAATGGCTAGTGAAGAAGAAATGAAAGGGACGGCAGCTTTAAATATTCAGCGTATATTAGAAAAAGTGAAGAAAGCTGAAACAATATTAGATCCATTGCCAGCGCTGAAACATTTACAGCAAGAAGTAGTTGGAAAAAGACAGCGTGTAGAAACGAAGCAATTTACAGTAGCATTATTTGGAGCTTTTAGTGCTGGGAAATCATCATTTGCTAACGCATTGCTCGGTGAAAAGGTACTTCCTGTATCACCAAACCCAACGACAGCAACGATTAATCAAATTTTGCCGGTTACAGAGGAAAAACCACACGGAACAGTAATTGTTCAGTTTAAATCAAAGCAAGCACTATTAGAAGATATGAAAGCTGTTTATAAGCTGTTTCACTATGAGATTACTACGTTAGATGAAGCATTAACGCAAATTGATAAAATTATGAAATATCCTTCACCGAGCGGGAAGCAAAAAACAACATTTAGCTTTTTACGAGCGGTACAAAAAGGATATGAGGCAGTTGCTGCGCATTTAGGGGAACAAGTACAAGTTACGTTAGAGGAGTTCTCTGATTATGTAGCTAATGAAGAAAAATCATGCTTTGTTGAGTATATGGAGCTTTATTATGATTGTGCTTTAACAAGGCAAGGAGTAGCTCTTGTAGATACACCAGGAGCTGATTCTATTAACGCCCGCCATACGGATGTTGCATTCCAGTATATTAAAAATGCGGATGCTATTTTATTCGTAACATACTATAATCATGTTTTCTCTCGTGCAGATCGTGAATTTTTAATTCAGCTCGGTCGTGTAAAGGATACGTTTGCGCTTGATAAAATGTTCTTCTTAATTAATGCGGCCGATTTAGCAGAGTCTGAAGAAGAACTTAAAATGGTAAAAGGTTATATTGCGGATCAGCTCTTGCAATATGGCATTAGAAATCCACGTTTATTTGCAATTTCAAGTTTATGTGCGCTTGAGGAAAAACAAGGGGAAAGTATTGACAAAGAAAAGTATGGCATTTTACAAAACTCTGGGATTGCTAAGTTTGAAGAATCATTTACGTCCTTTATGATGAGGGATTTAATGCTTGTATCTGTGCATGCTTTATATGGTGCATTGCAAGGAGCAAATCAACTTCTTGTAAATATGATAAATGGCGCAAAGCAGGGAAATGATGAGAAAGTGAAGCAAACAAAAAAAAATGAAGCAGAGCGTGATCAGCTACTTCATATTATTTCGTCATATAGTGTGCTCGCTGAAGAACAAGCAATGCAAAATGAAGTGAAAGAATTGCTTTATTACGTACAACAACGCTTATTCCTACGCTATAACGATGTGTTTACTGAATTTATTAACCCGGCATCACTTCGAACAGATGGGAATGTAAAAACGCAGTTGCAACAGTGTGTAATGGAATTAGTTTCATTTATTCAACATGATTTATTACAAGAAATGCGTGCGACATCATTACGTCTTGAAAGATGGATAGATGAAGCGATGAAGCGTGCAAAGGATGAAATTGTTGTGAACTGCAAAGGAGAAAATGAATCGATTTCTCTGGGCGGAACAGTAGATTATGAATATAAAGTTATTACACATAAAGAGCCATTTCCTTCAATAGAAATAAAAGATTTCAAAAAGGCACTAACGCATTTTAAAAACGAGAAAAGCTTTTTTGAAAAAAATGATAAAGCTTTTATGCAAGAAGACGCTAAAGGAGTGCTAGAACCTTTCGTATCAAACTATGTAGCTGATGAAGAAGATTTATTCGTTCATCATTATAAGCAAGAGTGGGATACAAAATGGAATTTATTCCAAAAAGTGATGCAGCAAGATGTTGAGAAATATTATGAAAGTATATTATTCGCTTTAGCTGAAAAAATTGATGTAACACTATATGAGCAAAGTAAAGAAGAGCTTCAAAAGCAGTTAATAGAAATAGAAAAAGAAATTTATGTTATATAGTCGCTATGAAAAAAAGATTCGTTCAATTTTCTTTTGTAATACAGTATCTAAAGATTTTACGAACCCTGCGAATTCATCAGTAGAAATCATATGTGTAAGAACTAAGCGTCTGCCGTCTGGTGTTTCACCGCATAAGACGAATGAAGAAAACTCATATGTTTTGTTTTCGACTACTAATTTTGGATAGGAATATGTGTCGCTTTTCTTTTTCTTTCCATCAATGGAGATGACGTTGCATTTTTTCTCATTGTTGTCCATGGTGAATCCCTCCTTTCTATTACTTATGGTAGACAAGGAGGGTTTAGAACAATGGAGAAGGGGGATTTTTATGGATGTTGTATTAGAGCGTGTTTCTAAAGATAATGTGCCAAAGTCTTTACTCTTGCTTGCTGATCCAAGCGAGCGGCAAATTGCTACATATATACAGAGAGGAATGGTATATGTAGCTAAAGTAGAGGGGAAAGTGGTTGGTGTATATGTGTTGTTGGAAACAAGACCAAAGACGATGGAAATTATGAATATTGCGGTTGTAGAACATATGCAAGGGAAAGATATTGGTAAGAAAATGTTGCTGCATGCGATAGAAATAGCTAAAGGATATGACATGCACAAAATTGAAATTGGGACAGGTAATTCTAGCGTTTCACAACTTGCGTTATATCAAAAATGTGGATTTCGTATTTTTTCTATTGATTTTGATTACTTTTCGAAGCATTATGAAGAAGAGATTATTGAAAATGGAATTGTATGCCGTGATATGATTCGGCTTGCAATGGAATTGAATAAGAAAGTATAACTTATTTAGGGGGAAGAGAAGATGGAAGTACATAAAGCAATTACAGCACATTCTCGTAAACAAAATGAAAGTGTAAAAGCATGTTTACAATTAGATGCGCAGCGTGAAGCAGCTATTGAAGCAGCCGTATCTCTTGCGTCAAATGGGAAAGAATTTTCGGTTGATGTCATTAATGTTGTAACAAAGCAAATTAATGATCTTGCAAAAAATGGTGTTACACTACAGCGTAAATATGTTACAGAAGAAATGGTTATGGAGTATGTAAGTCGTTTGCAAGAGAAAGAAGGTCGTTAAAGATGATAGTTACAGTCGAATGGTTACGTGAGCATATAGAAGATGAGAACGTCCGTATAATCGATTGTCGTTTTGATTTAGCGAATCCTAATTGGGGTAGAGAAAAGTATGAGGAAGAACATATTCTTCATGCGTTATATTTTGATTTAAATTTAGATCTATCAAGTCCTGTAACAGAACATGGTGGTCGCCATCCGTTGCCAAATATTGAGGAGTTTGCAGACAAGCTTTCGCAAGCTGGTATTGATGAACATACGACAGTAATTGCATATGACAGTGAAGCGGGTGCAAATGCTTCTCGTCTCTGGTGGTTATTAAACTATGTAGGACATGAGAAAGTATATATATTAGATGGCGGATTTCCAGCTTGGAAAGAGAATGGACTACCGATAACAACGGAAATTCCTGTTGCTAAACGAAAAGCATTCAAAGCAAATATACAAGATCATATGCTTGTAACGATGGACACGGTCAAAGAGAATATTCATGCAGGTACAGATATTACGTTAATTGATTCTAGAGAGTCAAAACGTTATGCTGGTGCTGAAGAACTCGTTGATTCGAAGGCAGGGCATATTCCAACAGCAGTAAACTATTTTTGGAAAGATGGAATTTTAGAATCAGGACGCTTTAAAAACAACGAGGAACAGCAAGGACGTTTCCAAAATCTCGATAAAGAGAAGGAAACAATCGTATATTGTGGTTCTGGTGTTACAGCGTGCCCAAATATAGTTGCATTAAAATTAGCTGGTTTTCAAAATATTAAATTGTATGCAGGTAGCTGGAGTGATTGGATTTCTTATTCAGAAAATCAAATTGCAAAAGAAGAAGATTAATCACTTGCATGCAAAAATAATTTGTATTAAAATAAGGTCACAAGCAAGAGATTGCTCGAAAAACTTTGTATTTTACACATTGGAAACAATGTGATAATATAACGACAAGTAAATAATACATCCTGCGGTGTACGTAACTTATTTATGTCTAAAACCGATGTTAGTTATACGGAAGCTCAATATTTAGCGACCATCATCAAGCCTTCCTTGTGGAGGAAGATGTACGGTAACTGTGAGGGCATCCACCTGCGAGTAGCGGGTTTTTGGACATTTACGAGGAGCGGCACGTGCGGGGGTCTTATTTCAACTAACATTATATAAAATTCCTACGGTGTACGTAGCTTATGCATGTCTTAAACCAATAAGTTTAATATGGAAGTTCAATATTTAAATGTAGCTAACATGCCGTCTTTTTAAGAAGGAAGTTACAAACATTTGTGAGAGCATCCACCTGTGAGAGCAGGTTTATGGACATCTAGAGAGAACGGCATATGTGGGGCTAAATAAAAACCTTACGTTTTATACGTAAGGTTTTTTTGTTGTATAAATATATCTACTTTATCTGGATTCACCTGTGAAGTTTCCATAATAAATATAGCACTTTCTGTCTTCATCAATCTCTCTTGAATCTAAAGTGAACTCCATATGCATGCCGTCGCGCTGAATATATATAATATCTGAATGAAGAGATGGTAAAATTTCTTCATAGTTCCATATATCTTTACTATCTATTATGCATGAACTCGTTTCACGTAGTTCTCTAACTTCAAAACCGATGTGGGAGTATATAGGGTCTGAAGGGTCATTTGCAAACTCTTCTTTTTGAATATATATAACTGCTGTTCCGTCTGAATCTACTGAAGTTGCAGTAACAACATATGTATTTTTATCTTTTATAAAATATTCACAAGTCATGCGTGCGATGATTTCAGAATTAGAAATATTTGCGTAGTTCCATAAAGCAGGATACCCTTTCGTTTCATCGTTAATTCGATATTCTAAGCGCATTTTATCCCTCTTCTTCCTTTTTCTTCTACTTTATCATGCTATCTTATATAATAGGAATAGAATTTAAAAAGGGGAGTGCGAAGGTGACAAAAACGAAATGGTTAGTAGGCGGTGTCGTAACGTCTTTAATGACTGGCACTTTATTTGGCTGCGCACAAGATCTTCCCCCAAAACCGAATGATAATAGTTGTTCAGATTGGGATTGGGATGATGAACTTGGGGTATGGCAGTGTGATGATAGTAGTTCAGGTTATCGTGGGCATTACTTCTATGGTGGGAGTTACTATCAAAATAAATCCACTTTTAAAAATTCATCGGCGTTTAAATCTTATCAATCGTCTGCGGAATTTAAAGGTGGAATTGGAAGCGGTTCAAAGGGAGGATTTGGGGGCTAAAATATGTCGCAATACATAAGAGATAGAAAAGAGTTTTATTTGAAATATCCGAATTTTTGGTCGGATTTATATGAATGTGAGTATAGTCTGTTTCATGTTTTCTCTATAACAAATCAGACTATGAAACAATTGCAATTAGCAACTGAACGAATGGGGAAAATATTTTTTAAGACTGCTAGACTTTTGCGTAATTTAAGTGACGAACAGCTTCTTGAACTTGGGTTTCCTCCTGCGAGCTTATCATTCATTAGAATGAAAGGATTATATCCTGAATCTGTTATTTCGCGATTTGATTTCGTTTTAACAGATGATAACCAAATTAAAATGCTTGAGTTTAATAGTGATACACCAACTTTTATTATGGAATGCTTTCAAATGAATGGAAAAGTTTGCGAGAAACTAGGCTATGATGATCCAAACTCGGATCAAGAACGATTACTATCTTCTGGTATTACAAAAGCCGTAATGGAAGCGACAAAGGGAATAGACAACCCAAATGTTGTTTTTACAGCACATCATGAACATATTGAGGATTGGAATACGACTGTGTATTTGAGTCAGTTATGCCATGTTGAGAATAAAGTAGTGCCAATGTCAGAACTTAGAATTACAAAAGATGCTTTAGTGGATAGGGATGGAGTACAGATTGATGTGTTATATCGCCAAACATATCCGATAGAAGATTTAATTGAGGATCAAGATCCTGAAACAGGAGATTTGGTAGGTGTGGAACTGTTGCAACTTGTAAAAGCCGGAAAGCTTTTTATAATAAATCCATTGTCAGCATTTTTACTTCAGCCCAAATCAGTTCAGTGTCTTATTTGGGGATTAGCAGAAGAAGAGGCCTTTTATACAAATGAGGAACAACAGTGGATTAAAGAATATATGTTACCTACATATTTAGAACCAGATTTATTTTTAGGAAAAGGTTCTTTCGTTCAAAAACCTTCATTTGGTAGAGAAGGGGACACAATTACCATTCGCGATAAGGACGAACATATTATGCTTCAAAATGCACACCAAACATATAAAGCGTCACTGCCGATATTTCAAAAGTATACAGAACTTCCAGTCGTATCCTTGGAAACAGAAAAAGGGATGGAGAAACTGTCGTATGTGTTTGGTTCGTTTTTAATTGCCGGAAAAGCGAGTAGTATCGGTATTCGTGCGGGGGAAAAAATTACGGGGAATGAATCGTACTATTTACCGGTAGGTATAAAAAAGGAGGAAAGTATATGATTAATTTTTTATTATATTTAGCAGTAACACTAGGCCTTTTATGCATTGGTCTTTTCCTAATGGAAGTAACAACGAAAGTAAAAGAATTTAAGCTAATGGCCCAAGGAAATAAGGCGGTAAGCTATGTACTTGGAGGACGACTACTTGGGTTAGCTATTGTTTTATATTCGACAGCCGCTAATTCCATTTCACTTCTTGATATGGTTTGGTGGGGAGCAGTTGGGATTTTGGCTCAAATTATCGTCTTTTATTTAGCTGAGTGGCTTACACCACGCTTTAATATAAATAAAAGTCTCGAAGAAGATAATCAAGCAGTCGGTCTTTTTCTTATGTTTTTATCGCTTTCAATTGGGATTGTAATTGCTGGTTGTATAACTTATTAAAAACTTTACGTTTAAACGTAAGGTTTTTATTTTTGCTAATTTTGAAATGTGTGCTTGATTCATTTAATTAGTCGAAAGAGAAATAGTGTGTATATGAGAGGTAGTTGTTGTAATAAGGAAAAATTCCCATGCAAAGTGTTGACATCTATTTTAAATAAGAGTAACATTTTCTATGTAATTAAAATAAGTCTCTGTTAGGTGAGGCTCCTGTATAGAGAAATGCTACTGCCCAAAAATGTCGAGAGACGCCAATGGGTCAACAGGAATGATCGAATTAAGGTTTTTCTTAACGTAGCTGGTAATGAACCTATGCTATACAGTGCTAAAACTCGACGAGGGAGAGGTCCGTAGATTTCTAATTATATTAGGAATCGCTTATTTGTGTATGCAATGACCTTTGCTCTCTTATGAGTAAGGGTCTTTTTTGTTACAAAGCTATGAGTAATTTCATAGTATAGATTATAACTAAAAAATAAATGAGGAGGTGAGGAGCATGTCAAATTCTGACTCGGTTCCGTTACCCATATGCTTCAAATCAAAAATATATGATGTAGGCAGGAAACGACTTGTTCCTCCCTTTATATTTATCATAATGTAGCGTTTATTTGAGTATTCCAGCACTAGATACTTTCACGCTAAAGTGGATAAATTGAGAAACAAAGCGTTTCTTCCTATGTTTAAAGGAGGAGACGATAATATGTTATATGCAAACAAAACTGTGGGTAACACGTCATATAAACTAAGTAAAAAATCAATAAAAGAACAAATAATGCTCCAAAAAAATAAAGATTTATTAATTGAAATTGCAACGAGAGATGTAAAATCTGTATTTGCGTATTTTAAAACAACAAGAGACGGACTATCTGTGAAAGAAGCACAAAAACGAATTCAAGTATACGGCCGAAATGAATTAATTTCAAAAAGAGCGCGTATTGCGGAAGTGATGATAAAGCTAAGTGAAATGATTCCAGGTCTTTCAAAACAAAATGCACGTGATGAATTACAATGTGAAACAGTTACTGTTTCTAGAGTAGAAGCATCTAGCCTAACAGGGCTAAACAATGAATTGAAAATGATGAAGCTACCAGTACAAGAGCTTGTACCTGGAGATATGATTTTTCTTTCAGAGGGCGATACAGTACCAGCAGATGTACGTATTATTTATGCAAATGATTTATTAGTGAATGAATCTATGCTGACAGGAAACGATGCTAGTATTGAGAAATTTGAAAGCTGCTATCATCTAGAACGTAAACGATTTATTCCATTAAAACGGATGAAAGACTATAATCCACTTGAACTTGAAAATGTATGTTTCAAAGGTACTTATATTGTTGGCGGAACTGCAAAAGCTGTAGTTGTTTCGACAGGTAAAAATACGTATTCAGGAATACTTCATACTTGTTGTGGTAGAACGTCTTAATTTGTTAATGATGCTAAATATAAAAAAACAATGTATAATAGACAAAGTTGAACAAAAACGTAGAATGGTAATCTATATATAACCTTACGTGATAACGTGAGGTTATTATTTTTTGTTAGTAGGAGAGGTATTATGAAAAAAGTATTATTAGTTGATGGTATGGCACTATTATTTCGTGCTTTTTACGCAACAAGTGTCTACGGACAATTTATGAAGAGACAAGATGGTACCCCAACGAATGGGATTCATGGTTATATGAAGCATTTATTAACGGCAACACAAGCAATTGAGCCAACACACATTGTAACGTGCTGGGATATGGGAAGTACGACATTTAGAACAGAATCGTTCTCGAATTATAAAGCAAATCGTGCAGCACCGCCGGAAGAATTAATTCCACAATTTGATTTAGTGCAAGAAATGACTGCGAAATTATCTATTCCAGTCATCGGTATGAAAGGTTATGAAGCGGATGATTGTATCGGTACACTTGCAAAACAATATTGTAACGAAGCGGAAGTTTATATTTTAACTGGAGATACAGATCTACTTCAACTTGTTGAAAAGAACGTTACAGTTATGCTTCTTCGTAAAGGAATTGGAAATTATGAGTATTATACACCGGAGAAAATCATGGAAGAGAAAGGTGTAGAACCTTGGCAAATTGTCCATGCAAAAGCATTCATGGGAGATACAAGTGATAATTATCCAGGTGTAAAAGGTATTGGTGAAAAAACAGCGTATAAGCTTATTCAAGAACATGGTACAGTATCGGCAGTACTAGAAAATATAGCATCATTAACGAAAGCACAGCGTACAAAAATTGAAAGTGATTTAGAGAACTTAAATATCTCTTTACAATTAGCGCAAATTCATTGTGAAGTTCCAATTTCATGCTCAATAGAAGAAGGGTTACACACAATGAACGAAGAAAAACTACGATTTGTTTGTAACGAAATGAATTGGGGAAGACCTGAAATATTAATCAATATGCTATAAATAGTTTGGAAAGAGGGATGTTACATGAGTCGAACGTTGACTAGGTGACACCTTCTTTTTTTGTTTTGGAAAACAGTATCTTAGTGAATGGGATAATATAGAATTCATCTTGAAATATATAAATATTTCGACAAGATAAATCGATATAAGATGACGAAAATAGCAATTTATATAATTAAATGAAGCAACTTCAAAATGGTTTTAGGATGATCTCTTTTTTGCGTTGTTCACAAAGTTGTCAGAAAATAAACGTAATTTTCATATGAAGTTCAAATAGAATTCACAACAATCAATTATTATAAGAACAACCAGATAATTCTTTATCTTTTATATAAACCATCCCCCAAGGAGGACAATGAAAATGAGAAAAAAAGTGAGAAAATCTTTTAAACAATTATTAATTGAAAATAAACAATCACTATTAAATAATAAAGAAAATATGAAAGAAATTGAAGAAAGAATTGAGAAACGACATGTAGCATATAGTGGTGCCAGTAATTAAATAAAATAAAAAAGATAGCCTATAAAGGCTATCTTTTTTATTTTATATTGAAAAACACTATTCCTCTCTTTAATTTTGTAAATATGCAAGGTATTTTTATAATGTTTTTCTAACAATATTACCCATTTTTCGAGGTTGAAATTGGTATATGCCAATTTTAAAGATTAACTATTCATAATATTACAAAAAATGTTACAATACACTCAAATTTATACTATAAAATCATTTTAATATGAAAAATTGGAATGAAAAGAAAGGAGAGGAATATGAATAAAGATGTCGCTTTGAAATGATTATTATCATTTCATTAGGAGTTGATGTAAAACGATGGAAAGGCATGAAGAACTGGATTCTATAAGAGGAATTTCTTCATTGGTAGTAATGATTGGTCATCATTTGATGATTTTCTCAGCATTTCAAAATTACAGTTATGAAGATAATAAACCATTTGTTGTATATCTATTAAAAGAAACGCCTGCACGTCTTATTTTTAGTAGTGGTAACGAATCAGTTATTGTCTTTTTTATTTTGAGTGGATTTGTTTTGTATGAATCTATTCAAAAAACATATAGTAGCTATGGATCATACCTTCTAAAACGTATATGCAGAATATATATTCCGTATATTGTGGCAATAGTCATAGCTATTATATGCCAGACTACAATAAGTAAATATGGTATTTCTTATTTAAGCGAATGGTTTAATCGCTCATGGACGATTGAAAGTTCTTCAAGTCTAATAGCACAGCATGTTTTATTGGTTGGGAAATATAATACTGATACATATAACAGTGTGATTTGGTCACTTGTACATGAAATGCGAATATCTATAATTTTTCCGTTAGTTTTGATGGTTTGTTTACGAAAAACAGTAAGGGGTTCATTACTATCATTGTTTAGTTTTAGTATATGTTCTGTCGTGATATTATTCTTATTTCGCTCGAGTTTAACATTAACAAGCTATGTATTAACGTTGCATTACACAGTGCTGTTTTTACTAGGAGCACTAGTTGCGAAGTATAAAAATAATTTAATAGCTTTTTATAGTAAGTGTACTAAAAATACGAAAATTACATGGTTTTTATTTGCGATTTTACTTTATATGTATGAAGGGCTTATTGGAGAAATTAAAGTGCTCAATAATTTTATATTTCGAGACTACGTAGTAGCGATAAGCGCATGTCTATTTGTCATATTAAGCTTGTCAGTATCAACTTTGTCGTCCTTGCTGCATAATAAATACTTGTTATATTTGGGGAAGATTTCTTACAGTCTTTATTTATACCATATCATATCTTTATTTTCTCTTATATACGTGCTCCATGAAATATTACCGTTACCTATTGTTTTAATTTTGTCGCTTATTCTTTCGCTTATACTAGCAATGATTTCGTATGTATTTGTAGAAAAATTTGCATTTAGAGTCGGAAAGTATGTAACAAAACGAGCTGATAGAGAGAGGAAAGAGTTATTTGTAGAAAATGATGTGCAGGATGTTATTCAGACAAAGGCGGTGAAATAATTGAAGCAAGAAATGAGTATAAAAGATTTTCAACAGTTATTGAAAAGAAGATTTGTAACGATCATTTTGACGATGTGTTGTTTAACCGTTTCTCTAGTTCTTATTTCTATGTATGTGCTAAAGCCTTCGTATCAATATTCAGCGCAAATTCTTGTTGGAAATTTAGATGAGTTTAATAAGGAAAATACAGCGAATAAAACACAAGAAAATAAGCAACTTGTAACATCGTTTGTTGACATTTTAAAAAGTCCACTTATTATTTCGACAGTAAAAAACACTTTGAAATTAGAACAATCAAGCTATGAATTAGCACAAAAAATTTCAGTAGTGAATACGGACAACTCACAAATTGTTACTGTTACAGTAAAAGATTCGGATCCTAAAATCGTGAAAGAAATTGTAAAGTCATTGGCAGAACAATCTCAAAAAAGCTTTCAACAATATACGAATGTACAGGGAGTAAAAATATTGATTAATCCAGACTTACAGGAAAAAGCGGAGAAATTGTTTCCAAAATTTCAACTTATCATTCCTATCTCTTTAATTGTTAGTTTTTTTGTTGGTGTAGGTTTAGCTATATTTCGAGATTATTTTGATGAACGTATATACGTGGAACAAGATTTAGAGAAAATAACGACAGTCTCTGTTATTGGTCATATAAATATGAAACCGAAAAGAAAAAAGAAACCTACAGAGGTTGATAAGCAATCATCTATATATCGAGGTGAACATGTCGATGTTTAAGACAAAGAAAAAGCTACCATTCGATCCGCATGATGCTCTGATGAAAGAGCAGTTTTATACTGTATATCACGAGTTGAAAAAATCTGGAAAACAACTATTCTCAGTTATTTCAACGAAGGACAGAGGCGTCGTTGCCTCGCTTATAGTAAATATGGGGCTAGTGTTTGCGGAAATGAAAAAAAAGGTGTTACTTATCGATGTGAATTTTTCGGACCCTAAACTACACCTACTATTACAAAGTGATCATATGACAACAGTAAACGATATAATAAGCTCCCCTCCATCTAATTATGAAACTTTTTCAAGTGATTTGTCTAAATACTTGTATTGTATTCCTGCAAAAAAAACAGTACACAGCGGAACGCCCTTAGTTGCTATGGATGAATTTGATAATGTAATTGCTAAGTGGAAAGAAGATTTTGATTACATTTTCTTTTATTCATCCGAAGTATTTGAGCTTCCTACTACGTATATTATTGCGGAGAAATGTGATGGAGTAATTTTGGCAGTCAAAAAGCGGAAAGATTCTCTGCGTACAGTGAAAAAAGTAATAGCGGACATAAAGCGGAAAGAATGTGAATTACTTGGTATAGTTTTATATTCTTGAATTTGGGGGTAACGATCCATGATTCGTGAAACAAATCAAGCGAAGTTGTATGCTATTCCGGCTCAAGAAAAGGATAAGGTTTTGAATCGAAGTGTTAAACGCTTGTTTGATATTATATTTTCACTCATATTGTTACTTTTTACGATACCAATTATGTTGTTTTTTTGTGTTTTGATTGCTTTAGAGACATCGGGGGCTCCAATCTATTTTCAAGAGCGTTTAGGAATCAAAGGAAAGAAATTTTATTTATTTAAATTAAGATCGATGGTTAGCGATGCGGAAAAGAACGGACCACAATGGGCAAATGAAAATGATCCGAGAATTACAAAGGTTGGATTGTTTATAAGAAAAACGAGAATTGATGAATTACCACAACTAATAAATATTTTAAAAGGTGATATGTCTTTTGTTGGCCCTAGGCCAGAGAGAGAGTATTTTTATAAAAAATTTGAAGCTACTATTCCGGAATTCAGGGAGCGTTTATTAGTGAAACCAGGGTTAACAGGATGGGCACAAATAAATGGAGGATATAATCTTGATCCGAAAGAAAAGTTGGAATTGGATATGGAATATATTGAATTGAAGACGGTTAAAATGGATATTCGTATTTTATGTAAGACAGTTTTTATTGTATTGAACGGGAATGGTGCAAGATAGTAAATATAATTTTATTTAAATATTAAAATAATACAAAAAATATAAGTAGGTTACATGCAAAGGAGAACTGGTATGGGTAGATCCATTCTAAACAATATTGTACATCTATTTTATAGTACGATTTTAGCTAATCTTCTTCAAGCCATTAGCTTAATTGCTTTAGCCAACTTTTTTAATGCCCAAAATTACGGGATGTTTAGTGTTGCAATAGCATTTACGTTTGTAATGTTATTTTTTACAGATTTAGGGCTTAGTAATACATTTCTTCGAGAAGGGGCAAAGGATGGAGTAGATTTAGAAACGGTTGTATCTTCATACGTAAAGATAAGGATGCTTCTTCTTATTTCTATTTCTGTAATTGGTTATATAGCCATTCATTATGTATATGAGGATAAGAATTTAATTTATATGATGTTAAACATAATGTTCCTGATGTTAATAGGCCTTACATGGCAAAATATAGCGATTGCCTATTTTCAGCTTATGGAACGTATGAAATATATAGCACTAATTAAAGTTGTATCCGCATCAGTTGTCATTATTATTACATGCCTTTGCATTTTCGGAGAGTTACCAGTGTATACAACAGCTCGCTTATATGCTTTTGGTTATATGATTGGCGGTTTATTTAGCATATACGTTATGAGAAAAAAGACGAGCATGAATATGAAAGTAGCAATTCATAAAGGATTGTTTTGGCAATTAGGTCCTTTTATTGTTAGTGGTTTTTTAATAATGAGTACGCCACAATTAGCACCCATCTTACTCAATTATACTTTACCGTTAAGTATGGTGGGGGTTTTCGCGGTTGCTTATCGGATGCCAGCGGCTTTATATCAAGTGCCAGGGGTAATTGCAGGGGCATTTTTTCCAGTGCTCTTTAAACACTATAATCAGAATAATTTAGAAGAACATACGAAATTAAATATGCTTCAAATAAAATCAATGGCGGTCGTGGGAATATGTATGACGATAGGTTTATATAATTTAGCACCCTATTTTATTTCTATATTTTTTCATGAGGAATGGAATAATGCAATAGAGCCGCTCCAAATACTATCTTTTCTTATTGTATTACAAAGTTTAAATATTGCTATCGCGGATGGTTTAACAACGAGTGGCTTTCAAAATAAGAGAACTGCCGTACAGTGTATTGCTTTAGTGATTGGAGGAATTATGCTATATAGCTTCAGTAGCATTGGTGGAGTCAGAGGAGCGGCTTACGCTATGGTTTTATTTGAAATAGTGGCTTTGATTGGATATATAGCAGTAAGTACAGTGAGGACAAAAATTGTATTCCAAATTGTAATACCGTATACAATTTATTTTGGTGTAACCTTTATTGGAGTGCAATATGTATTACAGACATATAATTTGATTGCACTTGTTCTTAATACGTTAATCGTAGTAGTTGGGATATTCCTATATGATCACGAATTTAAAAAACTTATTCTTTCATTTATAAGAAAAACACGAGAAAAGGATTATATTACGAAGCAGGGGATATAGCCTATGGAAAATAATATGCAAATTTCGATAAAATGGATTTTTCTTCTAACTTTCTTTGTTATGTTAAGTAAATACAACATATATATAGGATTTTCCTTGAAGATATATATGATTTTTCTAGTCATTTATTTTTGTTTAACAATTAAAGATTTTTATATTCGAAAGCTATATTTTCATGAAGTTGTATTTTTACTGTTTTATTTCATCTATTGTTTAAGTGGTATTCTTTCTATATATTTAAGTGCTAGTATTCGTATGATTTTTGGCGTATTACTTGTTTTAGGATGTTATTTTATTATGAGGAATTTACTGGGGAACACCGAAATAGTAGTACTTGAGTCAGCCATTGTCTATGTAGGATTAGTATTTAATATTGTAAGTCTCATACTCTATATAGTTGGATTACAACATTTTGGATTATATGGCGGAGAAGAGAGAGAGATTTATGCTGGATTATTAGTAGATAGAGGATATCCGAGATTAATTGGATTATTAGATGATCCCAACATCTTTATTTTTTATAATACAATATTTTTTATGTATTATATGACGAATTTATATAATATCACCAATGTAATAGGGTTGATTCTATGTGTTACAACGAGTTTATTAACTTTTTCCAGAGGCGGTATTTTAGCAATTGCGCTCGTCATTTTTGTATATGTATGCATGTCCAGTTTTGCTAAAAAAGTAAAAATAATAATGGGTTTAGTATTATTTAGTGTTATTATTTTTAGTTTAGCGAATGTAGTAATGGGTGGACAACTAGATGATATATTGAATGGTCGGATTTCTGATTTTTCACACGATAATGGGAGTGGCAGATTTACACTATGGGAAGCTGCTTTTAAATATTTTTTATCTAATCCATATATCGGTATCGGTGCTTTTAATTTCTCGAATTATTATGAGTATCAGTACAATGAAAAACTATATGTACACAATACATTTTTAGAAATTTTATCTGAATCAGGTATAATTGGTTTCCTTTTATATAGCGCTTTTTTATGTATTCTAATGGTGAAGTTGACTAAGTATAACTTGTTTCGTGAAAAGCCATATCTTTTATTGACTATGATTGCATTTTTATTTCAGATGATGTCATTGTCACTTATTATTAACGAAGCTTTCTTTCTATTTTTAGCAGTTGTTGTGAAGTACATTTCAACATATGAAGGAAGGGGAATGATAGATGGTAAAGTGTCTATCAGTACATAACGAGGCGCCTTGTGTTTCTATAATAACACCTTCTTATAATAGTTTACGTTTTATTGGTGAGACAATCACATCTGTGCAGAGTCAATCTTATGAAAATTGGGAAATGCTTATCGTTGATGATGCTTCAACGGATCACTCAGTTGTAAAAATTAAAGAGATGATAGAAGGGGATTCGCGAATTCGGTTATTATCATTAGAAGAAAATAGGGGTGCTGCTAAAGCTAGGAATATAGCGATTAAAGAAGCGAGAGGAAGGTATATTGCCTTTTTAGATAGTGATGATATTTGGCTACCAAATAAATTGGAGACGCAATTGTTATTTATGGAAGGAACGAATGTTGCGTTTTCGTATACGTCCTATAGTTTAATTGATGAAAATAGTAATGACCTGAATAAAGAGGTGAACGTACCAGAATTTGTTGATTATCATTATTTAGTAGGAAACACAATTATTGGGTGTTTAACAGTGATGCTTGATCGTGAGAAGATTCCTTGTATTGAAATGCCTAGTGTGCAGCCAGAAGATACAGCATTATGGCTGAACTTGTTAAGTAAAGGATATGAAGCGAAAGGGATACAGCAGGTATTGGCAAAATATAGGATTGTTACAAATTCTGTTTCGAGAAATAAAATAAGGGCGGCCTTCCGATATTGGAAGCTGTTAAGAGCACAAAAACCACTTAATTCATTGCAAACCTTTTTTTATTTTAGTAAGTATGCTTATCATGCTTATAGAAAAAATAAAATCAATGTAGTTGGGAAGACGCAAGTATGAATATATTGTTGATGACAGATAAATTGATAACTGGGGGAGCCGAGAGTTACTTCTGTAAATTGGAAAACAATTTGCAATATGAAAACATTACGGTTTATACAGCGGCAGGTGATGGGGAATTATATCAATCTCTAAATAAAAAAGAAAATTTCATTTTGCTCAGCCGTTGGAATCATTTGAGAAATGTTTATGATTTACGAAAAGAAATTTGTAAACGAAAGATAGATATTATTCATGCAAATAGTTTACGAATGGTATTATATGCTTTGTTACTTCAAAAGTTTATTAAAAGAAAGATAAAAGTTGTGTATACGAAACATAATGTTACGATACTAGAAAAGAAAATGCCAATGATCTTTCGTTATTTCATGAATAAATACGTGAATAATATTATTACAGTAAGTGAGTCTGAAAGAAAGAATTTAATTTCAATTCGTGTAGCTGAAGAAAAAATCAAAACAATTTATAATGGTGTGGATATTCAAAAGTTTTTATTCCAGCAGAGAAAGAAAGAATCTATTTATAGGATAGGCATATTAGCGAGATTATCTAAGGAGAAAAATCATCAACTATTTGTTAAAATTGCAGATGTGTTAAAAACGAGAAATGATTTTATGTTTTATATTGCTGGTGATGGACCGGAGAAAGAATCTATAATGAAAGAAATAGAAAAATATGGTTTACAACAAAGTGTAAAGATGTTAGGAAATGTTTCAGAACCACATGAATTTATAGGAAATATGGATGTATTACTTTTATTATCTTTTCGTGAAGTGTTTCCAATGGTAGTAATTGAAGCAATGGCTACAGGAACGCCAATTGTTTCAATAGATGTCGGCGGAATAAATGAAGCGGTAATAAATGGAGAATCAGGTGTTTTGGTGTCTGAATATTGCGAATCCGAATTCGCAGACGTGCTGGAGGAATTACAAGGAAATGAAGAAAAGGTGAATGATATTAGAGTGAAAGCGCGAGAAAAAGCGGAAAAAAATTTCTCGTTAACTAAAATGGTAGAAGAAACGAAGGATATATATGAATTAAACAAATGACCGTGGAGGTCGTTTGTTTTTTTTATGATACAAACTTTTAAGAGAGAACTCACATATTATATGAAAAAGGCAATATAAGGAGTGAATTTATTTTGTCAGAATATATTTCTTCACAAGAGGAGTGTGCGCCAGAAAATAGTGTTCATATTGATTGCTTTGGTGCAGTTCCGAATTCGGGAAGTGATAGTTCGTTAGCGATTCAACAAGCGATTAATTATTGTGTAGCGAACCGAATTTCGACGGTAAGAATTACAGGGGTAAATACGTATAAAATATTGAAGCCGATTGTTATTAAATCCAACGTAAGGTTAGAGTTAGATCCTACCGTAACGCTGCAAATTGATGGAGATTTTAATGTGTTTGAGTTACAAAGTAATGCTTCTATAACTGGCGGTACTATTCAAGTTATTAATCAAGTATTTCAGTCATCTGTTATTTATGTTTCCGGTTCACAACAAATAGAAGTTCCTAATCACTCTCTTATTTCAAATATAAATATAATAAATGCAACGTCGTCATATAAAGGTAAGGCTATACACTTTTATTGTCAAAAAGCATGGGATTATATTAGTTTCTTTCAAGTTAACTTTATTCAAATTAAAAACTTTCAAACTGCAATACATTTGAAGACAGAATATATAGATGATATAAATACACCTTGCTGGATTAACGCAAATGTATTTCAATCTATATTTATTGATGGATGTCAGTATGGAATAGAAGTAGATGGGAATAGTGATTTACCAAATGAAAGCTCAGGAAATACGTTTCATGATATTCAAGTGCAATGTAGACAACAAACGAAAAAAGCAATTCGTTGTTCAGGTGCTTATAATACATTTAACTGTATGATTTGGGATACGTACCGGATGAGTAGTGAACAAATAGCAATTGAATTTTCTTCCAATTCTCATCGTAACTACCTTTTTTCAAATTTACTTTCAACAACTATTGTAGATAACGGACAATACAATGTTTGTAAGTCTACTTATGAAGAATCACTACGGATTCAGTTACCTTTGACGCTGAATAAACCACATTTAATAGGAAATCAAGATGATATTTTAGTAAATGCTCAACTGAAGTATAGTGTTAAGCAAGTAAGTGGGAAATTACCTTACGGAGGAAATATCGCTAATTGTTTTAATTTAATAGATGAACAAAGTGTGAATTATATCGATGTTCCAGATAGTAATCCAGTTGTTATTGAACTGGACTTTACGAAAAATCCGATTAAAATGTTGAATTGTATTGGGATGTACTTTGGATGGGGAGAGAGCCCAAAGAAAATTAAAATTGAATATGCATTAAGTGCAACTGGGAGTTGGATTATCGCGGCAGATGTTCCATTAAATGTTGGAGATACAATTATATCGAATATGAAAGCTAATCTGTTATATAAAGTAAGAATTACATTGAGTGGTTACGCTCAAGACCATAAGCGTTTTCGAATTAATCGTATTTTTGCAAGGTCTTCTATGGAAAATGGAAATGCTTGGTTAGCGACAACTGGTGGAAGAATGTTTGGAGATATTGAGTTAGAAGCAAGTAAAGGTGTAATTATGAAAACTGCTGGTGGAGTAAAATGGAAAGTTACTATAAATGAAGCGGGTCAGCTTATTACAACTAAAATAACTTGAGATGTTCTTCTCTTTGCATAAGTTGTACAAGTATTAGGTGGTGTGATGAATTCGTTTTAAAAGAGGAAGTGTAGTCTGTAGAATGAAAAAAGCTTGTAGTTTGAATATTATCAAACTACAAGCTTTTTATTTTTTCGATTACCGCCACCAAATCCAAGTCCAAAAGTAGTTTCGTATATTCCGAGGAGTAATGCGTATAAAACGTTCACCGTCAAAGAAACAATTTAAATTTGGAAGTGTTTCATCTGGATTTTCTGGAATAAAGGTGACGATGTTTTCGTTACTTGTAACGGTTACTGTAATTGGTGGATCGGTAGGCGAGACTTGAAGTTGTAAAGAAACGTTTGCTGTGTTTTTAAATTCATTATTAATAGGTGGACTTATCACTTGTACTGTGAATAACACGATAATTGTTTCGTTCGGTTCCAAATTAGTAGCGACTAGGAAACCGATATTCGGATTCGCTAGTGGAGAGCGTTCCCCATTAATGAAGACCGTACCGTTCATAAATTGTAAACCTGCTGGAATGGTGTCTTGTAACGAAATATTTGAAAGTGAAATCTCAGAAGTATTCGTAATACGCACCGTATAGTCAAAATATTGGTTTAAATAAGCAGAGCTGACGGAAGCGGTTTTCGTGACTGTTGCAGTTATAAATTGAACTGGTATACGAACAATATTCGAATTAACAATGAAAGTAATAATCGGATCCTGTGGTGTCAATTGGAAAGCGACTGTAACTGTTGCAGAATTGATAATTGTACTGTTTGAAGGAATAGAAGTTACGAGAACTTGAAATGTTATAGTTGCTACTGAATCAGCTGGTAAAGCCCCGATATTAATACCAGTATCTGGACGAACATTTGGTGCCGGAGTACCGTTAATTGTTACGCTGTTTTCTATAAATGTTGTACCAATTGGAATGGTATCTAAAATAGAAGTACTTATCGTAGGAATCGGGGAATGGTTCAATACCTCTAATGTGAATGTAATAATATCTCCTATAACGGCAATAGATGTGTCGGCTGTTTTTTTAATACGAACCATAGGATCAACTACTGTTGTTGTAACGACATTTGTTTGCTTTGTAATTGTAATAGGTGGTTCATTCGGATCAATGATAACAGTATAGGAAACGGAAGCATCGTTATTGATAGCAGATTGAAGAGTTGAAGGAGATATTGTTACTTGGAAAGTAATGATAGTAGATTCATTAGGGGCAAGGTTTCCTAACGAAATACCGTTTTCAGGATTCGCATTAGGCTGATTGATTCCGTTAATCGTAACGCTGCCCGTAACGAAGGTTGTATCTACTGGTGCGGTGTCTATGGCAATAATATCTTCAATAATCAAATTACCATTATTTGTGATCGTGATTGTATACGTTAAATTTTGACTAGGTAATGCATTTGTAGCATTAACAGACTTTAGGGTAACGACATTATCATTTTGGACAGTTGTTGTGACAGTATTTGTTGTAGTCGTATTTGTAACAGGTAAGTTATTTGGGTTGACTATATAGTTAAAAGTAGTAATTGCTTCGTTGTTGAGTTCATTTGGTGATGGAATAGAAGTTACAGTTACTTGGAAGGAAGCGATAGTATTTCCATCAACAATTATAGTGCCAATTGGTATACCACTTATTGGATTAACTCCTGGAAGAGCTTCTCCGTTTACAATAACGCTATTTTCTATAAACGTAGTACCTTGAGGAATAATATCTTGAATGATTACATCATTTGCTGCAACATTACCGGTTTGATTGAGTGTAATCGTATACGTTAACGTATCACCGACCGTTGCAAATGCAAGGTTAACAGCTTTATTACTATTCAAATTCGCGTGATGAATTTCTGTTACGGCAGCTGATGAAAGAATAGTTTCGGTAATAGGTGGTCGATTTGGTAAAGTGTATTGGTATTCAATTGTACTCGTGTTAGAGATTGGATTTGTTTGCGGAATGGAAGTAACCCGTACTTGGAATAGAATAGTTGCTGTCGTATTAGGCAGAATGTTATCAATTAGTATACCGCTAAGTGGGTTGTCATTTGGACGAGCGTTGCCATTCACAATAACACTATTCTCTATAAAGCTCGTATTTGCTGGGATAATATCTGTAACGATAATGTTTTCCACTTGTATATTCCCAGTGTTTGTGATGGAAATTGTGTAAGGGATAATAGTTTGTAGGTCAGCATATTGGATAGGTGTTGTTTTTATTGCGATTATATTAGCAGAAATAACTTCAGTGAAGGTAATATTACTAGTGGATATTTGTTCTTCACCATTTAGTGTATAACGAGAAGTTGCTTGATTTTGAATGCGACCACTAGCTGGAAGAGCTACCACAGTAACGGAAAATGTGACTGGGATAGTAACGTTAGGAGCAACCGTTCCTACAAGTATACCGGTACTTGGATTGGCGTTAAGCTGCGGAAAGTTATTTACTAAAACGCTACCGTCTATAAAGATTGTTCCATCAGGAATATTGTCTGTAAATACAACAGCAGTAGCATCCGTATTTCCTGTATTCGTTAAAGTTGTTGTATAAGTTAAAATGTCACCAATCGTTACAGAAGTTAAATCAACAGTTTTCAGTGAAACGATATCAGCGTCATTAATTTGAACGAAAGTAGTATTGGAAGTAGTAGATTTTTGAATTGGTGCAAAGTCAGGATTGAAAATAAAGTCGTAGACGATGTTTACAGTATTAGGTGTTGGATTTACAGCAGGTAAATTCGTAACGGAAACTTGGAATGTTATTGTTGTCGATTGACCTGATGCGATATTAGGAATGGAAAAGCCGATATTAGGGTCCGCTGCAGGAAGTAAAGTGTTGTTAACTATTACACTTCCCGGAATAAATACTGTCCCATCCTCGATAGTATCTGTAAAAAAGATGGAGTTAGTTGTAGTGGATCCGTTATTTTGAATGACTACTGTATATTCAATGGTTTCATCAATATTAGCTAATACTTTATTAGCGGATTTTGTAGCGATAAGAATAGTATCAATAAATTGTATATTTGTAGTATTGGAAGAGGTCGTTTCTGAAATTGGTGGTAAGCTTGGGTCTGGTTGATACTCATAGTGAATGACGGCGATATTATTAATGTTATTTTGAGAAGGTATAGAGACTACATTTACTTGGAACGTAACGATAATCGTATTATTTGGAAGGATAATATTAAGGGTGATTCCGGTAATTGGATTTTCGTTAGGTCTTGGTATGCCATCTACAAGGATACTATTTGGAACGAATGTGGTGCCAGCTGCAATTGCGTCAATTAGGAGAGTATTTGTAATAGGTACTGTACCAGCGTTTGTAACTGCGACTGTATATGTGATGATTTGACCGATACGTGTAATGGATCTATTGGCGGATTTAATTGCACTAACATTTGCCGTCCGTACTTCCGTGTTTACTGCATTTGATAACGATCTACGCTGAATAATCGGAGAGCTAGGGTCAATTTGGTATTCATACGAAGTGTCTGAAATGTTAATGACCGTATTGCCGGGCGGTATACTTGTAAGTTGTACTTGGAATGAAATAGTGACTGTTTCATTTGGTTGTATCGTGCCAAGGGTTACTCCGTTTTCTGGATTCGCGCCAGGCTGAATCACATTATTTATTGTTAAGCTATCTTCAATGAATATAGTACCTTCTGGAATGTTATCAATGAACACAATATTGTTAGCTGGAACGGTTCCTATATTTTGTAGTGTATTTGTGTAGGTAATATTTTGCCCGATTGATACGAAAGTTACATCCGCCGCTTTAACAGAAATAATATTTGCATTTTGAATCGATGTTGTAACAATATTAGAATTTGCAGAGCGATTCACTGGTGGAGCTGTAGGAATACTTACATATTGGTAAGTTACAGAAGATTGATTTATAATTTCGGTTTCAGTAGGTGGATTGTTTGTTTGCACTTGAAATAGTATCGTTTTGGAACTGTTTGCTGAAATCGTTCCAATCGGTATTCCACTTTCTGGATTTACACCTGGCTGCAGGACACCGTTAACTGTAACACTATCTGGAACGAATGTAGTCCCAGCTGGAATAGAATCTGTAAAAATAGTATTTATTGCGTCAACATTGCCGATATTATGCACTTCAGAAATATAAAGTATAGTTCCACCAATATCTACAGTTATTGGGTTGGAGGCTTTTGTAATTGTCAATTGTGCTTGCACGAAGTTCGTAATGACGATATTACTTGTAGAGGTTTCAGTAATTGGCGGCTGGCTTGGATCTGGTTGAATTGTATATGTTGTATTGGATTGATTTGTAATAGAATCTTGCGAGAATGAATTATTAATAAGAATTTGAAACGAAATAAGGTGAGTAGCGTTTGCTGCAAGGTTAGGAAGCGTGACACCTACATTTGGATTTGCGCCAAGTATAGTAGTTCCGTTAAGTGTAAAACTATTTTCTACAAACGTAGTCCCTTGCGGAATAGTATCTGAAAATATGAGATTAGAAGCTGGAATATTTCCGGAATTTTCTAGTGTTACGGTGTAAGTTAAAATATCTCCAACGGTTGCTTGTGGTGCGTTGACAGCTTTTAGAGAAAGGATTGTGGCATCAGAAATTTGTGTAAATGCCGGATTAGAAGTAATTGTTCGAGAGATGATAGGATCGTTTGGATCGGCGATAAAAGTATAGTCAATACGGGCTGTATTAGAAATTGGATTCACGCTTGGAATGGATTGAACGATAACTTGGAACGTGACGGTGACGATTTCTGACGGCGCGATGGCGTTTAATGGTATCCCTACGTTTGGATCGACACCTGGAACTGAAACGGTATTAATGGTCACGCTATTAGGAATGAATGCAGTTCCTTCTGGGACCAAATCTGTTAAAGTAACTGTATTTGCAGTTGTATTGCCATTATTTTGAACGACTACTGTGTAAGTGATTGTACCGTTAGTAGATTGTACGAGAGAATCTGTATTTTTAATTACGGATAATGATGCATCAACGACAGCTGTATTAACCGTATTAGATGAGGATGTTGCGGTAACTGGAGGTTGACTTGGATCGACAATAAACGTGTAACTTGTAATGGCTTGATTTATAATCGCCCCTTGCGGTGGAATAGAACTTGCAAGAAATTGGAACGTAATAGTAGCAAAATCACCTGGTGCGATAATACCAACTGGAATACCGAGAGTTGGACTTGCATCTGGAAGTGAAATTCCATTTAACGTAACGCTATTTTGAACGAATACTGCACCTATAGGAACTCCGTTTATGAGCAATACAGAATTTGCAGGGAAGTTTCCGGTATTTGTTAATGTTGCTGTATACGTAATTACATCTCCGATAGATACGATTGATCGATTTGCTTCTAAAACAGTAGTAACGGTAGCGTTATTAATTTGTGTTGAAGCGCCATTAGAATTTATTGTGCTTGTAACAGGAGGAGCTGCCGGGTTAACAATAAATGCGTATTGAATAGATGCAACGTTTGTAATTGGGTTTGAAGGTGGAGTAGATGCAACTATGACTTGGAAAGTAACAATTAAGGAACTGTTCGCGCTAACGGTTCCGATATTAACTCCGTTATTTGGATTTGCACCTGGAATGATACTTCCATTTACAGCAAAACTATTTTCAACAAAGGTCGTTCCTGCTGGAATCAGGTCTGAGAAGTTTAGATTCGTAGCGTTTGTATTGCCGCTATTTTGAATCGAAACTGTATAAGTGATCGTGTCACCGATATTTGCAAAAGCTGTATTAGCAGTTTTTACAGCTGAAAGTATTGCTGAGTTAATAGAAGTAACGAAGACGTTCGTTTCCACATTGCCAGGTTGAGCCTGTAATGCATTGCCTACGTTATATTGGAAGTTAACAAATCCTAAGTTTTGGAGTTCAGGAGTGAATGTAGTTGGATTGCTTACGATTTGTACTTGGAATATGATTGTTACAGTTTGATTTGGATTGATTGTATTTATACCAACACCGTCAATAATAGAAGCGGATGATAATGGAGTGCCATCAACAACAACTGATCCTGCAACAAATTGTGTCCATGTCGGTAAAGGGTCTGAGAAAACAACGTTGTTAGCTGGAATATTTCCTGTGTTCGTAATAGTCGTTGTATACGTAATTGTATCACCGATCGTTGCAAAAGCTTTATCTCCTATTTTAAGAGTAGTTAAAATAGCACTTTCAATTTGTGTTGAAACAATATTAGAAGTAATGTTTTTTGAAACGGGAGGATTCGCTGGATTAACGATATGTTGAAAACTAACGCTAGCTTGGTTGGTAATTGGATTTATAGGCGGGATTTCATTTGCGGTAATATGAAATCCTACAATGATAGACTGGTTTGGCGCGATATCACCAATTGGAACGCCTGTAATTATATTTGCATTTTGGATAATAGTTCCGTTAAGTGTAAAACTATTTGGTTCAAAGGAAGTACCGTTTGGAATAATGTCGGTAAAAATAACATTAGTTGCGCTAACATTTCCGCTATTTGTAATTGTAACGGTGTAGACAATATCTTGCCCGATATCTACTGTTGACACATTTGAATTTTTTTGTGCAGTAAGGATAGCACTATTAATTTGTGTTGATGTTGTATTAGATTGATTAGAAGTTGTAATAGGTGGCAGGTTAGGATTAACGACATAATGATATGTGATAGAAGCAGAATTAGAAATTGGATCAAGTGTTGGAAGTGTAGTAACAGTTGCTTGGAATGTGACGATTGCCGCATTACCACCAATAATTGAACCAATATTTACACCAGTAGATAAATCAGCGTTTGGAATGGTTTGCCCATTAACTGTAAAACTATTTGGAACGAAACTTAAATTGCTATCAAGAATATCGATAATAGTTACATCAGTTGCAGCCACATTCCCTGTATTAGGAAGGTTAAGTGTAAATGTTATTGTATTACCAACATCTGCAAAAGTAAGATTTGCTGTTTTTGTACTAATAATAGTTGCATTGTTTATTTGAAGAAGCGTAGTGTTAGAAGTAGCTGTACTTGAAACGGGAGGATTATTTGGATCAACAGTAAACTCATAATTCGTGGATGCTGTATTCGGTGTTGGATTAATAGGTGGAATGATGTTCACTGTAACTTGAAAGACAATACTATATATTTCATTTGGGGGAAGTGTTGCAAGTAATACACCGGTATTCGGATTCGCGTCAGGTTGTAAAACACCATCAACAGTTAATGTGTTAGGAACAAATGTGAGTCCACTTGGTAATACATCTGTGAATACAATATTAGTTGCATCGGTATTCCCTATATTCGAAATAGAAGTAGTGTAAAAAGCAGTTTGCCCGATATCTGTATAAGATACACTTTCATTTTTCGTCATGGATAATATGGCTTCTCTAATTTGCGTTGAAACAGGATTACTAATCGAAGTTTCTGCATCAGGTGGTGAGACTAATTGGTACGATGTTGATGAGAAATTTACAATTGGGTTTTCGGTTGGTAAGGAGATTACGTTTACTTGGAAGGAAACATTTACTGTAGTTCCAGCTGTTATAGGCCCAATATTTACACCGTTCACTGGATTCGCGCCACTTTGAGGAATACCATTAATAGAAAATGAGTTTGCAATAAATGTAGTTCCGTTCGGCACAGTATCTGTGAATATAACATTTTGTGCGGATGAATTTCCGTTGTTTGTTAAAGTAACAGTATAAGTTAGTATGTCTCCGATATGGCTAAATGATGTATCAACTTGCTTTGATGAAAGGATGGTAGCTGTATTAATTGTAGTAAACACTGTATTTGAAGTAGCAGTTCTTGATACAATTGGCGCATTTGGATCAGCGATGAATGTGTAGGAAGCAGTAGCGGTATTTGCGATTGGATTTTGAACAGGGGTAGAAGTAGCGGTAACTTGAAATGCTATTGCTATTGAGCTGTTAGGAGCAATTGATCCAATTGTAATACCTGTATTAGGATTAAGGCCAAGTTGTGTGATGCCATTTATTGTGACACTATCCGAAACGAACGTTGTGCCGTCTGGAATAAGGTCAGTGAACGTAATATTCGTAGCGCTTGTATTCCCATTATTCGTTAAAATTGTCGTATAGGTAATAGTATCACCTAGCGTTACAAGGGTTTGATCGACTGATTTTGCCATCGTTATCATAGCATCTAGTACAGGGTTTGTAACGATATTTGTTGAAGTAGAAGTAGTAGCAGGAGCACTGCTTGGATCAACGGTATAAGAATATAAAATTGTGTCACTACCCATAATCGAACTTGAAGGAGGAATAGAAATAACATTTACTTGGAAAGTAACAGTTACTGTTTGGCCAGGAGCGATATTGGGTATGTTTACTCCAAGTGCTGGCTGCGCCCCGGGCTGCTGAACTCCATTTATTGTGACTGAATTTGGTATAAATGTAGTGCTAGCTGGGATAGCGCTTGTGAATGTTATATTCGTTGCTGGTGTATTACCTGTATTTGTAATAGTAGTTGTATACGTAATTGTATCTCCGACAGAAATAATGGATTTATCGGCACTTTTTGTAGTTGTTAATATAGCACTCTTAATTTTTGTTGAAACCGTATTAGATACATTCGTTTGTGATACAGCAGGCTGGCTAGGATCGACCACATGTGCAAACTGTACAGAACTAAAATTCGAAATTGGATTTATACTTGGAATGTTTGCTACAAGTACGTTTATCGTAATAGAAACCGTACTACCAGGGTTTATATTTCCAATCTGAATTCCGTTCGCTGGATTTCCAATTTGCTGCGCACCAGAATCATTTACAAGATTGCCAGATATAAATGTCGTTCCATCAGGCAAAATATCCGTGAAAATTATATTTTGTGAAGTGACATTTCCAGGGTTACTTAATGTGATTGTATAAGAAATGGTATCGCCAATCGTTGCGAAAGCTTTATCTACAGATTTAACGAGTGCAATTTCCCCAGAATTTATTTGTGTCGAAACAGAATTAGATGACGTATTTCGTGAAACAAGTGGTAAATTAGGTCCTGTCATAAATTGATAATTAATAGAAGCGCCGTTTACAACCGGTGAGTTTGGTCCTCCGGGTCCGATTGTAAAAATAGGATTTGGGATGCTAACTACTTGCACACGGAAGGTGACGTTTATAAAATCTCCCGCAATAATATCCCCAATTGGTATTCCGTTCGCTGGATTTACTCCAGGTAATAAAACCCCGCCTACTCGAACGCTATTTTCTATAAATACTGTATTATTTGGAATCGAATCTGTAAAAGTAATATGAGTAGCAGTAGTATTTCCTATATTTTCTAACAAAACAGTATACGTTAAAAATGAATTTCCAGGTGCGATGTCAGAAAATAGTCGATCCACACTTTTCGTTGCTTGAATGATTGCTTCGTTAATTTGAATTAAAGTTGGATTACTTGTAGCTGTTTCTGTCACCGGTGGCTGGGTAGGGTCAACAATGATTGAGTACGTTGTGCTAGATTGGTTCAATGTTGGGTTTGTAGCTGGTATTGAGCCAACGATAGTTTGAAAACTAATTGTTGTCGTTCCTCCAACTGGAATTGAGTCTAAAGAAATCCCGCTATCTGGCCTAAATCCAAGTTGTGGGATGGAGTTAATTTGTACGCTATCAGGAACAAATGAAAGTTCAGGTGGTAATATATCGATAAAAACAGGCGTGTTTGCAGTAGTATTTCCGCTATTAGTGAGGGTAGTTGTATACGTAATTGTATCTCCAACAGCAGCAAATGCACTACTCGCAGTTTTTGTTGCGATAACGGAAGCAGTATTTACTTGTGTAAAAGTTTTATTGGATTTAACTGTTCGTGAAACAGGTGGTTCATTAATATCTACAATAAAACTATATTGAACCGATGATTTATTAGGGATTGGATTAGGATTTGGAATTGTTGTAATGTTTACTTGAAAGCTGAGTATAACTGATGCATTTGAATTTATGTTACCGATATTGATACCATTTTGTGGATTTGCATTAGGAATGGTTGTTCCATTTACTGTAAAACTATTTGGAATAAACGTTGTACCATCTGGAATTAAATCTGTAAAAATAACATTGTTTGCGGTAGTGTTACCGGAATTAGTAATGGTAGAAGTGAAAGTAAGTGTATCTCCAATAGTAGCGAATGTTGAATTGACAGTTTTATTTATAGATAGAGTAGCATCAATAATTGGAGTAACCGTTGTGTTTGTAATTGTACTACCAACAGCAGGTGATTGGTTTGGATTCACGGTATATTCATAATTTACAAGAGCATTATTTGTTAATGTGCCACTAGGTGGTATGGCTAAAATTTGTGCTTGAAAAGTAATGAATACAGTATCTCCTGGTGAAATATCTGCTAAGTGAACACCAAGTGATGGATCTAATCCTGGTTGTGGAACATTATCGATAGTTACGGAGTTTTGGATAAATGACGCTCCTGCACCAAGTCCATCCGTCAAAACAGTTGCACTAGCAGGGATATTACCTGTATTTGTTACTGCAATCGTATAGGTGACGATATCTCCAATTGCAGCTGTTGGTGCATTCACTGACTTAGTAGCGACGATTGTAGCGTTATTAATTTGAGTTGTTATTACGTTACTTAACGCATTGGCAGATGTTGGAGCTAAGTTAGGATTTACGACATATTCGTATGCTGTATTACTTTGATTAGGGATTGGGTTCGGATTCGGGATGGAAATTACTTGCACTTGGAACGAAATTATCGTATTTGCATTCGGATTTATTGGATCAATTGCTATTCCATTCGATGGATTTACATTAGGCAGTATATTCCCATTTACTGTTACACTATTAGGAATAAACGATGTCCCGCTTGGAATTAAATCTGTAAATATCACGTTTGATGCAAGTGTGTTCCCGTTATTCGCTAAAGTAGTTGTGTACGTAATAATATCATTTACGTTCGCAAACTGTTTATCTGCAGATTTTGCAGAGGTAATCGTAGCGTTATTAATAGTTGTCAGTACAGTGTTAGAAGCTACCATTTGCATTACAGCTGGTTTAGATGGGTCATATGTGTATTGGAAAGTAGTGCCTGATTGATTCGTAATTGGATTTACCGCAGGAATAGTTGGTACAAAAACTTGGAATGAAACGGTACGTGATGAATTTGCTCCTATCGTACCAATAAGAATGCCATTAGCGGGATTTGCATTGGCTATAGGGACACCGTTAATCATTACAGTGTTAGGAAGGAAGATGGTACCAGCTGGAATGATATCTGTAAACGTTACATTGGAGGTAGGGATATTGCCGTTATTAGTTAAAATCGTTGCATAAGTTATGACATCGCCAACATCAGCGAAATTTGTGCTCGTTAGTTTCGTAGCAACAATATTAGCAGTATTAATTTGTGTAGTTACTATATTACTAGTAGCGTTTCTAACAACAGCAGGTAAATTTGGATCTGCGATAAAGCTATATTGAAGTGCAGCGCTGTTTTGAACTGGATTTGGTGCAGGTAAACTATTTGCACTAATTTGGAAAACAATCGTTGTAATGCCGCCTGCTGGAATAGTACCAACTTGAAGACCAACACTTGGATCTGCACCTAACTGTAAAGCACCGCCTATAAAAATACTATTTGGTACGAGAGTCATACCAGGAGGGAGTATATCAGTAACGACTACATTATTTGCTGAAGTATTTCCAGGGTTGGCTAGAGCAATTGTGTATGTGATCGGTTGCCCAACATCTGCAATAGTTAAATCTACTTGTTTGACAATAACTACATTTGCTAAGTTGATTTGTGTACTTACAGTGTTACTTAAAGATGTTTCTATAGTTGGCGGGTCGCCCGGAATTAAAATAAAACTATATTGTGTACTAGATGAATTTATTGTTGGGTTTTGTGTTGGGAAAGAGGTGACAGTTACTTGATAAGAGACGGTAAGTGAGCCGTTAGCAGGAATGGAAGGTAACGGAACACCGACATTTGGATCGGCGTTATTTTGGAGTATATCATTAATAAGGAAAGTATTTGGGATAAAGGTAGTACCGTCTGGATTCGTATCAACGAAAGTAGGGCTATCAGCGGAAACACTTCCTGCATTCGTCAAAGTAACGGTATAAGTTAATATATCCCCTACGGTAGCGAACGCTCGATCCACTGTTTTGGTTGAAATGACATTTGCATCGTTTACTTGAGTAAATGTAGTGGTTGAAGTAGTGTTCTTACTTACAGGTCCTCCTGAAGGTGTTAAAAATCCTGAGACTGATACATCGGCACTACCAGTTTCTACAGAAACACGGTTACCAGCTACATAAATTGTTAAATTTCTTGCGGGTAAGGAACCGTTTTGATAAGCGACAATGAGCGTCCATCCAGAAGAATTGATAGCCCCGTTAGAAGCATCTAAAGGGTCAACAAGTCCAGGGACAGAGCCAGTTGTATAAGAGCCGGATCCTCCAGCTTGAACGAGGGATGTTACATCTGCGGACCGTGTATAGAATCCAAATGTGACAGATCCAGAAACGAAAGTTTGATTTGAAGCTGTAACAGCTGAAGGGGTAATTGAGTAAGTTGACACAGGTGTTGTAAAAGAAACGGGGTTTCCTAATAAACTCGTAATGTTTTGATCACGAGATAAATAGTTTCCTCCCCAAACAAGTTCTGCGTAAAGGATAGTACTACCAGCAGGGATATTCAAAATAGCGGTAGAACTATTTTGTGTATAGTTTAATGTTGTACCAGCAGGAAAAGTAGTTACTTGTAAAGCAGTATTCGTAGTTACGAATGCACCAATTGCCCCGATTGTACCAGCACGGTTTTGATTACTAATTTTACTTAAGCCGAGAGTGTTTCCTGTAATAGCGAGTGCGCCGTTAGTGGTGGTAGAAAATCGATTCGTAATGGGCATGTTGTCACCTCATTTATATTATAGTCTTGGTCAAAATAGGATATGTGTGTGACAGATAAAGGGAAACATGTACAAGTTGATTTGGAAAGAATGATTCAAATGTCTAGATAAGGAGATGGAGAATGATTGAATTGGAAATGAGGGTAGAACGTCTTAGGCAAGAAGAAATAGAGGACATTGTAGCGTTATCTGCTTATATTGGTTGGGATTATAATAGAGAAGAAGTTGAAACGATTTTTAACTCATGTATTGTATATGGCGTATGGAATGAGAGAAAAAAACTTATTGCAAGCGCTGCAATTATATTATACGGAGAGGCGTTAGCGTCAATAGGAATGGTGATTGTACATCCGGATTATAAGGGAAGAGGGATTGGAAAGGCGATAACGAATTTATGCATTAAGAGCGTATCGGTTCAAACTCCCATTATGCTTATTGCTACGGATGAGGGAAAGCCTCTATATGAAAAATTAGGATTTAGAGCAGTAAGCTATGTTTCTAAATACATATGTAACTCGTACAATGGGAATGATTATTGTGTAGGAAATGAAGATTATATGATGAATTATGAAGAGTGTGATTTAGAAGAAATAATAAAATTAGATGAGTATGCGTTTGGAACAAATAGAGAAGAGTTCTTAACGAAAAGAATTATGCAAAGTGAACAGTGTATTGTTGTAAAGGATAAGGAACAAAATGTATTAGGTTACGGTTTAAGTATACAAACACCAGAAAATAAAATAATAGGACCAGTCGTTGCAAGAAATGATGCGATGGCAATGAAGATTGTACATTATTTAGCAAGAGAGTATCATGGTAAATTAAGAATTGATGTACCAGAAGGAAAGAAAGATTTCATGAAAGAATTAGAGATTACTGGTTTCAAAAAGGTTAATACACCACCAATTATGATGAAAAATAGCGATAAATTATTAAAAAGGAATAATGAGCTATATAGTATTGCGGCACAAATTTTTGGATAAAAAAGAATCCTTCTGAATGAAGGATTCTTTTTCGTTAATCACGATATTGGTCGTGAGTTGGCTGAAAGAGATCTTCCTCGATATCTCTCACCATAGAAAAATGATCAACATTATAATGACCGTGTAGAGTTTTATTATGATGACCAATAATTTGCTCTGCAGACAATACGTCAGAATCAGTTGTGGAATGACCATTTTTAATTAATGTAACGTCAAATCCTTGTACAGTAGCTGTTCTAACTGCGGTGTCAATGCAATGTTCTGTTTTACATCCACCTATAACAATATGATTAATTTTTTCTTCTTTTAAAAGTTCAAGTAAAGAAGTGCCATAGAATGAATTTGTTGCTGCTTTATTAATAAGGATTGCAGACTGAGGTACTTTAATTTGATTATGTACTTCAAATCCCACGCCGCTACCAGAAGCGACATCAATATCTCTTACGAAAACAATAAGGGCATTTGAATCTATTGCTTTCTGTACGGCTGTATTTAGTGTAGATAATAGCTCGGTTTTACGAAAAACTTCATTTTCTTGTTTATTTCCATCAATTAATTCTTGCTGAGCATCGATAATTAATAGTGCCTGTTTCATTCGATATCCCCTTTAATATAAAATAAATTCCACTTTACATATTCTTTTATATTGTAAGGAAATCCTCTATTGTCTACGGAGTAGACAATAGATTTACAAAGTTGTCAAATAAATTTCATTCTCATAGCGTGTAAAAACATGTATGATAGGAGATGGAGAATTTTTGAGTAGGTGGGAATATCATGCAAACAGTAGAAGATTATCTTTCATTCTTACATACGAAAGGATTTAAATTATCAGAGGAAGCACAAGGGTTTATTATGTTCGGACAAGGATACACCGGTGCGTCTGATGGAATTGTGAATGCAGCAATAGAAGCGACGATTAAGCATCAATTCCAGTTTGATGGTAGTTATTTTGTTGCGTTATTAGAACGATTGAAAGAAGAAGAAATTACAGATAAAAAAAGCGCTAAGGCTTTTATGCGGAAGTTACAAGCGTAACTTCACGCAGCCCGCGCTTCTTTTTTTGTTTTGGAAGGTAGTTCAACAAAAACCATACCTAGGAAAATACATAGACATCCGATAATGGCAGAAATAGAAAGCTGTTCATTTGCAACGAGAACACCTGTTAAGGCAGCAAAAACGGGCTCCATTGCGAAAATAATTGCTACTCTCGTTGGAGACGTATGTTTTTGTGCCGATGTTTGAATGAAAAAAGCAATGGATGTCGCGAATAGGGACGTTAGAAATAGAGCAAATAAAAAGGAAGAATTCGTCCATAGTGCTACTGAAAATAATTTTTCCCAATCTTCAAACAAAAAGGCGCAAATAGAAGAAAACATACCGACAGCTAATACTTGCGACGTGCTTAACAATAAAGGTGATATTTTCTTAGAAAAGAAGCCGTTAACAAGAATATGGGCAGCGAAAGCAACTGCACAACCGAGAACGAGTATATCTCCAATGTTTAATTGAAAAGAATCACCAGCCGTTAATAAGTATAAACCTGCTGTTGCTACAGCAATACCAAGTACGATAAAAATGGTAGCTTTTTGTTTTAAAAAGATAAAAGATAAAATTGGTACCATAACGATACTAAGCCCTGTTAAGAAACCAGCTTTTGAAGAAGTTGTATAAAGTAAGCCGAATGTTTGTAATACATAGCCAACACATAAAAAGAAGCCAACGATTAATCCGGCGAGACTACTCTGTTTTATATCTTGTTTTGAAGATTTTTTCGAGAAAATCATTTGAACGAATAATAAAATAATTCCAGCGAATAAAAAGCGAATACCATTAAAAGTAAATGGACCAACGAAAGACATAGCATTTTGAACGACAACAAACGTAGCTCCCCAAATAAAAGAGACAAATAATAAAGCAAGAGGAGCAATCCAATCTTTTTTCACACTCATACCCCCGTTAATTTTGTAAGATAGCTTTTCTAGCTAATTCATCAGCGACTTTATTTTGACTACTTGGAATCCACTTAATAAAAAAGAGATCGAAACTTTTTATGTACTGCAGTGCTTCCTCTAATAGTGGTGCAAACATTTTGTTTTTTGCGTATTCTTTTTCAACAGCTCGCTCGACAAGTTGTGAATCTGTACGAAAAGAGACAATGTTATAATTATGCTCCATGCAATATTTTAATGCTGCAAGTAAAGCGTGGTATTCTGCTTCATGATTGGACATTGTCCCAAGGGGCAGTGATAATTGTACAGCTGGTTGAACCCCTTTAATAAACACGCCTGCACCAGAAGGACCAGGATTTCCTTTTGATGCACCATCAATATATACTTCAATCAAAATGAGAAACCTCCAAATTATAAGATTATCCCCTACTTATATGTTTCCTTGAAGTAGGGGATAGAGTACTTAGCCGATTGTAAGACTATAACGACATGTAAATGTTTCATTCGCTTGTAAAGATTGAATCCCTTTTTTTTCCTTAAAATCTTTTGCTGGATTTATTTCATCAGCAATCCCGTACCAAGGTTCAATACATAAGAAAGGTGCGTTCTCGCCTGGTGTCCATACGCCGACAAATGGGAAGCCGTCAAATTCTACTTTTACAAATTTATTATGTTTATGAGAACGAATAGAGATTTCATTCGTATTCATATTTTCAAAAATAAGCGCATCATTTTTGAATAAATCGTATGTAAGTGGTAATTCATTCGTATTTTCAGCGATTAATTGCTTTTTACTTGAAAGGTAAGGTCCTTCTAATACGTTTGTTTCTAAGCGTTCAGAACCATTAAATGATAAATGATAATCTGTAAATGATTCACCCTCTAATAAGGGGAAGTTGAAACCAGGGTGTGCTCCGATTGAGAAGAACATCTCTTTTGAAGTAGGATTATTTACTTCATATGTAACATGTATATTTTGTTCGTCTACTTCATAAGAAACGAGTAATTCGAATTCGTATGGGTATTTTTTTAATGTTTCTTCATTACTAGTAACGATATAAGTGATATTCGTTTCATTTTGTTCTTTTACAGAAAATGTAAGGTCACGAGCGAAGCCGTGTTGTGTTAAAGAATATGGTTTACCATCTACGTAGTATGTATTATCTACTAATCGGCCGACAATTGGGAATAAAATTGGTGCGCGGCGTCCCCAGTAAGTAGAATCGCCTTGCCATAAGTATTCAGTGTTATCTGCTTTTAAGCGAACGCTTTGTAATTCTGCACCTTTGTCAGAAATGGAAACGATCACTTTTTCATTTTGAATTGTTGCTGTCATGAAGTGAAACCTCCTAAATCTTTCATATGTTTTATTATACGTTGTCCAAAAGAAAAAAGGTAGTAAATGATAGGAATCTATTGACGAAAGAGTGGCTACCACGTAAAATATAATCTTGTTGCTTAAAAACGAATAACGTGGTTCGAAACCATCCCACGTAAAAAAACTAAGGAGATTTTGTCATGAATATAAGAACATTAGTCGGTAATGGTATTTTAGCGGCATTATATATTGCTGTTTCTATGCTTATTCAGCCATTTGGCTTTACGAATGTACAGTTTCGTATTTCAGAGATGTTTAATCATCTCGTTGTCTTCAATAAGAAAGCAATTTACGGTATTGTATTAGGTGTATTTTTAACGAATCTCTTTTTCTCACCTATGATCGCTTATGATTTAGTATTTGGAGTAGGGCAATCAATTCTTGCACTACTTGCAACTATTATTTCTATGCGCTTTATTAAAGGTGTTTGGGCTCGTATGATTTTTAATACAGTTATCTTTACAATTACAATGTTTATGATAGCAATTGAACTTCATCTTGCATTTGATTTACCATTTATGTTGACTTGGTTAACATGTGCAGTCGGTGAATTTGTTGTCATGGCGATTGGTATGCCTGTAATGTACTGGATTAATAAGCGAGTACAATTTGAAAGATTTATGTAATAGATGAAAGAGCCGTCCTTTATATAGGAGGGCTCTTTTTGTATGTGATTATATTGAATATAATACTGTGACTCTTGATAAAATATAATAAAATAAATATAAGAAGTCTTATATAAGGGGAATCTAGTATGAAATATAAAATTCATTGGTTGTACAAAACGAAGCGTGGTTTACAAACTGAATTAACAACAGATTATATGAACATAGAAGAAGTGCTTCAATTTGCAGAGGATTTTGAGAAAACAGGAAGGGCGAAAGAACTGTTATTTTTCGATGAAATGGATGCGGAATGGTCATTAAAAGAAATGAAAAAACTGAGTAAGCAAGTGGAGGAAGATCCCCGAGAAATTCAAGTTTATTTTGATGGTGGTTATGATGTACAGACGAAAGAAGCTGGGGTTGGTATATGTGTGTACTATAAAAAAGGAAATACAAATTACCGAATTCGTCGCAATGCATACATAGAAGGCATATATGATAATAACGAAGCGGAGTATGCAGCATTATTATACGGGATGAATACACTCGAGGAATTAGGAATTAAATATGAACCGGTTACACTTCGGGGGGATTCTCAAGTTGTACTGCAGCAATTAGCTGGTGAATGGCCTTGCTATGATGAACATTTAAATCATTACTTAGATCAAATTGAACAAAAAGCGAAGCAAATGAAATTAAAGCTTGTTTGTGAACCGATATCTAGAAAACAAAATAAAGAGGCGCATCAATTAGCAACGCAAGCATTAGAGGGGACGGTAATTGACAGTCATAAAGAAATAACCGAATAGAGAGGTGCCAAGGTGAAGAAAAAGCAACTCATTACAGAGGTAAATGACTTATTAGAGACGTATTGCGAAGGGTGTTTCCTGCAGGAACATAATCGGAAAAATCATAGTAAATACTATGCCCATTCTTTTTGTATACGGCAATGTACGGTTGGAGAGAAGTTGAAAAAGTATGGAGAGCAATTGTCATAAAAAACATCCAGAGAATTTTCTCTGGATGTTTTTTTAATGTTTTGCTTCGTGTAATTGATGCTCACATTTACTTAATTTTTTTTCTTCATTCATGAGAAATGGCTCATCTAAATCTGTCGCAACAGATTTCATAATTTCTAGCTGAGAACGAGCCGCTTCTACTGCAGTAGTGGCATGCTCTAATGTGTCCGGATCCATTGAGATGGTTGCAGAACCTACCATTTTTTGTGCAGTTTCTACACGGAATTTTACTTCTTCAAAATCATTTACATGTGAACCCATTGTTATTGCCTCCTTTGTATTTTGCGCATTTCACATAGTTTTTGCTCTGTAAAAGGGAAATATACAAAGGAATAACAAAGGAGGTTACCAAGTTAGGTAACCTCCTGTCGTATGCTGTATTAAAGTTTTACTACGTTAGCAGCTTGAGGTCCACGGTTTCCTTCAGTAATGTCGAAAGATACTTCTTGACCTTCCTCTAAAGCTTTGTAGCCGTCACCTTGAATAGCAGAGAAATGTACGAATACATCATCAGAGCCGTCCATTTCGATAAATCCAAAACCTTTTTCATTGTTAAACCATTTTACTTTTCCTTGCATGTTACAATTCCTCCTAAAAAACGATTACTTTTTTCATTTAGTGAAATTCATTGAAAAGAAAATATATTTTAAAAATGCTATATTCTAGAATATTCTGCTAAATGATTAATTTAAATATACACGTATTGGTAGAATTTAGTCAAGTAAGCGGTTTTATTTTTTGTATTTTTAAATAACTTTCCGCTCAAATTTTTAATAAGGTATAGGACAAGCCGCGTATGTAATATTCTTAAATGAAAGCTGTACATAATGAGGTGAAAGAATGAATGAGTCTTATTTATTAGATAATGAAGGAATGAAAAATAGAGTCGACATACCGAATTGGGTTGCAAAAGAATTTCATGATTTTTCGAATGTCGTGCTAGAACCAACTTTTCCGTGTTATTTCGGTTTAACAGCTTTGAAAAAGAATGAACTTCGTTATTCATTTCTCTCTCATAATGATTGGGGGCATTTACCTAATACAATGTTATCTTTTTTGGAGTTAATGAAAGAACGGCCAATTGTAAGAAGAGGATTTTTTCTTTTTGTAGAACCGGAATGTGAAGAGAAATCAATCGAATATTATCGAGATTATTTTTGGAACGTACTACAATATTTACATGAAAACGATGATCAAACATGGCCGAAGCAAATTCCAACAGATCCAGATCATTATTTATGGGAATTTTCATTTGGTGGTGAACCGATATTTGCGTTTGGAAATGCACCGGCTTATAAACAGCGAAAGACTAGGCATTTAGGAAATTCTCTCGTTATTGGATTCCAGCCACGAACTATTTTCGAGGGTTTAGAAGGAGATCGTCCTAAAGGCTCATACTCGAGACAAATGGTTCGTGAGCGAGTTGAAAAGTGGGATCAGCTACCGAAGCATCCTAACATTAGTCACTATGGCGATTCTGACCATCGTGAATGGAAGCAATATTTTATTGGAGATGATATAGAGCCGATTAAAGGTAAATGTCCTTTTCATCATAGGATAGTGAAATAAGAGCCATCAACTGGATGGCTCTTTTGTATATTTTGGATAAAAAAGGGTATTGTATTAGTGAATAATTTTTATGAAAGCTAGTCTATTTTCTATATTTGCATCATTACTTAATAGTAAAAGAAGTAGAAAGGATAGAGAGATGTTTGGAGCAATTATACAACAAATAGTATTGGGTATTTCATTAGCTGCACCGGTAGGTCCAATTAATATTGAAATGTTGAAACGTGGAATTGAACGTGGATTTTGGCATGCGTGGATTGTTGGAATCGGAGGAATGACTGCTGATATTTTGTTTATGCTTCTTATTTATTTTGGTTTATCTTCTGTGTTTATGTATACATATGTACAAGCTTTTATGTACTGCACTGGGTTTTTCCTGTTATTTTATTTAGGATTTCAAAGTGTAAAACAAGGAATCTCCCACTCGAATATGGAATATAACAAAGAAGAGGTAGGTGGACTTAAACAATCCTTTATGGCGGGATTTTTAATTGCGATATCCAACCCATTAAATCTTGTTTTTTGGTTTGGCATATACGGAAGTACACTTAGCTCATTGCTTACAAGGGTAACGAAACAAGAAGCTTTTTTGTACAGTCTTTGCATTATTATTGGTATTATTTTGTGGAACTTAAATATTGCTTTTTCTGTACATTTTGGAAGAACTTTATTAAAACCAAAAGCACTTGGCTATATTACAGCCGGAGCAGGTATTATTTTAGTAGGATATTCTATCCATTTTGCATACAAAGCTTTACAGTTGTTCACATAAGATTGAAGGGGAGATTTTTATGTATCGAACCACTATTGACGGAAAAGAAATTATCATCACATTAGCACCAAAAATCCGAAAAGAAATTACTGACAGGAACCCATTATATGAAGCGGTATTTAAAAATGCAGCAAGGTTGCTGCAAACGAAACAACCAACGTTTGCGGTAAATCATGAAATATTTGGGCTTATTATTGGAGAAGTACAAAGGGGTGAAGTAACAGTGTTTGCAGTAGAACACATTATCCCGAAGCAAAATATATTTGGTCCGAACACTTTTTTCTCGACAATAGAACAGCAGGCAAATTTGTAAAGTGAATAGAATAAGAATAAAATAGAAAAGAAATAGTCGTAACGATATGTTACGGCTGTTTTTTTGGAAAAGGGGGAAGAAAGATGAAGAGAGTGGTAAAGGGGTTCTTTTTGCAACATGATATTGTTATTATGTATAGTGTTCTATTAATTTTTATCTTTATTTTAAAAATGCAATTTTTCACATGGATCGGTATGTTAGCGTGTCTGTTTGGTATTGTTTTTTATACGTTTAACGAGTATATGACACATCGTTTTTTATTCCATTTAAAGCCGCCTAAAAATGCATTTTTATTAAAAATGTTAAGAAGATTACATTATGATCATCACGTATATCCGGATGATTTGAAACTTTTATTTTTGCCTGTATGGTTTAGTATACCTAGTTTCACTATATATTTACTTATATCATATGGTATTACAAAAAGTGTTACTGTTACACTTTCATTTGGAGTCGGAATGATTATCATGCTCCTCGTTTATGAATGGAAACATTATATTGCACATAAGCCGATTCGTCCCTTCACTAAGTTTGGAAGATGGCTAAAAAAACAGCACATATTACACCATTATAAAAATGAAAAGTTTTGGTTTGGTGTTTCAAATCCAGTATTCGATTTTATATTTGGAACGCTTAAAGATGGAAAAGAAGTTGAATTAAGCCAAACAGCTCGTAATTTAGAAAAAGAGAAAAAGACAGAAGCGGTGCGATAAGCACTACTTTTTTTATCCCGATTGGTGTGGATTGAAGTACGCGGATTTTATGGTGAAAAAGTATATTAAAAACTTAGGGGAAAATGCCGAAAAATGTCTATCGAAAAATCTTTGCAGGAATGTACGGATTGTCTAAAATGAAAATAAGTTTCTGAATATTTATAAAATTTAGTCTTTAGGTATGCAAGGGGGAAGTGTATCTCAAGTAAGAGAGGGGACCAGAGAATGAAACGAGATGATACGTCAGCACGTAAGTTACAAAATGAGGTGAATTATACAGAGGTTGTTCAGTCTGAAGAGTTTCAATTGTTATTAAATACGAAAAAGAAGTTTATCATTCCGATGAGTATTTTCTTTTTAAGTTTTTTTATTACATTACCTGTTTTAACATCGTATTCAAAGGTGCTTAATACACCGGTATTTGGTGATGTTACATGGGCGTGGGTATTTGCATTTGCACAATTTATAATGACATGGGCATTATGTATGATTTATAGCAAAAAAGCAGAATCCTTTGATGAAATCTCGCAAAAAATTCTGCAAGATATGCAAAAGGGGAGGGGCTGAATTTGAATACTACTGCTTTTGCACTATTTTTAATTATCGTCCTTGGTACACTTGTTATCACGTATTTCGCATCGAAAAAAACGAAAAATGCGAGTGAGTTTTATACGGCTGGAGGGGGATTAACTGGTTGGCAAAATGGTCTGGCCATTGCTGGGGATTATATGTCTGCTGCGTCATTTCTTGGTATCGCTGGGGCAATAGCGTTAACTGGGTTTGATGGTTTCTTTTATAGTATAGGCTTCTTAGTTGCTTACTTAGTTGTATTGTACCTAGTTGCAGAACCGCTTAGAAATTTAGGGAAGTATACGCTAGCAGATATGATTGCGGCGCGTTTTGATGCAAAGAAGGTTCGCGGTATTGCAGCACTTAACACGATGACTATTTCGATTTTTTATATGATTGCACAATTAGTCGGTGCAGGTGCACTTATTAAATTATTATTAGGAATAGAATATACGACATCCGTTTTAATTGTTGGTACACTCATGACAGTGTACGTTATTTTTGGAGGTATGACTGCTACGAGTTGGGTACAAATTGTAAAGGCTGTACTACTTATGGCAGGTACATTTATTATTTCTGTTATCGTTTTCGCGAAATTTAATTTTAGTGTGACAGAAATGTTCGCTCAAATGAAAACAGCTACTCCATTGAAGGAATCATTTTTAAATCCAGGAGTAAAGTATAAAGATGGTCTCGATACACTTTCTTTAAATTTAGGACTAGTTCTTGGTACAGCGGGATTACCGCATATTCTTGTCCGCTTTTTTACAGTACGTGATGCAAAAACGGCACGTCAATCTGTTGTGTACGCTACGTGGTTAATTGGAGCATTTTATATTATGACGATTTTCTTAGGATTTGGTGCAGCGGCGTTTGTAGGGAATGAGGCAATTATTAAAGCAAATCCAGCCGGTAATATGGCAGCACCTTTATTAGCTAAAGCACTAGGTGGAGATTTCTTATTCGCATTCGTATCGGCGATTGCTTTTGCAACAATTTTAGCTGTAGTAGCAGGTCTTGTATTAACAGCGGCTTCCGCATTTGCTCATGATTTTTATAACGAGATTATTCGAAAAGGAAAATCAACGGAAAAAGAACAAGTTTCAATGGCTCGTTATGCGTCTATTGGAGTAGCGATAGTATCTATTATACTTGCTTTATTTGCGCAAACATTAAACGTAGCATTTTTAGTATCACTAGCATTTGCAGTTGCTGCTAGTGCAAACCTACCAGTTATATTATTTACAATATATTGGAAGCGCTTTAATACAACGGGTGCAATTTGTGGTATGATCGTTGGTCTTGTATCAGCAATTGTTCTCGTAGCGTTAAGTCCAAACGTTTGGAATCCTGTAGTTGGAAAAGCTATTTTTGTCGGGGAAGCGATATTCCCATATACGACACCTGGAATTGTTTCAATTCCGCTTGGATTCCTTGCAGCATATTTAGGAACTATTTTCTCTAGTAAGAAAGAAGATGCAGCGAAGTTTGATGAAATTCTTGTGAAATCTAATACTGGTCATGGAATTAGTGATGCATCTACACATTAAAAAAGAGGAGCTTTTCGAATTATGAGAAAAGCTCCTCTTATTTTTGTCATTTTCTTATAAATATTACATTATTTTTGGTAGGATTTGTCTTGGTTTTGTGGAATGAAAATAGCAGGGAGAAATTTAACTCATCATGGCACCAGCGCAGCTTTGTGAAAAATAAGTTGTTATGGAAGGTGGAAGAAATGATGAAAACAAAACAAACAGATGAATTATTAGCAAAAGACGAGCAATATGTTTGGCACGGAATGCGACCCTTTAGTCCGAATAGTACAATGGTAGGGGCAAAGGCAGAAGGGTGCTGGGTTGAAGATATACAAGGAAAAAGATACTTAGACGGTATGAGTGGTCTTTGGTGTGTAAATAGCGGATATGGAAGAAAAGAGCTCGCAGAGGCAGCTTATAAGCAATTGCAAACATTATCATACTTTCCGATGTCACAATCACATGAACCAGCAATTAAGCTCGCTGAAAAGTTAAACGAGTGGCTTGGTGGAGAGTATGTTATATTCTTCTCTAATAGTGGATCAGAAGCGAATGAAACAGCTTTTAAAATAGCAAGACAATATTATGCTCAAAAAGGTGAACCGCATCGTTACAAATTTATGTCACGTTATCGTGGTTATCACGGAAACACAATGGCAACGATGGCAGCGACTGGACAAGCACAGCGTAGATACCAATATGAGCCATTTGCGTCAGGATTTTTACATGTAACGCCTCCAGATTGTTACCGTATGCCAGAAATGGAATCACAAAATATTTATGATGTAGAGTGTGTGAAAGAAGTCGATCGTGTTATGACATGGGAATTAAGTGAAACGATAGCAGCATTTATTATGGAGCCAATCATTACAGGTGGAGGTATTTTAATGCCGCCACAAGACTATATGAAAGCTGTTCACGAAACATGTCAAAAACATGGGGCATTACTCATTAGCGATGAAGTTATTTGCGGTTTCGGGCGTACAGGAAAAGCTTTTGGATTTATGAATTATGATGTGAAGCCAGATATTATTACAATGGCTAAAGGTATTACGAGCGCATACTTACCCTTATCAGCAACAGCTGTGAAAAAAGAAATTTATGAGGCATTTAAAGGAACAGGAGAATATGAATTCTTCCGCCATATTAATACATTTGGTGGCAATCCAGCGGCTTGTGCATTAGCGCTTAAAAACTTAGAGATTATGGAAAATGAAAATTTAATTGAGCGCTCTGCACAAATGGGTTCGCTTTTATTAGAGCAATTAAAAGAAGAAATCGGAGAACATCCACTTGTTGGGAATATTAGAGGGAAAGGGCTATTAGTTGGGATCGAACTAGTAAATGATAAAGAAACGAAAGAGCCAATTGATAATGATAAAATCGCAACTGTTGTAAATGCCTGTAAAGAAAAAGGACTTATTATTGGGCGTAACGGTATGACAACAGCAGGATATAATAATGTCTTAACATTGGCACCGCCGCTCGTTATATCAAGTGAAGAAATTGCTTTCGTTGTTGGTACGTTGAAGACGGCGATGGAGCGTATTTAATTAATTGAGCGAGCTGTAATATACAGCTCGCTTTTGTTTATTACGTGAAATAGGATAGCTTTTTAAAGGAAGGGATATTAATGGAGAAATATGACCCTAGTAAACATTATCACATTGGATATTATGAAGATGGATATGATTTAGAAGTGACAGCGTATAAAAGAATAAATGAACCAATTTGGGATGCCTATATTCCACACTATGAGGTAGATGATTTTTACAAAAAAGTGGAGGAAATGAAGCTAGGTGAATATATAGATGATTATGGCATTAAGGTGTATTCATTTAGTAATGATATCGATGATGAAGAAGCGCGAACTATGTTTGAAAATTGGTTAAAAATGAATGGAATTGTTTAAAGATAAAATGAAAAAGGAGATTACTATCTTATAAGATAGCAATCTCCTTTTATTATATGAAACTTATTTACTTGCTTTCATTGCTTTATCTTTTGCACCAAAAGTGTATTTTAACATTGGTGGTGTAATCATTGTAGTTAAAATAACGACAATAACGATAGCTGTAAAGTAATCTTGTGCTAATAGGCCAGAAGAAAGTCCTGTTCCTGCGATGATAAGAGCGACTTCACCACGAGAAACCATTCCGGCACCGATAATTGCAGAAGACTTAGCGTCAAATCCAGTCATACGTGCACCGAATCCACAACCAATTAGTTTCGTTAATACAGCGATTACTGTTAATGCTAGGATGAACCAAATTTGATTACCAATACCATCAAATGTAATATTCATACCGATACTTACGAAGAATACTGGTACGAACATTGCGTAAGCGATTGGTTCTACTTTCTTTTCTACTTCATGTTTGTAGTTCGTTTGAGAAATTGCGATACCAGCTGCGAAAGCACCGATAATACCAGCAATTCCTAATAATTCGCCGAAATACGCGAATGAGAAACAGATAATAAGAGCCGCGCTCACGATAGACTCAGATACGCGTAGTGGTGATAACCAACGCATAATCGCTGGAACACCTTTCCATCCGATTAAAATAATAGAGGCGAAGAATACAACTTTCTTCAAGATAACCATTGTTAAGTTAACATCGTCTGTACCTAAGAAGCTCATTGCGAATGCTAATAAGATAACAACAAGAATGTCATCAAATACAGCAGCGCCAAGCATTGTTGTACTTTCACGTGTTTTCATTTTACCTAAATCACGAAGTGTTTGAACGGAAATACTAACACTTGTCGCACATAGAAGTAATCCTAAAAATACAGCGTTCCCTTGTTCCATTCCCATAACAAGACCGGAAACGTAACCACCTACGAATGGAAGAATGATACCTCCGAGTGCAACTGCTAAAGAAGAATTACGATTTGCGTTTAATTCTTCTAAGTCTGTTTCAAGTCCAGCCATGAACATTAACAGAATAACCCCGACGTTACTTAATTGTGTTAGAAGCTCTGAATTTTCAATCCAACCAAATACAGCTGGACCGATAACGATACCGACAATTAATTTACCTAGTACAGAAGGTTGACCTAATCTAACACTAAGGTCACCAGCAAGCTTTGTACTTAATAAAATAAGTGCAATTTGAAAGAAAAATTCGAATTCCATCGGATCCTCTCCTCATCATTTTTATTTTTATCATACGATTTCTCGGAATTTGCCTAATGAAAATATGTAAAACCCATTAAACAAAGGGTCTTATTACAAGTTCTTTTGAACTCGTAATTTGAACCTGTAATTAATATATAATAAAATTTATTAAAAATCAATGAAAAAATAGCAGATTTTCATGAGAGGATTCGTTTTAGAAATGGAAGATATAGATATATAATAAGAAGTAATAAAGTTTACATATAATGAATGGAGAAAGAAAAATGTTATTAAATCAACGTTTTACCATTGGAGAAATGGCGAAAATGCATAATATAGCGGAATCTACATTACGTTATTATGATGAGAAAGGGATTTTTCATCCGTCAACTGTTGACCCTCAAACAAATTATCGTTATTACACAATTGATCAGTTTTCACTATTAGATACGATTAAATTTTTACGCCAATTGAACATCCCGTTAAAGGAAATAAAGAAATATATTGATGAAAGAAACCCATCGTATGCGCTGAATTTACTTGAAAAACAACAAGAAATGATGTTGAAAAAGCAAAGAGAAATTGAGTATGCTTTGGCAAAAATGGAGCATAAAATCCATTTAATGAAGAAAGCGACGAAATCTGAAGCGAATCAAATTATTTATAAAAAGATACCGAAACGAAAAATTACAGCAATTGCAGTTGCGCCTAATACAACGGATGATATGTTTGAGTATTATATCCATTCATTGCAAAAAAATATGAAGCAAATCGATAATAGTTTATTTTCAGGAGATATCGGTGTAACAGTCTCAAAGAAAGCATTAATGCAAAATGAGTTTCAAGCATATAACAGTGTGTTTATTCTTTTAGATTACATGCCTTTTCAAGTACATACTTCAGATGAAATAAAAGAAGGGATATTTGCTTGTTCTTATCACCATGGACCATATGAAGAAACAGACACAACGTATATGGAATTATTAAAGCACATTGATAATGAAGGATATGAAGTGTGCGGAGATGCACTGGAACTTGCATTAATTGATTGGTCCGTAACAGAAAATCCGGAGGAGCAAGTAACGGAAATTCAAATACCTGTTATTAAAAAGACAAATAAAAAATAGGCTTATATATTTTTCAATTCTCTCTTGACCTTCAAGTTACTTGAAGGTTTAAACTGTGAACAGAGCATTGAAAAAGGAGCATTTATATGATGGAAACAACAGAAAAGTTAAGAGAAAAACCGATAAAAAGTTTATTTATTTCATATTTAATACCAGCTGTTCTTGGAATGGTATTAATGTCAGTTAATATTGTGATTGATGCAGTCATGATTAGTAGAGGAGTGGGCGCAAATGGTCTAGCAGGAGTAAACGTAGCTATTCCAGCGTTTTCAATTTTCTTCTCGATATCATTATGGATTGGAATGGGAGGAGCAACGTTATATTCGATTGCACTAGGTGAAAATAAACTGGAAAGAGCAAGGTCTATTTTTACTCAATCTATGACAGTGGCAGTTATTATCGTAGCTGGTTTAGCAGCTATTTGCTTATGGAGAATAGAAGATATAGCATACTTATTCGGTGCAAATGAAGTGATTTTACCATATGCGTTAGACTATTTACACGTGTTATTAACATTTGGAATGATATACGTGTTAGAAAATATTTTAAGTACATTTATACGAAATGACGGAAATCCTAATTTAGCAATGGCGGGTCTTGTTGTAACGGCTGTATTAAATATAGTGTTTGATTATATCTTTATTTTTATCTTTGGATGGGGCGTAACAGGTGCTGCTTCAGCGACTATTCTTTCAGCGGCGATTGGTTTCCTCGTATTATTATCCCACTTCTTTAGAAAAAGTAGTATTTTAAAATGGACGAAATTCCATTTTGAATGGGATACGATTAAACAAATTATGGTGATTGGTTTCCCGAGTTTTACAGCAGAAAGTACAGTAGCGATTGTAACAATCGGTTTTAATATTGCGTTCGTTCAATATGCAGGAGAACTAGGTGTAGCTTCTTATGCGATGGTGAATAGTATTCATGCAATGACATTACTATTATTCTTCGGTGTTGGTGCAGCATTACAACCAATTGCTAGTTTCCATTATGGTGCAAATTTATCAGAAAGATTACGTGAAGGATTGCAGTTCGCAGTAAAAATTGCGGTAGTACTCGGAGGTATTGCAATTGTTATCGGTTTATTCTTCGGGAAATATATTATTGGTTTATTTGATGTTCAATCGCCAGAACTACTGGAGTTAACGTTAACAGGTATTAGTTTATTCTTTATTCAATATGTATTTTTAGGCTATAACATTGTATATGGAGAGTACTTCCAATCAGTGAGACAAACGAAAAAATCAGTACTTATTATAATGAGCAGAGGTTTACTATTTATTATTCCATTGTTATGGATTATGCCAAAGTTATTTGGGATAAACGGAATTTGGCTCGTTATGCCAGTAGCTGAAGTATTGACAGCAATTATCGTATTTACGATGAATCGTATGAAACATCCTGTTCCGTTAAACATGGCGAGAGAGACAGAAGCAATATAGTGAAGAAAATCCCCTTGAACAAATAAGGGGATTTTTTTATTCTTTTAAACTAATCGCAAAAGATCCATCTGTCTCCTGCACAGAAGCGAAAGCCACATTTTTAATGTTTGTAACACCTTTCTCCTGTAACTCTGCATGTAACCACTTTTCGTTTTTATGGATTAATTTTAAGTTATCGTATTGAATTTGTGAATCAACGATAAGAGCGATTGGTAACCCTGCATACTTAACATCTATATTCATATCTTTTGGCGTCAATGGTACGAGTTCTCTCTTTGGTAAAATACTTATAGATCCATTTGATTCTAAAATTGCATATTCAATTTCATGAACACTTGGATATCCTGCTACTCGGAGGTTTGAGAGTAATTCGGCAATCGGGTATCTACTTTTCTTTAAGTTCTCAAAAATAATATCTCCATGTTTTATTAAAATAATGGGGTGCCCGAGAATGAAGCGATTTAATTTATTGAATAAACTTAGTTTTGTAAGAAGTAGATGTAAGCATGTAATGGTAACCATGCCGAAAAATGCTTGTAAAGCACCAGCGACTGGTATTGCTTGAAAAGCTAGATAAGATAAAAAAATAATAGCCCCAAAATCATGAGGGGTTAGTTGTGCTAATGCAGATTTACCAAGTAGCTTAAGTGATAGTAAAAATAAGATAAAAAAGAACGATACATTAAATAAAAAGAGAAGCAAGAGGGACACTCCTTCGTGTGAAGTTGTACTTACTATTCCCGAAAGTAATGTGAATATTACCTTTTATAGGATGAATTAGGGTGAATTGGAATTTGGCTGTATACAAACAAATAAATGGATATTATGATGAAGGAAGTAAAGGGAATAGGAGTATATGGATATGAGAAAGAAGAAAATAATTAAGTACATTTTAGTTGTTATAATGATCTTCGCCGTGTATGCGGGGTTTTTACAATATAACATCTATAAGCATGGTCATATGAATGCCACCTACGATGCGGATTATATAATTGTACTAGGATCGAAAGTAAATGGAATAAAACCTTCTTATTCATTGCAATATCGTATTGATAAAGCAGCTGAGTATTTAAAATCACATGAGAAAACAATTGCTATCGCATCTGGAGGCCAAGGAAAAGGTGAAGATATTACAGAAGCATTAGCGATGAAACAAGGATTAATGAAACAAAATATTGCAGAAGACCGCATTATAGTGGAAGACCGTTCGACGAGCACAGATGAGAATATTAAATTTTCAAAACCTCTTATCCCTGAACATATGAAAAAAGGGATGATTGTAACGAACGATTTTCATATGTTCCGAGCGAAAAAGATTGCAGAAAAACAAGGATTGACATTAGAAGGTCTTCCGGCGAAAACACCGAAACCAATTATTATTCAATCGAACGTTCGAGAATATTTAGCGATTACGCAATATTGGTTTATGAATCGAATATAGTGAAAGTGATCCCGCCTGAAATTCTAGGCGGGATTTATTTTGAGGGAAATCTTACAAAAGTGTCATGTTCATGAAAGGTAAAGCGATAGTTTCTAAAAGGGTTTCCTGACATAATGAAGATAACAAAAAACTTTAGAGGTGATTCGGTTGAAAGGAAATAATATTTTATCTTCGCTATGTTACTTTAGTATCTTTTTTGCACCATTTTTACTACCAATTATCGTGTACTTCGTTGCGGAAGATGAAGTGAAATATCATGCAAAAAAAGCATTTTGGTCACATATTTTCCCATACGCAATTTTATTTGGAGGATTGGCACTATCAGGAGTATACGGTTTAAGTTTCAATCAGTCTGAGGGCGTTGGAATTGGGATGGTTATAACGTATGCAGTGTTTATTTTAGTAGGGATTTATTATTTCATTTGGAATATCGTAAAAGGCGTTAAAGTTTTAAAAACGGCGTAACAATAATAGAGTACGGATTTCTTGGTAGTTTCCAGTAAGTTAATATAATTTCATTTACCGTAATGAAAGATACTTATAAAAAAGAGTAATTCAAAAAGAATTGCTCTTTTTGTGCTTATAAGTTGTGAATAATGAAAAAGATATGTTAATTTTTCATTATGAAGAGAAAAAAGGAGTGACTTTCATGAATGAGATGATACATAAGATGGAGCAACACGTTTCAGTTCGTAAATATAAAGAAGAACCAATTTCAAAAGAGGTAGTAGAAAGAATGGTGCAAGCTGCACAACATGCGGCTTCCTCACATTTTGTACAGGCGTATTCTCTTATATATGTAACAGATCAGGGACTAAAGGCTAAACTAGCTGAATTATCCGGGAATCGTCACGTGAAAGACTGCGCAGCATTCTTTGTATGCTGTGCGGATTTAAAACGTTTAGAAACTGCATGTGAGAAACATGGAACAGAAATTAAACATGAGGGAGTAGAGGACTTTATCGTAGCAACAGTAGATGCTTCACTATTTGCACAAAACTTAGCACTTGCAGCTGAATCTTTAGGATACGGCATTTGTTATATTGGTGGAATTCGTAATAACCCGAGAGAAGTGAGTGAATTGCTTCATTTACCGGATAAAGTATATCCTGTGTTTGGAATGACAGTCGGTGTGCCAGATGAAAAACATGGAGTTAAACCACGTTTACCGGTAGCGGCCATTCTTCATGAAAATGGATATGATGAAACGAAATATGATGAATTATTAAACGAATACGATGAAACGATGAGTGCGTATTACAAAGAAAGATCGTTAAATCAAAAAAACGTAACATGGACTGAATCAATGAGTTCATTTATGTCCAAAGAGAAAAGAATGCATATGAAAGAGTTTTTAAATGAAGAAGGATTAAATAAGAAATGAGTAAAAAGGCAAACCTGTGATGCGGGTTTGTCTTTTTTGGAGGAGAAATGTGATTGTTTTCGAATTGGTATAGAGGGAGGCGATAATATGAAAAAAGCTTTAATCTTTTTATTTGATGGATTTGCAGAATTTGAAGTGAATATAGCGAGTTTATTTTTGACAAGTAAGGAGTTCGAAATAATAACAGCAACTGTAGACGGAAAAACAGTTACAGGAGAAGGAGGATTTTTGTGTCAACCACATGTCTCTATAGAGAATATTGAAGTAGTGGATTACGAAGTGTTTATTGTACCAGGAGGACATATTTTTGATCATTTAGAAAATGAAAAGTTGTTATCTATCGTGAACAAATTACATAAGCGAAATAAATGGATAGCGGGTATTTGTGCAGGGACATCTTTACTACATGCAGCAGGCGTACTTAATAAGAAGAAATTCTCAACATCATTAACTCCAGATGAAGAACACTTAGCAGATCTACATGAATGGAAATATAAACAAAAGAAAGATGTAACTGTGGATGGTAAGGTTATTACAGCGGTAGGGTCTGCATATGTTGAATTTGCAGTTGAAATAGTGAGGCAGCTTCATTTATTTAATGAATTTGAAGTGAATGAGAACTTACAATACTTTAAAAATATAACGGGACTTTGCGATGAAACTTTAGTTTAAGTGAATAGCTTTATATTAATACCTAAGTTTAGAAAGCTGTCGATTCTTTCTGAACTTAGGTATTTTGTTTGTTATCCTGTACATAGGAATAAAAATTAATAAATTTTTACAAAAGTGATAGAAAATGAGAATGAAATGCCAATAGTAAGTAAAAGCAGCTGCTAAAGGGGAACTGAGGAAGGAAGATGCTTATGATTTTCAATTCTGAAGAGGATTTAATTATAGCTATGAAAAAACGTGATCAAGATGCTTTGAAAGAAGTGATTGATCAATATGGAAAATTAATTTTGTACATTATTCATAAATCATTAAGTACTCCTATTGAAAAACAATATGTGGACGATTGTTATAACGATGTATTTACTGTCATTTGGTTTCATATTGACCAATTTGATATAGAAAAAGGAAACTTAAAATCTTGGATGATTGGTATTACTAAATTAAAAGCGTTGGAATATAAAAAGAAAGTATATAAAGAGAATAAAATCGATAAAGACGTAGAAATAGATACAGGTATCCATGATAGGTATGAAATAGAACAAGAAGAAGAGATTATGGAAATAGTCCAAGATTTAAATAATAAAGATCGGTATATCTTCTTAAAGAGGTATATTGATGGATATTCCATTGACGATATTGCAAAAGAATTAAAAGTAACGGCGGATTATATATACAATCGAATTTCTCGTGGGAAGAAAAAACTTCAAAAACTGTGGAAAGGGAGTATGTAATATGGATAAAAGATTGTTATCGATGTTAAATGAGCTCCAATATTCAGAGGAAGAAATTACATGTTTAGAAAAAGAGGCGAATGATTCTATAAATATAGATAAATATTATGTGAGAAATGGAGAGTTACTAAAAAAATTAACTTTACAAATGTTAGAAGAATCCATTCGCAACGAATTACAAACTGGTGAAGAAATTGAGAAGGAACTGCTAGCAGACGAAGGATGTATGGTAAATAGTAAAATTATACCCAATATATTATACGTAGGAGCTACTTTTTATTATTATATCGTGTTGACAAATAAGAGAGTGATCATGAAAGGATTAGATTGTTATTTTAAAAAAACAAATGAACATAGTATGCCAATAGAGGATATACAATCCATTTCGCAACATAAAAAAATGAAAAATGTCTTTGAGATTAAATATAATAACAATTATATACAATTTGGAAGTATCGAGTATGAACATGAAATTGCAATGATTATGATAGAGTTAAAAAAACGTGGAGTAAAAGTAGGGAAATATACAGATTTAGAAAAAGGTTGGATGATTTTTTTCAGTGTATTTGTAATAGTGATGGGTGGGCTCATAGCTTTACCATATTTAACATAAAACGATAAAAGCGGCATAATAGCCGCTTTTTATCGTTTAGTTAGTTTGTATTAATGATTTTGTAGCTTTAAAATACAACAATAATTCCGTTGAATCTATGTATTATTGCACAAACTACAGCACCATCTATAACAAATGCAAACTGTCAATAAGAAGATAAATACCTGTACAGCTCAAAAGGATGTATGTGAATATTTTGAAAACTTGTTGATTAAGCCATTTGAAAATAATTTGACCTATAAACAAACCTAAAAATACAATTGGAATTGCATAAAAACTTGATTTCCAAATTGTTATGTCCGTTCCAGTAAAGAGTATTTGAGTTAGTAGACTAATGAAATATATAAACAGATAAAAAGCTAATGTAGTTGCTCTCAACTTCTCTTTTTCAGTATCAGTTCCTGTAAAGTAAAGTAACAAAGGAGGTCCGGGCATACCGATACTCGTCGTTAAAAGTCCAGATAATCCACCAACTATGAAATCTCTAAACGGTGTTGATCTAACTTTAACATTGCATATTAGCAACAATGTTAATAGTAAGAGTAGGGTGCTAATTGTTAATTTAAAAGTGTTTATGTTAACGGAAATGAAGATTAAAATTCCAAAAGGTACACCGGCTATACTTCCAAAAATAAACCGTTTCAGTAAAATAAAATCAACGTCCATTCTTATTTTCCAAATGAGTGATATGGAAATAATTAATGATAAAATAATGTTTATTTGTATAGCTTCTTGCGGTAGAAATAACATGAGTAAGAAAGGTGTTGCCATTATAGAAAAGCCAAAACCTGTACTGGCTTGTAAAATAGAAGCCACTAATATAATACATATGAAAATGAATATAGTATTCAAAAAAGCCCTCCTACATAATCGAATCTAATACATATTTTAACATGAAGTGAAACTTTAATCAGTGGGGGATTCATCCCCACTGATTATTAATCGACATCAATCGGACCTTTACTGCCTGTTCTTAATACGAGAAAAAAGCGGCAAAAAAGCCGCTTTTTATGTTGCAGTTAATATTCTAATGATGATCCTGTAGCTCTAAAATATTTTTCTCGTGAAGGAGTCATTACCCGGATTGCTAATAAACAGGAAAGGAAAAGAATGAGTAATGAGCTACTTATTACAGTAATTTGAACGGAAAGAAATTGTGCGGATGCCCCAATTGCTAAAACGAAAAAGATTTGGATGAAATTTTTTATGGAATCAAACACGCTATCGATACGTCCTATCATATGTACAGGAATGTTATTTTGATAAAATGTGATAAAGCCAGTACCTGCAAATGATGAAGAAATGCCAAGTAAAATGAAACCAGCTGCCGCGACTATAAATGAATTTGAAAAGGCGAAAATTACATAACCTATTGCTGTGAATATCATACCGAATCCGATACAATGTTGAATTGGTAATCGTTTGGCAAGGAGAGAGACAAGAAATGAACCGGAAACGTAAGCGGCACCAGTTATACTAACAAGCATGCTATATTCCATGTCGGACAAAAGCAGTACTTGATTTGTGAATACAACTTCTTGTGAATCGAGTGCCATAGAAACAAGCATAGTCGCTTGAAATAAAACGAATATGAGAATTATGTAAGTTTCCGTTCGAGCGAATGAAAAGACTTGTTTCAAATCACTTCGTAATGTTTGTACGAAAGTATTTGCAACCTCTTCGTTTTGCTTTGTTTGTAATGTAATGTTAGGCAAGAAGTAAATGAGAATGGTAGAAAGTAGAAATGAAAGCGAGTTGCAGTAAATAACAAAGGATGCTGAGTACGTGGTGAGAAGTATTCCAGCAAGAGCTGGACCGATAATAAAAGCCCCGCTCGTACAAAAGTTATTCCAAGCGTTGAATTGAGCGCGTTCTTCAGCTCGTATGAGCATTGTTTTATAAGTAAATGAAGCTGGATCGAAAAATGATGTAGCAATGCGAGTTAAAAAGATAAAAATATAAATGGCCCAAATAGAATCAAATAGTGGAATACAGCCAATGAGAGCTGCACGAATGATATCTGTGATGAGCATAATGGACCGTTTGTTTAATCGATCTACTATGCTACCAGACCATATTTTTGTAACAACGGTGGCAATTGGGCCAACAATCCATAATCCTGCTACAGCAGCAGGGGAGTTTGTACTATTTAACACCATTAAGTTTAGAGCGATGAGATACATAAAATCACCTAAACGAGAAATTCCTGTTCCCGACAATAATAATAATTTATTTTTCATAAACAAATGGCCCTTTCTTTCATTGTTTTTTAATCCTGCAGGAAATAGCGTATTCCTCTTCAGAGTTTGATTGACGAGCGGTTTTGTTTTCCCAACGTAATAAAACTTGTGTAATCTCCCAAGTAAGCTGTTGTAATTCTTCCGGAGTTAAAAATAGATGAGATACAATATGGCTACCTGTATTCGTTCCTTCTGTGCCACTTTCTTCAATATAGAAATGAGCCGCTTTTGCTTTATAATATTTTTCAATAATTCCGCGTTTTTCCTTCGTGTCTACTAATTCAAGTAACCCTCCATCATATAAAATTTGAACGTGATAATGTACGCTGCCAGCAGTTTTATTTAGTTTAGTAGCTACTTGTTTTGCAGTGAGTGCTTCGTCTTTTAAAAGGTGAAGAATTTGAATACGAGTTGCATTGGAAATGAGCTTCTGCTGCTCAGCTGAAATAGTAAGTCTATCATCAAACATTATGGCATCTCCTTTCTTATAATCTGAATTTATTGTACATTCTAAAAAATTAGAACGTAAGGAAAATAAATCTCCTTTTTTCTCTGTATTTCGACACAAATAAAAATGGCATGTACATATGCATGCCATTAAGTGATAGTAGATTCTTCACTTAGCTCCCCGCGATAAAACAAGAAAAGCCATATAAAACTAACAAAAATACAGCATATAGCCAACAAGCTACCAATAACTTGCGGAGAAAGAATCTCTAAAAGCCATCCCGTAAAAAACATAGATAACTGAATAAGCGATCCATAGATGGAATAATGAAATGAAAAAACTTTACCCATCATATTTTCGTGCGTGTAAGTTTGAAGTAATGTCGTATCAAGTGGAACGATGATTCCTCCTGCTATACGCATACAGAGTAATGTAATGATACCGATAATAAGTTGATTGGATAAAGTGAAACTTTAATCAGTAGGGGCATCCCACACTGATTATTAGTTGAACCAATCGGGCTTTTACGGGCAGTTGATTCCCCACCTAACTTCTTTGCTTTCGTTTAATTTTGAGGTGGGGGTCTTACTGCCCGTTAATGCGGGGCAGAATGAATCCGAGAAAGAAAATTCCTTGTAGTAAATAGGCCCAACAAAATGCTCTTTTCATTTTGTCTTTATTTTTAGACATATAAAGATTAACGAGGAGACTGCCAATCATAAGTCCAGCCCCTTGAACCGTATATAAAATTCCAATGTTAGTGTGGAAGATTCTTTCGGCATAGATTGTTAGAAGTAACTGATAGGCACCTCCAATAATGCCCCATGAAATGCCGACAAGAATTAATGTTAAAATAATTTTGCTTTGTAATATGTATGTATAACCATCTTTTATATCAGTAAAAAATGCTTTTTTTGTGGTAAAAGTATCATGAGCAGGAATACTCATTTTATAAATAATATAGGCTGAAATAAAGTATGATAGGCTATTAATAAAAAAGGCAATCTCGATACTTAAAGATTGTGCAATCATCCCACCTAAAGAAGCTCCCATAATAGACATAAAACCATTGATTGTACTAGAAAGAGAGTTAGCGGTTACTAAATGCTTTTGATGTACGATATTTTTTATAGTTGATTGCTTAGCGGGCTCGAATAAGCAAGAGAGTACTGATAAGCATATATTAGAAACGAAAATAATTTCAATTTTGTAGACTGCTAATAAATAAGTGAGGACGATAATTCCTCGTAAAATATCGGTAAAAATCATAATTTTCTTTTTTGAAAAATGGTCTACAACTCCGCCTATGAATGGGCTCAGAAGAAGTTGAGGTAACCCTTTGCTCATAAAGGTGAGTGCTAACATAAATGAAGATTCCGTTATGCTATAGACGAGTGTTAATAAAGCGACAGTATGAAACCAATCCCCAAGTACACTTAATGTTTGACCATAAAATAATTTTTTAAAGTTTTTATTTGTTTTAAGCAGTATGGAATACGACATGGATTGTGTAGGCATAAAAAATTAATCCTGATCTATTGGTGATGTTTGTATATGTTTTTTCCATTCATTTAAATACATTTTCTCTTCTATAAGTAGTTCAACATATAAGTCTACTTTGTAAAAGACTGTAATCATTGTAATCCTCCTTAGTAAAAATGTTTCTTATTCCATAGTAAACGATTTCTTGTTAGTTGAAATCACAAAAAAGATGGACATAAATTCATACGAAAGTATGAAAAAACAGCTCATATTTGAGCTGTTTTCGTATAGTTTTTAGTTAACATATTTCATTCATTTAGAGTTTAACGAAAAGGATATTTTATCTTAATATCCGCCTCCGCCACCCCAGCAGCTACATCCGATAATGATTAGAAGGATGAATAGCACGATGAGTAAAGCAAATCCACCGCCGAAACCAGCGCAACTACCACCAAAGCTCATGTTTTTTCCTCCTTTTTAGGAAATTAATCTATATAACTAATGGATTACTTTATAAGATATGTTTTTATTTGGAAAAGGAGCAAGTCTTACTTTTAATTAGACAAGAGCCTGTGAGCTAATTTAGATATGACATACACGTACTTTCATAGCACTTTTTGAAAAGGGTAAAACAATATGGAAGCGTATAATAGTTGGATGTAGCTTACAATTACATTAAAATTTCTTTTCATGAATATAAAATTTGTAAAAAAAACCATTTTTTTATTTTTTTATTGGTAAAAATGTACTATAATTTTACAGGTAATATTATGGGAAAAGGGAGTTTTAGTATAGAGATGGAGATGGGACAATTACACAATAAAATAGAACACAAAAAGAAAGAGTTAATTCAACTTGTTGCTATGCATGGATTGGATCATGTTAAAGTTTTGTTATTTAGTCGCGATTTAGATATACTAATTAATGAATTTATGAATATAAAAGACAAAGTATATAAGTAATTAATCTTTAATTTTTTATATTAGGATTATTTACTGATAAAGGAGAGAACAGTTATTGGAACATTTACTAGAAGAGTTGTATAAACAAATAAAAGAAGAAAAAGGTGCAGTTACTATATTCTTAAAGAGCGGAGTAAGAATAGTAGGGGAAGTAGTTGGAGTAGATAGATTTACAGTATTAATGTTAGTAGATGGAAAACAACAACTTATTTATAAGCAGGCAATATCAACAATTATGAAATAAGACACTCAAAATGAGTGTCTTATTTCATAATTAAATGGTTACTGCTTGCATGCTTCAACGTCAATGCCAGCAGCGAGTAATTTTTTTTCTCCGTCTTGTTCAATGATTTTTTGTAATTTAGATAAGAAAGAGTCAAAATCTGTATGTTTACCAACTTGGAAAGTCATTTTATGCTCAATTGGTAGCCAAGTATCAATATCAGCTTCGTTATGCTGAATTTTCACTTCAAGTTTATCAAGCGCGTTAGCAACTTTTGCTTCATACGTTTCTTTCGCTTCGAATTCCATCCATAAATCGTATAATTCTTCGCCAAGAGAACCTTCTAGTGTACGTTTAATATTTAAAATAGCCTCTTGTTCATTTTTTTGTTTTTGTAATTGTAATTTACGGCTATTCATCGTATCAAAGGCGGGGATGTCACCAGCTTCTGCTTCAACAAGATCGTGGATTATGACCATTTTAAGTAATTTTTCTATGTTTACTTTTTGATCCAAATAAGGCTCAACTAAGATAGCCATTAAGGACATACGCCAAGTATGTTCTGCAACACTTTCTTGACGTCCGTTTGAAAGCCAACTATGTCGCATTTCGTATTTTAGTTTTTCTGCTAATGCAATGACCTGTAAAATATTATGTTCCATAGGAATCCTCCTCACATTGCTATATTATAATTCTAGTATAGAAATGAAATGTGTCAATTATATTAGTGTATTGCTATAAATGGATTGAAAGTGTATAATGAGTATTATATGTAAAAATGAATTATTAAAATAAAAAAATGATGTATGAAAATGTGTATGAGTTAAGAAAAGGTGCAACATTATTAGATAAGATTGGTGATTTCGCTCCAGCATGGGGCGTGATAGGAACGTTAATCGGTCTTATCATTATGCTTCAAAACTTACAAGATACTTCACAAATTGGTACAGGGATGGCGGTTACAATGTTGACGACATTATATGGATCTAGTATTGCAAATATGATTGCAATACCCCTATCTGAAAAAGTGTATCGTGGTATTGAAGATTTGTATACAGAGAAGAAGTTTGTAATAGAAGCAATTTCAGAGCTGTACCGAGGACAAATTCCTTCCAAATTAAAGTTAAAACTCGATACATACGTGTATGAATAAAAGTGTATAATGTGGATGATAAAAGGTTAGCAGCGGTAGGATATGTAGACGCAAAACCAGTAGCGCCAAACGGTTCACCACAAAATGGGGAGAAGAACCGCCGCTTTGAAATATATTAAGGAATAATATATTTCTATTTTAGTAATAAAATAATAAAAATACAGAATTTCTTTTAAAAAAACATTAAATTTTATCGTTTTATTTTATATAATGATAAGGTGAAATATTAGGATATTTTTATATATAGTAAGGAGAGAACCGAAAAGAATGGCACATAAAATTTTAGTTGTAGATGATGCGATGTTCATGCGAACAATGATTAAAAACTTGTTGAAAAGTAATTCTGAATTTGAGGTTATCGGTGAAGCAGAGAATGGGGTAGAAGCAATCCAAAAGTATAAAGAGCTACGACCTGATATTGTAACACTAGATATTACGATGCCTGAAATGGACGGACTTGAAGCATTAAAAGAAATTATGAAAATTGATTCGAGTGCAAAGGTTGTCATTTGTTCCGCGATGGGACAACAGGGTATGGTATTAGATGCAATTAAAGGCGGGGCAAAAGACTTTATTGTAAAGCCATTCCAAGCGGATCGTGTAATCGAAGCTTTAACAAAAGTAGCAAACAGCTAATATAGAAGGGGTGCCACAAGGAATCAAAACAATGATAGTAGATAGATATGTGGCCCCTTTTTTTCTTGTTTTAAAACGATAAATCTTTATGCATAAATGAAATGTTTGTTAGACGGATAGGGGATTAAAATGCAAACAGATCTATTAAATATATTTTTTGAAGAAGCAGAAGAACATTTACAGTCGCTAAATGAAAATGTGCTAAATTTAGAACGGAATCCTGCCGATATGGAAGTCGTAGGAGAAATATTCCGCTCAGCTCATACATTTAAAGGTATGTCTGCGAGTATGGAATTTACAGAAATGGCGGATTTAACGCATAAAATGGAAAGTGTTTTAGACGAAATTCGTCATGGTAATATGATGTTCAATGTTAATATTATTGATGTTATTTTTGAATGCATTGATAATTTGGAAAAGATGGTTGCAGATGTGCAGCAAGGCGGAATAGGTAATATAGATGTCATATCAACGAAACTTAAATTAGAAGCATTATTGAACGGAAATGCAGAGCAAGGTAGTAAAAACAACAATGATACAGTTTCGCATGAAGTACACATAACAGTTGAAAAACAAGCTATTTTAAAAGCTGTACGTGCCATTATGTGTATGGAAGCGTTACAAAATTTAGGGGAAATACAAAAAACGGTTCCGAGCATTGAAGAAATTGAAGCAGACGCTTTTGGATTTGAGTTTACAGTATATATGAATACGGATCGTAGTGTTGAAGAGCTGAAACAGGTAGTGCTTCATATTTCTGAAATTGAGAAAGTAGAAGTGAAACAAGGGAAACATAAAGCGCAAGAAATAGTAGTACCAGAAGTCGTACCCGTGGAAGAAACGATTCAGCAGGGTGAAACTGTACAGTTGGAGTCACCTTTAGAGCTACCACCTCAACAAGTAAGCAATACGTCAACGAAAAGTACTACAAAAACGAAAAATGCTAAAGTAGAGAATCGTTCTATTCGTGTTCAGTTAGAAAAAATCGAAAGATTAATGAATATGTTTGAAGAAAGTGTAATTGAGCGAGGACGAATTGATGAATTAGCAGAAACAATTCAAAATAAAGAGTTAATCGAGCATTTAAATCGATTAGGGGATATTTCAAAAGATATTCAAAATGTACTATTAAATATGCGTATGGTACCAATCGAAACAGTTTTCAACCGTTTCCCACGTATGGTGCGCATGTTAGCGAAAGATTTAGGAAAAAAATAGATTTACAAATTACAGGTGAAGATACTGAAGTTGATAAAATTGTTATCGATGAAATTGGTGATCCGCTTGTTCATTTAATTCGCAATGCAATTGATCATGGGGTTGAGACAGTTGAAAAACGCCGTGATGCTGGAAAAAACGAAACAGGTACAATTAAATTAGAAGCGTTCCATAGTGGGAATCATGTCGTAATTCAAATTACTGATGATGGAAACGGTATCTATAAAGAGAAAGTATTAGAAAAAGTGATTAAAAATGGTGTTATAACAGAAACAGAGGCAAATAAATTAACGGATCGTGAAGTGTATGATCTTATTTTCCAACCGGGGTTTAGTACAGCGGAAGTTGTGTCGGATCTTTCTGGACGTGGTGTTGGATTAGATGTTGTTAAACATACAATTCATAGTTTAGGTGGGCATTTAATTATTGATTCTGAGGAAGGAAAAGGAAGTACATTCAGAATTGAACTTCCATTAACTTTGTCAATTATTCAATCAATGCTTGTTCAAACAAATGATACGCGTTATGCGTTACCCCTTGGTAATATAGTTGAAGCGATTCGAATTCAAAAGGAAGACATTCAATCGTTACAAGGAAAAGATGTTTTAAATTATCGCAATCAAATTATTGAAGTGAAACATTTAAGCACTGTATTTGGTGAGAAAACAGAAGGTGATGCGTTTGCATCATATGATAGTCAAATGGTTCCAGTATTAATTGTTCGCAATTCATATCGCAGCTATGGACTTATTGTCAACACGATTATCGGACAAAGAGAAATAGTCTTAAAGTCATTAGGTGACTTCTTTGCAGAGAGTTCTAACTATTTCTCTGGTGCGACAATTCTCGGTGATGGACGAGTGGTACTCATTTTAAACCCAGAAGGTTTATAATAGGAATGAAGGAAGCTCCCCACTTGTATACAATTGGGGAGCTTTTTAGTCAGAACGGTTAATTAAGTGTGTGACAACATCCGTTTACAAATGTTGTGGAAATAAATACATGTTCCAATGTGACTAATAAGTTTGGTAAAAAAACGAGTGCAATCGAAAGTTTATATCATGAAAGAAAAACAGACATGAGGAGGCAGGGAAAATGCCTGAGCAACACACAAAAGGGGATACGAGCACTATTGTACTAGAGAAAGAAAATGAGCATTTAACGACTCAACAGTGCGATATTCTTGGCGAGATTGCAAATATATCATTTGGTTCAGCTTCGACGGTATTATCAAGCATCTTAAATAGGCAAGTAAGTATTACTACTCCTCATATAGAATTGGTGGATTTATATGATACAAGTGATGTTGAAATTCCCCATGTTGTATTAAATATTCATTTCACAAAAGGATTAGATATGGAAAATCTTCTTGTTTTAAAGCAAGACGTCGCTTTATCTATTGCTAATTTAATGATGATGGAAACAGGGGTAGTTGAAGAAGGGAAAGAGCTCGGTGAACTAGAGCTAAGTGCAGTACAAGAAGCAATGAATCAAATGATGGGATTCGCAGCTACATCTATGTCGGAGTTCTTCCAGGATACAGTGGATATGTCTCCACCTACAATTAAAGTTGTGAGACTTCAGGAAGAGATGGAGAAAATTTCTGGTATTGATGGAAGTAACGTAATTATTAAAGTATCGTTTGAATTAAAAATAGATAATCTTGTAGATTCTAAACTTGTGCAAATTGTTTCAGGTGAACATGCGAAGCAAATGGTAAAAAAATTATTACAATTATCTGGTGGTATGGAAGAAGGAATAGAAGAGCAAGCGGAAATTATGGAAGTTGAGGTTGTAGAAGAACAGATTGAGAAAGAGCAGTTAACACAAGAAGAGAAAGATGTACTTGGGGAAATTGCGAATATTTCGATTGGATCAGCGTCAACAGTACTATCAACGCTTTTAAACCAACCAGTTTCTATTAGTACACCAAATATAGAGGCAATTAATGTTCGTCATTATGATGGAGTACCAATTCCTTTTGTTATATTAAATGTCGATTTTGTTGAAGGATTAAAGAATGAGAATGTATTCGTATTTACGAAAGACGTTGCTTTAACGATGGTAGATTTAATGATGATGGGAACGGGTGAAATTGATCCTGAGAAGGAACTAAGTGAATTAGAGTTAAGTGGTATTAAAGAAATCATGAACCAAATGATGGGGCATGCTGCAACAGCAATGTCAGAAATATTTAAAGAAAAGATGGATATGACATCACCAGATGTTAAATTTGTTTCGTTAAAAGAAGAAATGGAGTATTTGGGAGAAGCGATGGAAGTGGACGAGCTTGTTCAAATTACATTTAATATTGAAATTGGTAACCTTCTTCAGTCAAAGATGTATCAAATACTACCAATTGCAGAAGCAAAAGAAATGGTTAGACGACTTCTTTATCCGATGGTGGAAGAGCAAGAAGAAATAGTTGAAGGAGTTATTGAAGAGGAAGGAATTCCTGCACCGGTCATACAGCCGATTGAATATCAAGAAGTTAAACAGATAGAGCCAGTGTATATGGATGCATCTATTCTACAAAATGTAGAAATGAATGTTAAATTTGTATTTGGAAGTACAGTGAGGACAATTCAAGATATTTTAAGTTTACAAGAAAACGAAGCGGTCGTACTGGATGAAGATAGTGATGAACCAATTCAAATTTATGTGAACGACGTATTGGTTGCGTATGGAGAGCTTGTAAATACAGGTGGGTTTTTCGGAGTAAAAGTGACGAAATCGCTATAGGAGTTTGAACAAATAGATGAAAAACGTAAAGTTTTTTCTAGTGAGTTTGCTATTTATATATATATGTACCTTCTTCCCATTGCAAGGGCAAGCGGAAGAAGTAATTGTACAAGAGCAAAATATAAGTAAAGTGAATGAGAAAGAAGAGCAACATATAGAAAATTGGGAACAGCCAGAACAAACGGGAATGCTCCCGGTTGAAGATGAAAGAAAAGCAGTTGAGAATGAGAAAGAACAACGAGAAGAAAGAAAGATAGAAACAGACCGAGGAATTATTACAGTTAATAAGCAGGAATTAAAGGTTGGCGAAGAATTGCGAATTGCTGTAGAGCCAAATGAAAAAAATATTCAAAGTGTAAAAGGTGTATTGCAATTACCACAAAATGGTGTGCAGTACAGGCAGGAAAGAGTAATATCTTTCGAGTATGAAGAAGAAACGAAACGATGGGTCGCCAATTACGAAGTCGGAATATATGATTTGCAAGGTGATTGGAATCTTCAGCTCGTTGAAAGCTATACAGAAGATGAGAATGAATTAAATGTTCCGCTCATTCGAATAAATAGTGAAACACCCACTATAGATAAAGAATTACCGAAGTTAGAGAAGGTTACTATTGATGAGGCAAACGAGAATTTTATTGAACGGAAAAAGGGAGAATCTGTTCATATACGAGTAAAGACGGTAGATATAGAATCGGTTGTTAAAGAAGTGCGGGTTATATTAAAGGGAAAAGAAGAAAGTAACGATATTACTTTTTTATTAGACTATAATAAACACGCCATGGATTGGCAGAAAATAATTGAAATAACAGTAGCATTACCTATTGGTCCGCATCAACTTATCCTGGAAGTAACAGATGCGGCAGGTAACAAGCTTGTGATAGAGAGTGAATATATCATTTCTATTATCGAACCAAAAGTGAAAGATGATGAAAATATAGAAGAACATACGAATCAAAATAAACTAGAAGATAAGAAAGAAACTGAGAAGCAGGAAGATTCGAAAATGGAGACTCCGCTTCCGGAAGAAAAACTTCAAGTTGTTCAAATATTAAAGCAAGACGAGAAAGTAAACTATTTTGTAAAAGAGCCGTTGAAAGAGAAAGAGGAAATCAACTACGTTATAAAAGAGCCGTTGACAGACAATAAGGAAGTAAATATTGGGAAGGCTCATAAAGATACAAAAAGCAAAAATGATAATCAAGTCGTTTCTAAAAAGAAAGAAAAAATAGAAGAACGACAAGAGAAAAAAGAAGGGAAAAGTGAACAGGGAATACAAGTCTCTAATGTGTTTGCTATCATGTCAGGATTATTTGTACTATTTTTAGTTTTAAAGAGTAATAAAGAGTGGGGCTAATAATTTAAATGGTCTGTTACAGCTCTATTTCTCTTTGTATGGATTATAGGTTTCATATTGATTCGTATTCTATAATAAAAAAGGTCGTCATTTCAATTATGACGACCTTTTGCTATATTTTTTCATAGAAGAATGTATCAAAACGCTGAAGGTTGTAGCGTTCGGGTGTTAAAATTTGTTCTGTGCTACCAACGAATAGTACGCCGCCTTTTCGTAAAGAACGACTAAATTTTTCATAGAGCTTTATTCTTGCTTCTTCTGTAAAGTAAATCATTACATTTCGACAAATGATTAAATCGTAGTTTGTATCAAATGCCTGCATTAACAAATCGTGTTGCTTAAATGTGACTTGCTGTTTAATATTTTCATGCAATATATATGTATCATCTTCTTTTGTGAAATGACGTTGTTTTAAATCAATAGGTAATTCTTTTAAAGAGCGTTCTGTATATTGACCACGTTTCGCAGTTTCTAAAACATGATAATCAAGATCAGTGGCTTGGATTTCATAACGAAACGGAGCTAGATACTTCGATAAGATTAAAGAAAGTGTATACGGTTCTTCACCGGCAGCGCAAGCAGCACTCCAAACTTTTAATTTACCGTTATTTTGTTCAAGTAATTTTGGTAAAGCTTTCGTTTCTAACGTTTGCCAGCGTTCTTTGTTTCTGAAAAACTCTGAAACATTAATCGTAATGTAGTCAATAAAACTTAAAAATAATGTTTGATCAGTGCGTAAACTATTTAAAAAGCTTGTATAATTGTCAAAAGCTTTTCTTGAAATGAAAGCATCGATTCTTCTGCGCATTCTATCTTGCTTATAGGAAGCGATATCCATATTAAATAGCTGTTTAAAACTCGTAATAAAATGATTATAATCTTGTGCAGTTTTCATATTTACAATAGGCACAATAACGATATTGTGCCTCCCCCTTTACATCATACGAATTTTTTGTTCAAAGATTTTTTTCATCTGCTTTTCATGTAAGCCTGGTAAATCATAAATAACGGCGTCAATTCCTGCTTCTTTTGCAATGTCAATAGGAATGACAGACGTATGTTTATCCCCATTATAAAAACAGAGAACTAAATCAGTATCTTCGACGATTTGCTTTACAAAAAACATATAATCTGATCGATAAATGGATTCGGAAGGATGATCAAAAGCAATATATTCAGCTCCGTGTTTTTTTAAATAATCAACGACTTCTTGAAATTCGCATGTTAATACATGTAACGGTTGTAGCGTATAAAGGCATAAATTTTGAGCGAGTCTTTCGTTTTCAATGAAAAAACGAAGAACTTCATTTTCAACATATTTATAATATAATATATAAATTTTATGTTTATGAGCATAGTCAATTAAAAATTTTTTTATTTCTTCTTGATTTAATGCTGTTAATTGATTTGAACCACAAAGAAAAATATTCATAGTTTTGTGCCACCTCATGCTAAATTGTAACGTATCTTCTATAAAAAATAACTGCAAAATATGAGTGTTCAGAGTATAATTATAAATAACTGGATTTTACGATTAAGTTTTGAAAGAAATAAAAAAATAAATAGGTGATATATATGCTACGTTCTATCTCGCACAATCCGATTTTATCGCATATACCGCCTGCTACTCAAATGCCGAAAGAAGCAAATATTAGGACAGGACTTGCATTTTCGGATAATTTGCATGCAGATCCGAAAAAAGATAAATTGTTAGAACAAATGGAAGCGTTAGTTGATAATATTGGGGAAATTAAAGAGAAAATTGAATTAGAGTTAACGCTTGATAATGTTAGGGAATATAAAAATACTGTGAAATCATTTTTAAATTTTTATGTTGATAACTTACTGCAATATAAAGACGTTATGTCTCGTCATCCGCGTTATGCATATCCGCAGAAAATGACAATTGTAAAACAAGCCGAAGTGGGATTAAATGAATTGGAGGATGTTATGAATTTAATTAATACGAAAACAGGACATTTAGAAATGTTAAATCAAATTGGAGAAATTCATGGTTTAATTGTAAATTTAGTTTTGTAAAGGGGAAGGAAGTTATATGTACATACAATTATATGAAAAGCTTGTTATTATTCAAAAAGCATATGAAAATATTCAAACGCTTGGAGAACAAATAGATGAGAATTTAAAACATAAAAATATAAATATAAATGCAGTTCAAAAGCTGCAAGTGGAACAATTACAGTACATAGAAGGTGTAAAAGGATTATCCTGCTCTTTTGAGGAGATGGTTGTTCAGTTTTGTAAAGAAAAGAAAGTTGAGCCATTGCGTATGCGTTCGCTATTTTTGTATTTTACACCGGGAGAAATTAGGGAAATGGAAGAATTGCAAAAAAGTTTCAATAGATTAGATGAAAATGTAAAAATGATTCTTTTGAAAAATAAATATCGCTTAAACGTACTATTAAAAACTACAGAGATTATTGTAGATTCCGTTTCTGAATACAATTTGGAGAAAAACAATAATTCGCAAATCTTTATGAATGAACTATTGTAAAGGAGAAGTGAAGCATTATGAGGTTATCTGATTATAATACGCCGCTATCTGGTATGCTAGCGGCTCAAATGGGATTACAAACAACGAAACAAAACTTATCTAACATTCATACACCTGGTTATGTGCGTCAAGCCGTGAATTTAGGATCTGTAGGAGCTAGTAACGGTCATACGCCAGGACAGAGAATAGGTCATGGTGTACAAACATTAGGTGTTGATCGAATTGCTGATGAAGTGAAAACGAAGCAATTTAATGATCAGTTGTCACAGTTATCTTACTACGCATATATGAATTCTACTTTATCTCGAGTAGAGTCTATGGTAGGAACTACAGGGGAAAATTCATTATCAAGTTTAATGGATGGATTTTTTAATGCATTTCGTGAAGTTGCGAAAAATCCGGAACAATCAAACTACTACGATACATTAGTTGCTGAAACTGGAAAGTTCACAAGTCAAGTAAATCGTCTTGCGAAAAACTTAGATACAGCGGAAGTACAGACGACAGAAGATATTGAAGCGCATGTCAATGAATTTAATCGTCTTGGTGCTAGTTTAGCAGAAGCGAATAAAAAAATTGGACAAGCAGGGACACAAGTACCTAATCAACTATTTGATGAACGTGATCGCATTATTTCAGAGATGTCTAAATATGCCAATATAGAAGTGTCTTATGAATCTATTAATCCTAATATAACAAGTATTAGAATGGATGGCATTTTAACAGTAAATGGACAAGACACACATCCACTTCAATTAAATAGGGGGCACGAACCGATGACTGTTGCGATTTATGGATCGGATATTCCTTTAACAGGTGGAGCAATTCAATCGGCAATAGATACGAAAGCGAAGATTGCTAGTTATAAGAAAAATATTGAAGAATTAATGAGTTCTGTGAAAAATCAAGTGAATACAGTGATGGGAAAAGATTTCTTCGTTGGAGATCATGCGAAAGATATTCAGTTAAATCCTGAATTCGCAAAAGATGTTTCAAAAATGAAAATTTCTGCTGAAACAGCAAATAAACTGGCAAGAATTACAGATGGAGATTATAAAGAAGGTCTTTCTTATAAACAAGCGTTAGACCAATTTATAGTTGGTGTAGCTTCTAATAAAAGTGCGGTGAATGTTTATCAAAATATTCATAAAGAGTTATTAGAAGGTATTCAGCAAGAAAAAATGAGTATAGAAGGCGTCAATATGGAAGAGGAAATGGTTAATTTAATGGCCTTCCAGAAATACTTCGTGGCAAACTCTAAGGCTATTACAACGATGAATGAAGTATTTGACAGTCTGTTTTCGATTATTAGATAACATGTAGAAGAATTGAAAAGCTTTTTATGGATCCAATCTAGGGTAGAAGCGGACAGGGCCTTTTAGTGGATCAAGCTGTGTAAGATCAGAGAAATGAAATGGTTGCATGGTAAGAAAGAAAATAACCGTACAAAGTGGCAGTTGCTGCCCCTTGCCAAGTCAAATATAGATAAAGGAGAAGATAGGGATGAGAGTATCGACGTTTCAAAATGCAAACTGGGCAAAGAATCGGATGATGGATTTGAATGTGCAACAGCAATATCACCGAAATCAAGTAACTTCCGGTAAAAAAAATCTTCTCATGAGTGAAGATCCACTTGCAGCAAGTAAATCATTTGTGATTCAACATTCGTTAGCAAATATTGAACAGATGCAAAAGGATATAGCAGATTCTAGAAATGTGTTAAGTCAAACGGAAAATACATTACAAGGTATTGTGAAATCTTTAACGAGAGTGGATCAATTAACTTTGCAAGCATTAAACGGGACGAATAGTGAAAAAGAATTGAAAGCAATTGGATCAGAGTTAGAGCAACTTGTAAAACAAGTTGTGTATTTAGCGAATACGAAAGAACAAGGGCGTTATCTTTTTGGTGGTGATGGTGCTGAGAAGCCGCCGTTTGCAGACGAGGGTACATACCAAGGTGGCGAAAACGATGTAATGTGGAAGCTAAATGATGGTTATGAAATTAAGGTATTCCGTAAAGGTGATGATTTATTAACTCCTGTAATTCAAACGTTAGTAAAGATGAAGGATGCTATGCAAAATGGTAATCAGGCAGCATTGCAGCCGTTATTGGGGGAAAATAAGAAAAACTTAGACAATGTTATCAACCGTACGACAGAAGTTGGTTCAACGATGAACACTGTTGATACGTTTAAGACCATTTTAAATGAACAAAATTTAGCGCTTCAAGAAAACCGTAAAGAAATTGAAGATGTTGATTTAGCAGTAGCAATTTCTGACTTAGCTTACATTAATGCGACATATGAAGCAACGCTGAAAGCAGTTAGTACGATGAGTAAAACGAGCATTTTAGATTACATGTAAAACAATAAGGAGTGAGAAATATGGCAGGGACGTTAACAGGTATCGGTGGTAGACAACAGATTTGGAATCTCGGTAATAATATGATCGATACTTCTAACTTCGTAGAATTAGAAATGAATGCATTAGATATGAGGAAAACGCCATATATAAATGAACAAAGTAAACTTACACAAGATAAATTGTTGTATACAAGCTTAAAATCAGAATTTAGTTCTTTTACACAAACTTTTAAAAACTTAGCGGCTTTTAAAGGAAACGAGAAAAAAGTAACGACATCACAAGATGGTTATATTAACATAAAAGCTGATGGTGGAGCGATTACAGGAACGTTTAATATAACAATTAATCAACTTGCACAACGTCACCAAATAGCTTCTAATACTATTGAAGATATAAATGCAAAGCTTCCTAGAAATGAAACATTAAAGATTAATGACAAAGAGATCAAAGTTACGACTGATATGACATATAAAGATTTAATTAATAAAATAAATGATGGCGATTATGGTGTATCGGTATATACACTTGGTAATAAAATCTTCATGTCTTCTACGAAAGAGGGCAAAGAAAACGCTATTAATTTAGACAAGACACAACCTAACTTACTTAGAGAATTATTTTATTCAAAGGTAGAAATTAAAGGAACAGATAGTGAAACTGGGCCGGAATTGAAACTAAACACAATCAATGAAGCGCTAGATGCCGAATATAGTATCAATGGTATCGTAGAAACAAGCGCTAACAACACAATTGAAACACTTCCGGGTGTAAAGGTTGAACTTTTAAAAGTAACTGAACCGAAAGTAGAAAATCAGCCTAGTGGTGAAACCGGTAGAGAAACAAAAGCTGCAAATCAAAAAGGCGTAGATTTGAAGTTTACAGTTAGTGAATCAAACGTCATAGATGCAGCTAATTTAATTAAAAAAATGGTAGTTGATTACAATAAAGCTGTAGGTACAGTTGACATTTTTGATGGGAAAAATGGTGCTTTTCAAGGACAGGCAATTATGCAAAGTGTTCGTCAAATGATGAACAATGTTGTGACGTTTTCAAAAGATGGAAGCTACTTGTTCACATATGGCATTCAATTAAAGCAAGATGGAACTTTGCAAGTGGATGATGAAAAACTAACAAAAGCGTTAAAGGATAATCCGGACGGTGCAAAACAGCTTTTCTTTAGTTCAAATGGCATAGGAAAAATGATGGAAGAACGAATCGAGAAAATTTTTGGAGATAAAGGTGTTGTTGGTGAGCGAGTAAAGGGCATTGATTCGCGTGTAAATGATTTAGATAAAAAGATTAAAGATATTGAAGCTCAAAATTTACAAAAACAGGATGGAATTGTGAAGAAATATCAGCAATTAGAAAGTACACTAGCAGCGCTAGATAGCCAATTAAAAACAATTAAAGCAATGACAAAGCAAAAAAGTGATGATTAATCAAAGTTAAGGACGTGATCGTATGCAAGCATGGCAACGCTATATGCAAAATGACATTATGACGAGTAACCCAATTAAAAATACAATTTTTATTTATGAAAGATGTATCGTTGAGTTTCGTAATTTAGAAGAGCTTTTAAATACTTTTAAACTACAGGAAGGAGATGCACTTCTTGAAAAATTAGAGCGTATTTTTGAAGAGCTAAAGCTTCAATTGAATCCTGAGATTACTAAAGATTTGTATGATAGTCTATTCGGTTTATATGATTGGATTAGCATTCAAATTCAGACGATGAAAGTAACGCGTGAAGCAAAAGATATTGATACGATTGTGAAAGTGTTACAAGATTTAATAGATGGTTACCGCGGGGCACTTGAAAATGAACAATGATATTTATCAATCGTTTGTCGGCTGTTTTAATGAAATCGGTGAATTGAAAGTGTCAGATGAAGAATTTGCTGAGAAAAGTGCTATGTTAAATCGCTGGATGATGATTTTGGATGAAAAGACGCGAGCGGATGTCGCAGCGGAAGTGAGTTTATTAATAATAAAGGCAGCTCAACATATTCGAGATAAGCAAAAGATTTTGGAAGAAATGATTATGACAAATGATGGGCGAATGAAAGCTAATTCGTTTTACGGTAAATATTAAGTGCAAAGTATGGAAACGGGTTCCTCTAATTACAAGGGGGATCCATTCTGTTGTTTGAATAAAGACGTTCCGCTAATTGAGGTTTCACTTTATGATTGTAATGGAAAAATAGCAGTGATCTAAACAATAAAAAAATGAATGTTATTTTATTGTTCTTATATCGAAATGTTATATAGATTACTAGGTGAATACAGTTTTTTATATTCTTTTATATATTTTTTATTTTTCTAAAGACAGCAATAGGAAAATGGAATAAAATATGAAAGAGTACACAATAGATAATATTTTAATAAATACATATGAGGAAATAAATAATGAAGTGAAACTTCCATCAGTGGATGATCATGCCGTAAGCGGTATGATGGAAAAAAGAAGGGTGTGGAATATGCCGGACTTAGTTAGTGATGTTAGTCATTATATGAATTATTTAGTAACGAAGCGAAATACTGTTTCTAGTAATATTGCAAATGCGAATACACCGGGCTATAAAGCGCAAGAGGTAACATTTGCTGAACAAATGAATATGAATAATCCGCTATTCAAAAAAAATGTTGCGGATTTAAAGAGTAATTCAGACTTATATCAAACGAATGAAATGCACTTACCGACAGCAAATATGAAAAATACATATGCAAAGATTCAAACGAAATCAATGCAAACGAATAAAGATGGAAATAGCGTGGATGTAACGACAGAAATGCTGGATTTAATGAAAACAAACCAATTATATGGTATCTCAATTAATGCGATTAATACGCAATACGCAATTAACCAAGCAGCACGTGGACGTTAAGAGTAGAAGGAGAGACAACGATGTTCCAAGCAATTAATGCAAGTGGCTCAGCGCTAACTACAGCGAGAAAATGGATGGAAGTTACTTCTAACAATATCGTAAATGCGAATACGACGGGAGCACCAGACGCAGAGCCGTATCACCGCCGAAGTGTGGTGCTAGAATCAAATAATAATTTTGCGAATATGCTAGAGGGAGCTCCTGCTAACGGAGTGAAAATAAAAAGTATTGAAACAGATCGAAATGAAAATCTAGTATATGATCCAACGCATCCACATGCAAATGAAGAAGGATATGTACGTTATCCGAACATTGATGTGACAGCTGAGATGACGAATGTAATGGTTGCTCAAAAAATGTATGAAGCAAATACAAGTGTATTAAATGCGAACAAAAAAATGCTTGATAAAGATTTAGAAATCGGCCAAGGATAAGAGGGAAGAGGGGAAATATGAAAATCCAACCATTGTTAAATACACAGCCATTTGGAGCGATTCATCCAATTGGAGCACCGAAAAACACGCAAACATCTGTAGTTGAAGGTGAAAAGTTTATCGATTTATTGGAAGATATGAATAAAACACAAAATAATGTACAAACTGCGGTATATGATTTATTGACAAAAGGAGTAGGAGAAACACATGACGTTTTAATTCAGCAAAAGAAAGCTGAATCACAAATGAAAACGGCTGCTCTTGTACGAGATAATCTCATTGAGAATTATAAGTCACTAATTAATATGCAAATTTAGGAAAATAGACGGGTGTGTTTAAATGGAAAAGATAAAAAATGTTTTCCAATCGTTAAAAACGTGGCATAAGTTAGTCATTGGTGCTGCGCTTTTAGCAATTGTAACAGGAGCACTTTTATACTTTACCTTGCCAGATAAATATGTTGTTGTATATCAAAATTTAAATGATGCAGATAAGCAAGAGATTACAGCAGAATTATCGAAGCTAGGTGTTGATTATCAATTAGCAGCCGATGGTTCGATTCGAGTGCAAAAGAAAGATGCTCTATGGGTTCGAAAAGAAATGAATGGAATGGGATTACCGTTTAATTCAAAAAGTGGTGAGGAAATTCTATTAGAAAGCTCGATCGGTTCAAGTGAGCAAGATAAAAAAATGAAGCAGCTTGTCGGTACGAAAAAGCAATTGGAGCAAGATATTGTCCGAAACTTTGCGACAATTGAAACGGCAAATGTGCAAATTACATTACCTGAAAAAGAAACCATTTTTGATGAAGAGAAGGAAAAGGGAACAGCCGCAATTACTGTTGGTGTGAAACGTGGACAACTATTAACGGCCGATCAAGTTGCGGGTATACAGCAAATGATTAGTGCAGCTGTTCCGGGTGTGAAAGCAGAAGAAGTAAGTGTTATTGATAGCAAAAAAGGTGTTATCTCAAAAGGAGCAGATGCGGCGCATTCTAATCGTTCTTCTTATGAAAAAGAAGTTGAGATGCAACACCAAATTGAAGGTAAATTAAAACAAGATATAGATGCAACGTTAATGATGATGTTTAAACCAAATGAATATAAAGTGAACACGAAAGTGTCTGTAAACTACGATGAAGTTACACGTCAGTTAGAAAAATATGGTGATAAAGGTGTACTTCGTAGTAAACAAGAACAAGAAGAACGCTCGACGGCACAAGATAATACAAAGCAAAGTGCCGGTATTACAGCGAACGGTGAAGTGCCAAACTACGGTACGAACAATAATCAAGATGGTAAAGTCGTCTATGAGAATAATAACAGCAACAAAATTGAAAACTATGAAATAGATAAAACAGTTGAAACGATTAAGAAACATCCAGAATTAACGAAAACAAATGTTGTTGTATGGGTAGATAACGATACGTTAGTAAAACGAAGAATTGATATGACAACGTTTAAAGAAGCAATTGGTACAGCAGCTGGACTTCAAGCTGATCCGAACGGAAACTTTATAAATGGTCAAGTTAACGTTGTAACTGTTCAGTTTGATCAACCGAAAGTAGAGAAGGAAAAAGAACCAGAAGAAAGTGGCATTAACTGGTGGTTATTCGGTGGAATTACAGGTGGATTGTTAGCGCTTGGTGGCCTATTATGGTTCTTCTTAGCGAGACGTAAGAAAAAGAAAGAAGAAGAGGAATATGATGAATACTTAGCAGAAGAGGAAGTTGCTGCTAGTAGTGAAAGCATTATGGAAATTCCTGAAGAGAAAATAGTGCCAGAGTCAAAACCAGGACCAGTAGAACCGATAGAACCTACATTAGATGACCAAGTGCAGGAAGCTACGAGAGAGCATGTAGAAGGTACTGCAAAAGTTATTAAAAAATGGCTAAACGGATAGTAAGGGAGGAAAAACAATGTTAGATGAAATCTCCTCCAAAGAAAAAGCTGCTATCCTCATTCGTACATTAGACGAAGGGGTGGCAGCAAAAGTCATTGAATATATGACGGCTGAGGAAAAAGAAGTGTTACTTCGTGAAATTGCGAAGTTTCGTGTATATAAAGCAGAAACGTTAGAAAATGTACTAGGGGAGTTTCTGTATGAACTAAATGTAAAAGAATTGAATTTAGTGACCCCAGATAAAGAATACATTCGTCGTATATTTAGAAATATGCCAGAAGACGATTTGGAAAAATTATTAGAAGACCTTTGGTACAACAAAGATAATCCATTTGAATTCTTAAATTCACTAACAGATTTAGAGCCACTTCTTACAGTGCTTAATGATGAATCGCCACAAACGATAGCAATTATTGCTTCGTATATTAAGCCTCAATTAGCATCTCAATTAATTGAGAGATTACCAGATCATAAGCGTGTAGAAACGGTAATGGGCATTGCGAAGCTAGAGCAAGTAGATGGTGAATTAATTAATCAAATTGGTGAGTTATTAAAAGCAAAATTAAATAATATGGCATTTAGTGCTATTAATAAAACAGATGGCTTGAAAACGATTGTGAACATTTTAAATAATGTTTCACGAGGCGTTGAAAAAACAGTCTTTCAAAAGCTCGATGAAGTCGATTATGAGTTATCTGAGAAAATTAAAGAAAATATGTTTGTCTTTGAGGATTTACTTGGTCTTGAAGATCTTGCACTTCGCCGCGTATTAGAGGAAATTACAGACAACGGTGTTATTGCGAAAGCAATTAAAATTGCAAAAGAAGAAATTAAAGAGAAATTATTTACATGTATGTCTTCAAACCGTAAAGAGATGATTCTAGAAGAGTTAGATGGCTTAGGACCGCTTAAGATGACGGATGCTGAAAAAGCGCAGCAAACGATTACAGGTGCAGTGAAAAAGCTAGAGAAAGAAGGAAGAGTTATCATTCAAAGAGGTGAAGATGATGTCCTTATTTAAAAACAGAATTCCGAAGAATTTTGTTTCTTTTTCTGAAGAAACGTATGAATTACAATTTCCAAAACCGGCTTCAGTTCAAATAGAAGAGGAAGAATTACAAGCTGATCATGCAGAGCTTCGCGCCCAGCAAGAATCATTACATATGGAAATGAATCAGCTAAGGCAAGAGCAGCAAATGCTAGAACGAGAGCGGCAGCAGTTATTACAAGATAAAGAACAATTTCAAATGCATATCCATGAACAAATGGAGCAGATGGAAGCAGCGCGTGTGCAGTTTCAAAAAGAACAACAAGAAATAGCGTATGAATGGACAGAGTTATTATGGGATTAATCTTTTCATTTAGCAGAAAAAATCGTGAATCAAGCGGTAGATTCACGATTGCTTGATGTGTTGCCTATTTTAACGGGCATCGTGCAAACATTGCCTACTTCGTTTGAAAAATTAGTCATTACAGTACATCCAGAAACGTTTGAACGTATTCAGGAAGAGAAGGGAAATACGAAAGAATATTGGTTACTACAATTAGTAGAATGGAAATATGATTTCTCCCTGCAGTTTGGTGAATTTGTTCTAGAAGAAGAGAAAGAGTTCTTTGAATTTAAATTTGCACCTATATTTGCGGAACTTCGTCAGAAATGGGAAGAAGAGAAGTTATTTGAGGAGCAAAATGTATGAGCCGCCTGTTAATGAGTGAGAACGAAAAATGGAATAAGTTCATTGAAACACCGCTGTATACGAAAGTTGGCAAAGTTCATAGTGTACAAGAGCAGTTTTTTGTAGCGAAGGGACCGAAAGTGAAGATTGGAGATGTTTGTCTCGTTGGAGAGCATAGTGTCTTATGTGAAGTGATTGCAATTGAAAAAGAAAACAATATGATACTCCCATTTGAACAGACAGAAAAAGTATGTTACGGAGATTCAGTTACATTAATTGCAGAAGATGTCGTTGTGCCCCGTGGTAATCATTTGCTTGGCAAAGTGTTAAGTGCAAATGGAGAAGTGTTAAACGAAGACGCTGAAAATAGTCCAGTGCAAAAAATAAAATTAGATGCACCGCCGATCCATGCGCTCGAGCGTGGAGAAATTACAGACGTATTTGAAACGGGAATTAAATCGATTGATTCTATGTTAACGATTGGTATCGGACAAAAGATTGGTATTTTTGCTGGATCGGGTGTTGGTAAATCTACTTTACTTGGAATGATTGCGAAAAATGCAAAAGCTGATATTAATGTTATTAGTTTAGTAGGTGAACGTGGCCGGGAAGTAAAAGACTTTATACGAAAAGAATTAGGTGAAGAAGGTATGAAAAAAAGCGTCGTTGTTGTAGCGACGTCAGATGAAAGTCACCTTATGCAACTTCGGGCGGCAAAGCTTGCAACGTCGATTGCCGAATATTTCCGAGACCAAGGAAATAATGTATTACTTATGATGGATTCAGTTACTCGTTTTGCCGACGCTCGCCGAAGTGTAGACATTGCGGTCAAGGAATTACCAATCGGTGGTAAAACACTGTTAATGGAAAGTTATATGAAAAAGTTATTAGAGCGATCCGGAAAAACACAAAAAGGGTCAATAACAGGTATTTATACAGTGTTAGTTGATGGTGATGATTTAAATGGTCCTGTACCAGATTTAGCTCGTGGTATTTTAGATGGACATATTGTATTAAAACGTGAGCTCGCAACTCTTAGTCATTATCCTGCCATTTCTGTATTAGATTCGGTAAGTAGGATTATGGAAGAAATCGTATCGCCGAATCATTGGCAACTTGCAAATGAAATGAGAAAAATTTTATCTATTTATCAAGAAAATGAATTGTATTTTAAATTAGGAACAATTCAAGAAAATGAAGAAAATGCTTATATTTTTGAATGTAAAAATAGAATAGAAGATATAAATATGTTTTTAAAACAAGGTCGAGCTGATATCTTTCATTTTAAAGATGTTGTCCAAGCGATGCGCCATATTGTATAAGACCTCGCCCTTCGAGGTCTTATTTTTTTGTTTTTAATATTTCACAGTTTTTTTTGTGAAAAAACTATATAATAGAAAAAAGGAACGTTATAATAGGAAGAGGCTATGAAAAAGCGTGGATAAACAGCAGTACGAAACGATAAAATTGCAGATTAATCAAGAAAAAGAACATATTTTAAAAGAAGTGTACGAACTAACAGCTGAAAAAATAAAAATAGAACAAAAAAAAGAATATGATTTGTATGTTGTGAAATCACGTAGTAAAGTTGTACAAACTGGGCAACGTATTATGGTTGGTATGCTGTCTTCACATACATTTTCACCTGAAAGAATAGAAGAATGGAATCGAAAAATTAAAAAAACAAAAGGTTTTATTCAAAAAAATGAAAGCCTTTTAGAGCAAATAAAAGAAAAAGAACGTGTCATTGATGAAATGTATCAAGAAGATTGTATGAAGCTTGCGAAGGTAAAAGAAAAGTTAGAAGAAAAAATGCTTCTTGATTTAAAAATGTGTATGAACGGATGAGGTGGGTGTAGTGATACAATTTGTATTACCGGTGCAGCAAAGTTTACCTCCGCAAAAAGACAAAGGGCTAGAAGTACAATCGAAAAATGAAAATTCTTCATTCGATCGTACGATGAGAATTGAAAATAAAAAACAGCCGAAAACGGAGAAATCGAAACGAGAAGAAGCACTAGAAAAAGAGAAGAAAGAATATCTTCTCGCAAAAAAAACGGTAACGAAAGAAAAGTCGATTGAAAAGAAAGAAGGGAAAAAAGAGAAAAAAGAGATAGAACAACTATTACTAGCTGTATCTGGGCAAATGATTGCAATTGAGCAATTACGTGTGCAACCAGAATTGTTATATCGATACATACAAAAAATACAAGAATTATATAAAGAATACGGAAACATTAAACTGAACGAATTGCCTACAGCTGAATTACAACAATTTCAAGAAATCCTTTCGAATATAAATATCTGAAATATTATATATTTAGAAAATACAATTCTAATGGCGTTAGACAAGGTGACGATGCCAGAGCAGACATTGCAAGTATTAAAAGTCGTAGAATCAGAAACTTGTAATATTGCAAAGAAACAAGAGGGATCTAAGGAAGTAGAACTCCCGAAAGCAGAGAGTGATGATGTTAAAGTAGAGTTACCAAAAGTCGATCAGTTAAATGACTCAAATTCGACCGGGGCTGAGTTATTAAATAAAGCAACGGGTACTGACCAAATAGGAAAACAAAATAGTGGAGCTGACAAGGTTACATTACCTGACTTAGGCAAGAAGATGGAAGCACAAGTAGAAGCTCTGCAAAAGTTTGTAGTGAAACGAGAACGTGTTTTATTCCAGCTTAATCCAGAAAAACTTGGTACATTAACTGTGTTTATGAAAAAACATGGAGATCAAATTGATGTTCATGTAGAAATGGAAAAACACAATGCGAAAAAACGTGTTGAAATCATTTTCGATGAATTGAGACTAAAGTTAAAAGAAAAAGAAATCAATATTCAAATTAGCTATTCAGATAAAGATGAAAATCGTAAGGAACAGCGAGAACAAGAGCAAAGGCAAAAACAAAAATTAGCAAGTGCAAAATATGAGAAACAACAATCAAAAGAATTTGCCGGATTATTGGAGGAATAAAGCGTGCCAACAGTTGGATTAAATACAACGAGTACAAATCATATTCCATTGCAAGCAGGAGCACAGAACAATAACGCGTCTAGTAACCGTGTACAATCGCCAGTGCAACAAACGAATGGAGTATCAACAGGAGAGCAAAAAACTCCTGGTGTAATGGGGAAAGATGATTTTCTAAAACTCTTTTTAGCGAGTTTCCAACATCAAGATCCATTCAATGCGATGGATATGAATCAGATGATGAATCAGACAGCACAGTTATCTCTTATGGAACAAGTGCAGAATATGACAAAAGCAGTGGACTCTTTAAAAACGACGATGTATTCGACAGCGCTAGATGGCGGAATGAAGTTTTTAGGGAAGTACGTAAGAGGTGTTGACGGTGAAGGGAGAAAAGTAACTGGTAAAGTAGAGACTGTTCGCCTTGCAGAAAATAATGAAGTACAGCTCGTTATTGATAATAAAGTCGTATCTCTTCGTTTCGTTGAAAGAGTGTCCGATAAACCGATTGGAGAAACGAATCCAGAAGATGCGAAGAATGACGATCCAAAAGTAACTGAAGAAGTAAAAACTACAGATTTATAAGGAGTGTCCATACATTATGATTAAAGCGTTATATACAAGTATTACAGGAATGAACGCAACACAAAATGCATTAAGTGTAACTTCAAATAATATTGCTAACGCACAAACAGTTGGTTATAAAAAACAAAAAGCAATGTTTGATGATTTACTGTACAACAATTCAATTGGTTCAAAAGGCGATGATAGATACGCAGGAACGAATCCGAAAAGTATTGGTAACGGTGTGAAAATGAGCGGAACAGTTACGGATTATAGCGATGGTACAATCACGTTAACAGGAGGAAAAACACAAGTAGCGATGGAAGGTAACGGATTCTTCGTCGTAGGTGATTCGAAAGCTGGAAATATGGAATTCACACGTAAAGGGACATTTACAATATCTTCAAATTACTATATCACGAATACAGAAGGTCAATATGTATTCGTTTATCCAACCGATCCATCAACTGGTAATGTTGACCTATCTGGTATCCCAGGACCATTGCAAATTCCAATGGGATCAGCAATCGGTGGTATTCGAACGTCAAAAGGTATAGTTGGAGGGAACATTCCAGCTGATGCAAAACACATTACGCAAGAATTGCCTGCATACGATGATGCCGGTAATACATGGACAATGCGCGTAGAGTTTACACAAGATGGTGAACATAATTACAAATATACAGTAAAGATGCGTAATGACTCGAAAAAAGAAACTGAGTTTACAGAGGTCCAAGGCGCAGGTGGTAATGTGACATTCGATGCAGTAGGGAAGCCAGATCCAGTAAACCCTGAAGCGAATATTCCATTTAATGGTGGAACAGTAAAAATAGATTTTAGTAAATTAACAAACCACCCGACAGAGAAAACAATAGCGGTAACAAACGTAGATGGTAGACCAACGGCAACTGTTAAAGATTGTTTTATTGCTGACGGTGGATATGTGATGGTAAAATATTCTGATGGAAGTATGAAAGCGGCAGGTCAATTAGCTGTTGGGATGTTCCCGAATGAAGGCGGCCTAATGAAAACTGGTAATGGTAACTTTACAGCGACAAATACAACTGGTATTTTAGCACTAGATGTATCTGGTCAAAACGGTGCAGGAAAAGTACGTGGTGGTGCACAAGAAGGTGCAAACGTAGATTTATCTGTAGAATTTGTTGATTTAATGCTATACCAACGTGGCTTCCAAGGAAATGCGAAAGTAATTAAAATTTCAGATGAAGTATTAACTGAAGTTGTAAACTTAATTCGATAATAAATAGTAAAGAAAAATTGTAACGTAGTAGAAAGGGTTTTATATTCGTATGACAAGACAAGAGCGAATTTTACAATTGCCTTTTTTCGAAAATAAACGTGAGCTTGCTGAGCAAGTGTTAAAAATAGAACGAGAAGAGCATGTATGTTTACCAGATCAATTTGAAATCAAACAAGTGCCTCCATATTCGTTTGGTGAAAAACAAGCAATCATTGGCCGTATACACGAGTTTTATTTCGTAAGTATTGGTAGTGAAGGCGTTTGGAAGTGAAGGCGTTTGGAAGTATCAATTATTTAAAGATGAGATGAAGTGCCGTGAGTTTTTCGTTATGTTGCCGGATATTACGGATCAGCAGCTTGCTTTTTGGTTTAATAACATTGAGTTGTTGAAAAGTTCTTAAAAGTCTTTTTTTAGGGTTTGAGAGAGGAACCAGCGGTATGTGGTAGCGGTCGGTGCCTATGAGGGTGCTCGACTGGTGTGTGTGGATAGAGATATGTAGTGTTACTAGGTTAGTATAAGAAGAGGTAAGTGAAGTGGGTAGGTAATTTCTGTGGTCCAGAGTGATTCTAAGGTAGTAGAAGAGGTTGAAAGCTAATTATTGGTTGGTGCTTCTTCGCTCTTTGACGATAGGATTTATCTAAGTCTAGAAGCAATGGTATGAAATAAGTTTAAGTTAATTTATAGTATACAAATAGACTGAATTTCTATAAAAGGAGAGGTGAGGAGGATGGTGCAGAATAAGTATCGCGTTACATTCATTTCGCCGAGTGAGGTTGAGCAGCGGACTGTAATGACGGCGAGTAGTTTGCCAGATTTAATTCGTAAAGTAGAGGGTATTATTGCAGATCCGAACGGTTATTTTGTAAATGATAAAAAGAATAATTGCTATTTTAAAGTGATTAAAGAAAATGTTACGTTTATTCAATATGAGTTACTATTTTCGAATAAGGAAATTCACATTGAAAAATTAAAACATATAGCACCAGCGGTATTGAAACAATTATCTGGAAAAATAAACGATCCGGAATTATATGCACTTGCACTCCTTGATGTTGATATAGCGACAAAGGATTATTTGCTAGGAGAAATGAATCCAGAGCTTAGAGTGAGAGTGGAAACAGAGCTTTCGAAAAAATGGGAAGCGATGCCGACAGAAATTGTAGGAGCGCAAGAAGTGTTATTAGAGGCACTTGCTTCGTTTATACAAGATTAAGCTTTACCACTGTTTTTATTATTTTAAAACTGTAAGGCTCACCCAATTATCTATATTTTTTATATAGGTAGTTGACTTTTTTGTATTAATAAAGATTAATAAATAGATATAAAGAATTAACGGAAGAGGAGCGACACTTTTATGTCACAAGCACAAAGTATTTTATTAGAAAGTGGAACAAACGAATTAGAAATCGTAACTTATACTGTTGGTGAAAATTTATTTAGCATCAATGTAATGAAAGTGCGTGAAATTATTAATCCATTCCCTGTTACAACTGTGCCGGAATCTCATCATGCAGTTGAAGGTGTTGTTCAAGTACGCGGTGAAATTTTACCTGTTATTAATTTAGCGACAGCCCTTAATTTAAAATCTACAAAGCCACTTGATCAAACGAAATTTATCATCTCGGAATTAAACCAAATGAAAGTTATTTTCCGTGTTGATGAAGTGCATCGAATTCAACGTATTTCTTGGGAACAAATTGATGAACCAGCTTCATTATCTATGGGACTAGAAGAAACGACGTCAGGAATTGTAAAACTAGATGGGAAAATCATCTTATTGTTAGATTATGAGAAAATTGTTTGCGAAATTAGTAACAGCGGTTATGACAATAGAACACTGTCAGGATTAGAACAAAAAACAGATCGAGCTGAAAAAGTTATTTATATTGCGGAAGATTCAGCGATGCTTCGCCAAATATTAGAAGAAACATTATCAACAGCTGGATATACGAAAATGAATTTCTTCAGTAATGGTGCAGAAGCATTAGCACAAATTGAAAAACTAGCAAAAGAGCAAGATGAAAAAATGTTTGAACATATTCATCTGCTTATTACAGATATTGAAATGCCAAAAATGGATGGACATCATTTAACAAAAATAATTAAAGATAGTGAAGTAATGAAGCAATTACCAGTTATTATTTTCTCTTCATTAATTACAAACGAATTATTCTATAAAGGTGAGACAGTTGGGGCGAATGCTCAAGTGAGTAAGCCAGACATTCAAGAGTTAATTGGTTTAGTTGATAATCTAGTGTTGTAAAAGGTTTTGAAAAGCGTTTTTTAGTTGGAAGAGTCGGCGTAAAATACATTTTTAGCTGAAAAGAGGAACTAGCCGTATAGTACAGGTTAGTTTCTTTTTAGTATGTACAGGTATAAAAAAACAAACGTCTCTAGAGTGTTTATGACAATACTCTCTTTCAAATATTTAGCTGTTCTTATTTAGGGATTATTGATTGGTTTAATTAATAAGTGGTAGGATTTTTTTATTTGAAAATATAAGAGAGTGTATCTCTAGAGTGTGTTAGTAATATTTCGCGATAGCTCAAAAATTTTCGGTGAAATTATATAGGGAATACCATATAATAGAACTGAATGCATTTTATCGATATAACATCGTGTTGGATTTTGTATGATTTACTTAAAAATCTAATCTATTTTTATATACTCTATATACTTTTTAATATGTTGATTATTTGACAGATAATTTCGAAATGCTATAATATGGATATGTAAAAATTGCTATTTTCTTAAAAGACATGGGAGTCAGATGAGAATTGTGAAAGGATGAGGGGGAGTGACACAGAGTATGTATCACCACACAGCGATCAATGTATTAAATCTTTTACAAAACATGTCAAATAATAAAACGAACGATATGAAATTAGAGGCGGAATTTAAAAAAATAGAGAAACAATTCCGAGTAAATTATGAAGAGCTAATTGATTTATATAATAAAATGGTATTATTTCAAATAGATATAGAAAAAAATGGCGGTATGCGAGTTTATGAAAAATCAGGAATTACATGGTTAAAGTCTGAACTAGAATTACTGTATGAAGTATATCAATTTTGTCAGCGTCAAGGCTTAAATATCGCAAATATTTCAAAATATGTTAGTAAAAATGAACTGAATTTATTTCCAAAAACAGAAAGTCAATTACAGAATACGTATTATAAATTAAAAAAACAAGAAATCCCGTTTGAAAATATTGAAAAACAGAAGCCGGGTCGAAAACGAAAATATACACCTGTAAAGGCTACCGTTGTTGAGGCGAAACAAGAAAGAAAACAGGAAGTAAAAGAAGATTTCCAAAGTGAAGAGGACGAAAAGAATCTCGTAACTGTTATATCTGGTATCGTTGATAATTTTGAGACAATTAGTCAATCCCGTGAAAAGAAAGAGTATGAATTACATCAGTTTATGGAGGGAATCTATAAGCTTTCTAGTATGGCTGCAGAGCGTTCGAAAGAAGAAAAGAATGCTCGAGGTCTTGAAGGTGAGGTACATTCATTACGAACTGAAAATGAAAGGTTAAAAAGAGAGAAGGAAGACCTTGTACATGATATTAAAGAAATGACGCACCATTTAATTCATTTCATCACGGGCTCTGACATCGATCAAATTCGTACGTTGCCTTTCTTCGTAAAAGAGTGTAAACAAGATTTACATAAGCTGGGATTATATAACGCTCAAGACGGAAAGATGAAAATTGTGGTTGATAGTGGCGGTCAGGTTATGACCATATCATAATAAAAATGGATACAAAACAAAAGGGAAATACATATACACTATGTATTTCCCTTTTGTTTTGTATGAAAATGTTCTAAAAAAATATGTATTTTGTAAAAACATTGGTAGTGAAACTGAAATAAATGATGTGTGGTCAACAATAAACCAGATATGGATGTGACTTGGAAAAAGAGGTCATATCATTAGTTTACGGTTTTGATACGGATGAAAAGCACAATCTACCTCTTTTTTTGTTGAAATTATAACAAATAGGGGACAGTAAAGTAACTGTTAAAATATTGTAGCCGCCATTTTTAGGATTTGATTTTGCCTAATAGGAAATTCTAATGTTAGCAAAGTCTTTACCTCATTTTTGTTTTAGAAAGGAGAGAAGCGGATGGAGTCAATATGGCTAGAGTACGCTTGGGCATTATTAATTCTAATTGGACTAGAAGGCTTGTTATCGGCTGACAATGCCCTTGTCCTAGCGGTTATTGCGAAACATTTACCTGAAGAAGAGAAAAAAAGAGCTATAAATTACGGAATCATTATGGCCTTTGTTTTTCGATTTGCAGCTCTATTTGCGATTTCATTTATTGCAAATGTATGGCAAATACAAGCAATAGGAGCGGCCTATCTTCTTTATTTAGGATTGAAGCATGTTATTCAGGCGCAATTCGGCAAAGAAAGTAAAAATATTCATGAGGACGATGAAAAGGAAGCGGCAGGTAAAAGCTACTGGTTCACAGTAGGTAAGATCGCATTAGCGGACCTTGCTTTCGCAATCGATTCAATATTAGCCGCGGTTGCTCTTGCTCTGGGGCTTCCGGATTCACCGCTTGACGATTTCGGAGGTATGGATGGAGGGCAGTTCATTGTTGTACTTCTTGGAGGGATCGCCGGACTTATTTTAATTAAATTTGCTGCAACTTGGTTTGTTGGGCTTCTTGAGAAACGGCCAGCACTGGAAACAACGGCATATGCGATTGTTGCTTGGGTTGGTGTCAAATTAGCTGTAATTACACTGGCTCATGAGGATATTGGTATTTTAGACCATGATTTTCCGCACAGTACAACTTGGACTTTAATCTTCTATAGCGTATTAGTTGCTATCGCACTAATTGGCTGGTTTGCACCGGGAAATAAGTCAGCCAAAAACAATCCCGAAAGGTAATAAAAAGGTCAGAGCATTATGTGCTTTGTCCTTTTTAATGATAATTATATTGTGTATTTTTTGATTTAACGCTATAATTACAGTGTTAAAGATGGAATCGTGATATGACCTGTTATGAATCTATCATTTTATTTATGAATAAATGGATTGGTATTTTAGCAAGATGTGCTAATAAACTACTCCACCATGATGATAACGTGCCAAAAATATGGTGCGTATATTTTCGTGGTGGAGTTTTTTTATTCTCAAAAAGGGGGAGTAACCATGAATGACAGCATGGTTCATATTACAATTGATGGCAAAGAGTATAGTGCTGAGCCTGGTTCAACTATATTAGGCATTATTAATGAGAACGAAATTGAACATCCACAAATTTGTTACGTGCCGGAAGTGGATCCTATTCAAACGTGTGATACTTGTATTGTAGAAGTGAATGGAAAGCTAGTGCGATCATGTTCTACAGTAGTGACGGACGGTATGGATATTGAGTTGTCCTCTATTAGTGCGAAGGCAGCACAACATGAGGCGATGGACCGTTTACTAGAAAATCATTTGCTTTACTGTACGGTATGTGACAACAATAACGGGAATTGTAAATTGCATAATACGGCAGAATTAATGGAAATTGAGCATCAAAAATATCCTTATGAACCAAAAGTTGATGCAAGCGAAGTTGATATGTCTCATCCATTTTATCGCTATGATCCGAATCAATGTATTGCGTGCGGTCAATGTGTAGAGGTGTGTCAAAACTTACAAGTGAATGAAACGTTATCTATTGATTGGGAGGCAGAGCGCCCTCGTGTTATTTGGGATGAAGGAGTAGATATTAATGATTCTTCCTGTGTAAGCTGCGGTCAATGTGTAACGATTTGTCCTTGTAATGCATTAATGGAGAAGTCGATGCTCGGTGAAGCTGGATTTATGACAGGATTAAAACCGGATATTCTTGAGCCTATGGTTGACCTTATTAAAGAGGTTGAACCTGGGTATAGCGGTATTTTCGCTGTGTCAGAAGTAGAAGCTGCAATGCGCGATACCCGTACGAAGAAGACGAAAACAGTATGTACGTTTTGCGGTGTAGGTTGCTCATTTGAAGTGTGGACGAAGGGACGTAAAATTCTGAAAGTACAACCAACTTCTGAGGCGCCAGTTAATGCAATTTCTACTTGTGTAAAAGGAAAATTCGGTTGGGATTTCGTTAATTCTGAAAAACGACTTACGAAACCTTTAATCCGTAAAAATGGAGTGTTCATTGAATCAACTTGGGAAGAAGCGCTTGATGTAGTGGCGAATAAAATGGGCTCTATTAAAGAAGAGCACGGTAAAGGTTCTATCGGCTGTATTTCTTCTTCTAAAATTACGAATGAAGATAATTATGTTATTCAAAAATTAGCGCGTCAAGTGTTTGAAACGAATAACATTGATAACTGCTCACGCTATTGTCAATCGCCAGCGACAGATGGATTATTCCGTACAATTGGTATGGGCGGAGATGCAGGAACGATTAAAGATATTGCGCAATCGGGTCTTGTTATTATCGTCGGTTGTAATCCAACAGAAGGTCACCCAGTATTAGCGACTCGTGTGAAACGTGCGCATAAGCTTCACGGTCAAAAACTAATTGTTGCAGATCTTCGTAAAACTGAAATGGCAGAGCGTTCAGATATCTTTATTAGTCCAAAGCAAGGAACAGACCAAGTATGGTTAATGGCTGTTACGAAATATATGATTGATCAAGGTTGGCATGATCAGCAGTTCATCGATGAGAATATAAACTTCTTTGATGATTTCAAAGATAGTCTTGCGGAATATACGCTTGAATATGCAGAAGAGATTACAGGCATTTCAAAAGAAACTCTCGTTACAATGGCAGAAATGATTCGTGATGCAGATGGTACGTGTATTCTTTGGGGAATGGGTGTAACGCAAAATACTGGTGGTTCAGATACTTCTGCTGCGATTTCAAACTTACTTCTTGCAACAGGAAATTATCGTCGCCCAGGTGCTGGTGCATATCCACTTCGTGGCCATAACAACGTACAAGGTGCTTGTGATATGGGAACCCTCCCAGGTTGGCTTCCGGGATATCAACACGTTACTGACGACATAGAACGTATGAAATTTGAAATAGCTTACGGAGTAAAAATTGATAACAAACCAGGTCTGAATAACATTGAAATGCTTCATGCAATTGAAGAAGGAAAAATGAAAGCAATGTATCTTGTTGGGGAAGATATGGCTCTTGTAGACTCGAACGCAAATCATGTACATGAAGTGTTATCAAGTCTTGAATTCTTTGTCGTTCAAGATGTGTTCCTTTCTAAAACGGCTCAATACGCTGATGTTGTATTACCGGCAGCACCATCTCTTGAAAAAGAAGGTACGTTTACAAATACTGAGCGTCGTGTACAAAGATTATATCAAGTATTGCCGACGCTAGGTGATGCGAAACCAGACTGGTGGATTGTACAGCAGATTGCCAATAAATTAGGTGCAAACTGGAATTATAATCATCCAAGTGAAATCTTTGCTGAAATGGCAAGTTTATCACCATTATTTGCACATGCAAACTATGAAGTGCTTGAAGGGTGGAACAGTTTCCATTGGGGAAGTTTTGATGGAACGAATACGCCGCTTCTTTTCAAAGATGGATTTAACTTCCCAGACAAAAAAGCTCGTTTTGCAATTGCTGATTGGGTACGTCCTGCTGAATTCCCAGCAGAATACGATCTCCATATTAATAATGGTCGTATGCTGGAACATTTCCATGAAGGTAATATGACGAATAAATCAAATGGTATTCAATCGAAAGTTCCGGGTGTTTTCGTTGAGATTTCTTCAGAACTTGCAAAAGAACGCGGAGTGAAAACAGGTTCATTAGTACGTCTTGTATCTCCTTTTGGAGCACTTAAATTACGTGCACTTGTAACGGATCGTGTAAAAGCGAATGAGCTGTATTTACCGATGAACTCGACAGATAACGAAACAGCGATTAATTTCTTAACAGGTCCTGCTGTCGATCAACGTACGAATACGCCTGCATATAAACAAACGAAAGTACGTATGGAAGTGTTAGAAGTAGAAGGTGAAAATCCGATGCCGAAAACGAATCCACGTAATAAAAAGCGCCATCCTCAAAAAGGTATTGAGGTAAATCGTAAGTGGGCTCGTCCAGGATACGTACACTTAACAGATAAATAGGGAGGAGAAAAGAAGATGGCAGCACCTATTCAAGCGATTCAGAAGCAGGAGCTAACTGAGGAAGAAATAAAACAACAAAAACTCGAAGATTTAAAAGAACTTTTAACGAATAATGAAGAAGCGTTAAATCAAATGTTTAATATAGTAGGTGAACTGAATGACATTGGGATGCTGGAAGCGGCAAATTCTATGCTGAAAGCGAAAGAACCAATCGCAAAAATCGTTCTAGGCCAAGTCACTCGTGAACCAGTTACAAATTTAATTAATAATATGATGGGCGCTGCAGGAGCTTTAACAGAACTTGATCCGGAACTTATGAAAAAGCTTATAGGTAGTTTATTAGTAGGGCTGGAAGAAGGTAATGAGCATCTACAAAGTAATAAAAAGGTTGGGGTATTCGATCTTATGAAAGTACTGAAGGATCCGGATATTAATCGTGCTATCGGATTTGGTCTTCATTTCTTAAAAGGTATGGGTAAAGGGTTAAAAGAAGAATAGATAAGCAACAATAATAGTAATTCATCTTTACACTTATTTGAAATCATGTGTAAAGATGAATCTTTTCGTCTCAATTTAAGTGAATAGTTTAGATGAAAAGGTCATTTTGGTAGAATAGTTATGATGAAAGAATATGCGAAAAGTTAGTGTTGATGAACAGGGGAGGAATGTGAGTATGTCAAAGATGGTACACGAATTTAATGATATGATACGAAAGCTTCGAAAGGATTTATTCGGAAAAGGGCCGGAGCGAATTCATACTGTATTTGCTGAAAATATGGCGATTGCTACACTTTATGGAAATTTGACACCGACTGAGAAGTTCATTTCGGGAACGATGGATGGTGCAGAAATGGTTCATGTGGCTCGAACGAAAATGATTCAAGAAGTGTATGCTGTTAATTCTCGTGAGCATTTAGAGGAACTTGTTGGTGCGAAGTTAGTTCATCTGTTTTCGGATATGAAAGTGGAAGAAGATATTGCAGTTTCGGTGTTTGTCTTTGATAAAAATATAACGTGAGAGAAGGATACTCATCGTGAAATCGATACAGGTGGAACGGGAAATTTTTCGTTATGAACAAGGAGAATTTACACATATAGAGGACAGCATTGTAACAGAGTTTCCTGTTACGATTAAAATGAACGGACAGGAATTTGTTACAATGGTTAGTACTCCAGAGTATATTGAAGATATGGTAATAGGTTTTTTAGCTTCTGAAGGCGTTATCCGAAAGTATGAAGATATTGATGAAATATGGGTACAGGAAAAAGAAGGATATGTGCATGTAAAAACGAAAAAAATCAATCCTTATTATCGTGACATGCAAAATAAACGTTATATTACGTCATGCTGTGGAATGAGTAGACAAGGGTTTGTTTTCGCAAACGATGCGCTGACTGCGAAAGAAATGAATGATATTCGCGTAAAAATCTCTGCCGAGGATTGTTTTCGGTTAATGAATGATATGCAACAATCTGCGTCTACGTTTCAACATACAGGCGGCGTTCATAATGCAGCTTTATGTGATGTGAGTGGAATTGTTTTAAGCCGCATGGATATAGGAAGACATAACGCTTTAGATAAAATTTACGGATATTGTTTAAAAAATAACATTTCGATTGGTGATAAAGTTATTGTTTTTAGTGGACGTATCTCTTCTGAAATCCTATTAAAAGTTGCGAAAATTGGCTGTGAAGTAATATTGTCAAAGTCAGCTCCAACTGAGTTAGCACTAGAGCTAGCAGAGAAGTTAGGGATTACTACAATAGGCTTCATTCGTAATAAATCTTTTAATGTATATACGCATCCAGAACGGGTTGTAAATATAAAATAAGTAGAAACGAGGCAATAATCATGAAATCTGTCACATTAGACAAATTAGATCGTCCTTTAAAGGATTTACGTATTTCTGTTACTGATCGCTGTAATTTTCGCTGTCGATATTGTATGCCAGAAGAAATATTTGGTCGTGATTATTCTTTTTTGTCTAATGATAAAATTTTATCTTTTGATGAAATTGAAAGGATTACACGTATTTTCGTTTCTTTAGGTGTAAGAAAGTTACGTATTACTGGAGGAGAGCCTTTACTTCGAAAAGACTTACCTGAACTCATACAGCGGTTAAACGAAATTGAAGGAGTAGAGGATATCGGTTTAACGACAAATGGATCATTACTTAAAAAGTTTGCTCCTGATTTATATAAGGCCGGTTTATCTCGCGTGACAGTTAGTTTAGATTCTTTAAATGAAGAGCGTTTCTCTTATTTAAATGGAAATAGAAGTAAAGTAAAAACAGTTCTTGCAGGAATACAGGCTGCAGCGGAAGTAGGAATGAAAATTAAAATGAACATGGTTGTTCAAAAAGGGAAAAATGAGCAAGATATCGTTCAGATGGCAGAGTATTTTAAAGAGAATAAGCATATTTTACGATTTATTGAATATATGGATGTCGGAAATTATAACGGTTGGGAATTAGGCGAAGTAGTTTCTAAGCAAGAAATACTAAAGATGATTAATGAAGTTATGCCGCTTGAACGTATTGAAGCGAACTATCCTGGTGAAGTTGCGACACGTTATCGCTATATCGGTAGTAATGAAGAAATAGGAATTATTTCATCTGTAACAGATTCGTTCTGTTCATCATGTACAAGAGCGCGTATTTCCGCAGAAGGAAAATTGTATACATGTTTGTTTGCTTCTAAAGGAAACGATCTTAAAGAATTACTTCGCTTTGGATATACGGATGAGGAGATTACTAATGTTATTCGTGACATTTGGAATAATCGTTCAGATCGTTATTCAGATGAACGATTAAGCAATACCAATAAAAAAACAATGCCGAAAATTGAAATGTCGCATATCGGTGGCTGAGAAACTACTGAATGAAGATTCTCTTTGTTAACGTAAATAGTGGGAAATGTGCAAGTTTTGTACACTTTCTATGAGTATAGTAAAAATGATGATTGATATTTCTGTAAGAGATATGCAGAGAGATTAAGCAGCATTCAAAAATCCTTACGATGTTAAGGGTTTTTGGTGCTGCTTTTTTTAGATGAGAAAAATGGAGGAATTGGTTATGGCATTTCATAAACCGGAACAAATTGCTGCGCTTGTGATTGAATCCGGTGTTCAAAAGGTAAGGCAACCGCTATCCGCAATGCTTATTCTTGGTTTTTTAGGAGGAGCATTCATTTCGTTAGGATTTTTACTTAATATTCGTGTTCTAGGTAATGTACCGGAGCAATGGGGAAGTTTAGTCAATTTTATAGGAGGAGCGGTTTTCCCTATTGGACTTATGCTCGTTGTTTTAGCGGGAGGAGAATTGATTACGGGAAATATGATGTCGATGTCCATGGCACTTTATGCACGGAAAATTTCATTGAAACATGTGTTAAACAATTGGGCTTGGATTACTTTAACTAATTTCGTAGGTGCGCTTTTCGTTGCGTATTGTTTCGGGCATCTTGGCGGGCTTACAGAGGGAGCGTATTTAAATAAGACGATAGCGATAGCTCAAGATAAGTTACATGAATCTTTCGGGAGAACGTTAATTTTAGCAATTGGTTGTAACTGGCTGGTTTGCCTTGCAATTTGGTTAGCTTACGGAACGAACGATTTAATTGGGAAGATTGTTGGAATTTGGATTCCGATTATGGCCTTTGTCGTAATTGGATTTCAGCAAGTAGTAGCGAATATGTTTGTCATTTCAGCAGTAATTTTTGCGGGGCACCTTACGTGGATGGATCTTGCTAAAAACTTTGTTCCTGTCTTTATTGGAAATGTAATTGGCGGAGCTGGATTTGTTGGATTCGCTTATTTTTCTTGTTATCAGAAACAAAGTGTTATCGAGAAAGATGTGTTGAAAAAATGATCGAATAGGAAGCAAATTTTTCACATGAAAGGAAGGCTATCTCATGATAGAGCGATATTCACGTCAACAGCTGTTCAATCCTATTGGGAGTGAAGGACAAGAGAAAATTAGAAATAAGCATGTGTTGATAGTCGGGGCAGGTGCATTAGGAAGTGCAAGTGCTGAAAGCTTCGTACGTGCAGGTATCGGGAAATTAACGATTATTGATCGTGATTACGTAGAATGGAGTAATTTACAGCGGCAACAGCTTTATGCTGAACAAGATGCGATAGAAAAGTTACCAAAAGTAATAGCGGCACAGAATCGTCTCCAACAAATTAATTCAGAAGTACAAATTCAAGCTCTTGTAATGGATGCAAGAGTAGATAATATGGAAGCTTTATTGGACGGTGTCAATGTCATTATTGATGCAACAGATAATTTTGATATTCGCTTTGTAATCAATGACTTAGCACAAAAATATAATATTCCTTGGATTTACGGTTCTTGTGTCGGATCGTATGGCATGAGCTATACAATTATTCCAAAGAAAACGCCGTGCTTACATTGTGTGTTGAAAAGTGTTCCTGTTACAGGAGCGACGTGTGATACGGTTGGAATTATTAGTCCAGCTGTTCAAATCGTTGCAGCGTACCAAGTGGCGGAAGCTTTCAAAATTTTAGTAGAAGATTACGAAGCAACTAGAAAAACTTTTTTAATGTTTGATATATGGAGTAATCAACATCACTCAATCAAACTAGGGAAAATAAAAACGGAAAACTGTCCTTCGTGCGGAACAAATAGAACTTATCCTTATTTATCATACGAAAATCAAACGAAGGCAGCTGTTTTATGCGGAAGAAATACAGTTCAAATTAGACCAGCGCATAATAGACATTACAGCTTTGATGAGTTAGAAAAAGTATTAAAAAACCACGGGAAAGTTGATCAGAATCCGTATTTGCTCTCTTGCCAATTAGAAGAGTATCGCATCGTCATTTTTCATGATGGTCGTGTATTTATTCATGGCACGAATGAAATTCAAAAAGCGAAACAAATATACTATCGGTTATTAGGATAATAGAGAGGGATTGATAATGATGGAAAGAAGAGTGCTAATTACTGTTGAAGAGGCTGTTCGTAAAGTGATGTCATTTGCTAATTGTGGTGTAAAAGAACTAGTACCACTGGAATTAGCATACGGGCGTACGTTAGCAGACGATGTAGTAGCGGATCACGATGTGCCTTCTTTCGATCGCTCGCCATATGATGGATTTGCTATTAGGGCAGAAGATACTTCGCGAGCAAGTCGTGAGAATCCAATCGTATTTGAAGTCATCGGTGAAATTGGAGCAGGTTCCGTATTTCCTAAAGAAGTAGGAGCGTTTCAAGCAGTTCGAATTATGACAGGGGCACAAATACCGAAAGGATGTAACGCAGTTGTCATGCTAGAACTGACTCGTCATCGTCAATATGAGAATATCGGAAAAAGCTATATGGAAGTGAGGCGCTCATTTAAAGAAGGGGACAATATATCCTTTCAAGGTGAAGATATTCAGAAAGGAACCGTTCTCGCAAAAAGAGGTAGTTACATTAATCCGGGTATTTCAGCTCTTCTTGCTACATTCGGTTATAGCGAAGTGCCAGTAGCGAAAAAGCCTGTAATTGGACTATTAGCGACTGGGAGTGAACTTCTCGATGTAAATGAAGAACTACAACCCGGAAAAATCCGAAATAGTAATACGTATATGATATCGTCTCAAATTCGAAGAGCAAGTGGAAGAGTAAAGTACTTTGGGAAGTTTAGCGACGATTTGAATACGTGCTACGAAGCAGTGAAAAAAGCGTTAAGCGAAGTGGATATGTTAATTACAACTGGTGGTGTTTCGGTAGGTGACTATGACTATTTACCAGCGATATACGAAAAGTTAGGCGCGTCAGTTCTTTTTAATAAAGTAGCCATGCGGCCGGGTAGCGTCACAACAGTAGCGCAATTAAACGGGAAATTGTTATTCGGATTATCAGGTAATCCATCTGCTTGTTACGTAGGTTTTGAGTTATTTGTAAAACCTAGCATTCGTACGTATATGTTTAGCGAAAAACCATATGTAAAACGAGAAAAAGCAATGCTCGGAGAAGATTTTCTAAAACCGAATCCATTTACAAGATTTGTACGAGGTAAGCAGAAGTATAACGAAGGACAACTAATTGCTTATCCATCAGGCTTTGATAAATCTAGTTCCGTTTCTTCATTAGCAGAATCAAACATTTTTATCGTCCTACAAGGCGGAACGAGAGGATATAAGAAAGGGATGTTTGTAGACATTCTTTTATTAGAAGATAACGAAGGTAGTGAATGGCCTTGGACATTCCGTAAAGTGGGGAGAGGTTTTGATGGGACAAGCACGATTTGAAATTGTAGATAATCCGATTGTAGTTCAAGAAGTAACGGATAAAGTAGCAAGACGAGAAGCAGGAGCAATTACAACTTTTATTGGAACGGTTAGAGAATTAACGAAAGGAAAACGAACGTTACATCTTGAGTATGAAGCATATAAACCGATGGCAGTAAAAAAGCTTACTGAAATTGGAGAAGAAATTAAGAAACAGTGGCCGGATGCAAAAATAGCAATCACGCACCGAGTAGGGCGATTAGAAATAATGGATATTGCAGTTGTCATTGCAGTATCGTCACCACATCGTAAAGTAGCGTACGAAGCGAATGAATACGCAATTGAACGTATAAAGAGAATCGTACCAATTTGGAAAAAAGAATTTTGGGAAGATGGAACGGAGTGGATTGGAGATCAACTTGAAAATACTCCGTATCCAGAAGGAAAACCAAAGAAAGAAGAATGAGAGAATGATTACAATTTTACTGTTCGCAAATTTACGAGAAGAAGTCGGTTCAGAGAGATTAGCAATAATAGAAAAACAAGAGATGAACGTTCATCAATTGAAAGGATGGCTGAAAGAAAGCTATCACTTACAGACGCTAGATAAAGTTATGGTGGCAATCAATGAAGAATTTGTAACGGACGAAGATATCGTAAAAGCCGGGGATACAGTAGCGTTTATCCCACCTGTAAGTGGAGGTTAATTCTTTCTACTTGAATACCGTATTTTTTATAAAGCGAGGAAGATTATTATGAGTGAGTTTTCGCACTGGAACGAAGAAGGAAGAGCAAAAATGGTTGATATTTCTCAAAAGGATATTTCAACACGTACAGCTGTCGCACAAAGTACAATTTCTTTATCAAATGAATTATTTGAAGCAATTCAAAGTGGTGGATTGAAAAAAGGTAATCCACTTCAAGTAGCACAAGTTGCTGGAATAATCGGTGCAAAAAAAACAGCGGATATTATTCCGATGTGTCACCCGATATTAATCCAAGGAACAGATTTTACGTTCCAGTATGAAAAGACAAGTGATGGGCATGAGTTAATAATACGAGCGACCGTAAAATGCAGTGGGAAAACAGGTGTAGAAATGGAAGCATTAACGGCCGTATCGATTGCCGCTCTTACTTTTTACGATATGTGTAAAGCAGTTGATAAAACGATGGTCATGAAAGAAACGTATTTAGTACAAAAAACGGGTGGGAAAAGCGGGGACTTTTTTCATCACGTAAAATAATTACAATGGAAGGAATGTGTATGATGATTACTCACGAACAGATTATGAACGCTTTAAGCCATGTAGAAGATCCAGAGTTACACAAAAGTATTGTGGAACTAAATATGGTTAGAAATATAAAAATAGATGGTACAGAAGTTGGGCTAGAAGTAGTTTTAACAATTCAAGGTTGTCCGCTGAAAGCAAAAATACAACAGGATATTGAAGACGCACTTCGAAATATTGGTGCGTCGAAAGTTTCCTTAACATTTGGCTCAATGACGCCAGAAGAACGAGCGGCACTAACAGCGTCTTTAAAGAAAGAGGCTAGAACAGAAACAGGCATGCCTAGTATGCTGAGACCTGATTCAGGTGTACGTTTTATTACTATAACAAGCGGAAAAGGCGGCGTAGGGAAATCAACTGTGACGATTAACCTTGCTACTGCGTTAGCTCGTATGGGTAAAAAGATTGGGATTTTAGATGCGGATATATATGGATTTAGTATTCCAGCTATGATGGAAGCGAATGAAAAGCCAACAATGATCGATCAAACGGCAATTCCAGTCGTAAGTCACGGTGTTAAAATTATGTCGATGGGATTCTTTACAGATGGTAATAACCCAGTAATGTGGCGAGGACCGATGTTAAACAAATGGATTCAAAACTTCCTTGCGAACACGCACTGGGGAGAACTAGACTATCTTCTTCTCGATTTACCACCTGGAACAGGAGACGTTGCGATAGATGTGGCTGCAATGATTCCACAAGCGAAGGAAATTATCGTTACAACGCCTCATAACGTAGCTTCATTTGTCGCGTCTAGAGTAGGAGTAATGGCAAAACATACGAAACACGATATTTTAGGTATCGTTGAAAACATGGCATATTACGAAGAACAAGATGGCTCAAGAAACTACCTCTTTGGAAAAGGTGGCGGCGAAATGTTAGCAGAACAACTGCAAACAGAAGTAATCGCCCAAATACCGTTTGCGAAGCGTGAAGAAAATAAAGGCTCATGTGTATATGATGAAGACTCACTTGTTGGGGAGATCTTTACTTCTTTAGCTGAGGATATTATTTATTATGAGGACTAGTATATAAAATAAGAGGAGAGATACATAGTGTATGTGTATCTTTCTTTTATCTTTTATGAATTGCTTATGGCTGTAGTAAATTAGAAATGTTTTGTGAAACTACATTAAGAACAATTAAATGCGTATTCTTTCTTAGGACTGCCAAATATGCTCTTTTATAAATTGATGTAGTCATTGTTTTAAAGTTATTAAAAGGGTACGAAAACAAAAATGGAATTTTTACTACAGAGGGGGAAAGTAGGGACTGCCTGCTTCTATGCATGGATGTATTTTCTACCTAAGCGATAAAAGGGAATTTATCGCTCTTTATCTATATATAAAGAAAAAAAGAACCTCTCTATAAATAGAGAGGTTCTTTCATGAAACTAACTCAAATGGTTTATTGTAATAATTTAGAAACCATTTGAGGAGTTTGGTTTGCTTGAGAAAGCATACTAATACCAGCTTCGTTCAAGATTTTGAACTTAGTCATTTCAGACATTTCTTTCGCCATGTCAGCGTCTTCAATTTGAGAAGCAGAAGATGCCATGTTAGAAGCTTGGTTATTTAAGCTTTCTACGTTAAAGTCTAAACGATTTAATGTAGCACCTAAATCAGCACGGCTACCTGCGATAGATGCGATCATGCCATCGATAGCTTTAATTGCTTCGTTAGCATTATTGATAGCAGCAGTATCACCTTCAGTACCAGCTGTTCCATCAGCGCCTGCGTTTGTTGCTGAGATAGAAATTTGGCTAAGTTTCTTACTATTACCTTCTAAATTAGCGCTGGTAACATTTGCTAGTGTGATATCGATAGTGCCGTTAATAGCAGGTTTTGGAGTTTCAATACCCCCTTCATCAGATGTACCCTCATCAGCTAATGCTGGAGCTGAAGTTGCTGCTTGTCCATCATCATAACTATGAATTTTAACAGATCCATTATCACCATTTAATAATGTTTTTCCGTTAAATTGAGTGTTAGTTGCAATGTAATCAATTTGATCTCTTAATGCAGAAAATTCTTTTTCTAGTGCACCACGGTTTTCGTTTGTGTTTGTACCGTTGGCAGATTGAACTGCTAGGTCACGCATACGAAGTAAGATGTTTGATACAGAGTTCATTGCTGAATCAGCTGTACGAATCATAGAAATACCGTCTTGTGTATTATGAGATGCAACACCTAATCCGTTTTCTTTTGCGCGCATACGAGTTGCGATAGCAAGTCCTGCTGCATCGTCAGCTGCACTGTTAATACGTTTACCGCTTGATAAGCGATTCATAGAAACGTTCATTTTGTCTTGGTTTTGGCGCATGTATTCTTGCGTACGCATGCTATTAATGTTTGTATTAATTCTCATGGTAAGAACCCCCATTTTTTATATTGATTTTTCTTCTAATTTAAAAATTCAAATATACGAAAAAATCGATTTTAAATTCATTGTAAGTCCTGCTATATCAAGTGTCAACTGAAAATTTGAATTAATAAATATAAAAAAATAAAATTTTAACAATTTAGTTGTTTTTTTATTACAAAGGATTATTGCAAATTTTTTAAAAAAACTCTAATATTATATTATCTTTATTTATCGAAAAGGTGATATTATGGTAGTTGGAAATATTGTAAAAGAAGTTCTTGTGTATAAAAAAGGACTAATTCAGCAAAAGTTAAGTAGTCCGCAGGCGTTCGTTAGTAGTCGTTTTCAAGATCAATTGCAGAGTGAACCTGCGAAGGAGACGAAGGTTACTCCACAAGCGGAAAAAGTAGAGGCTATGAACCAGTCGGTACAATCTACGAAAATAGAAACGGTTGTTAATAAGCCGATAGAGCCTATTAAAGCAGAGGAAACGAGTAAGCTTGAGGAGACGGAGAAAGCTGAAACGAAGAAAGTGGATGAAGTGCAAATCGCACAAAAAGAGTTTAAGCGACGTTTCTCAGAAACGAAAAATGAGTCTGCTGATACGTGGAGATTAACGAAAAAGTATAATATTCAAAAGATACGTTATTCAAATGAAGGTAAGTATGAGGATATTATTGATCGCGCTAGTCGTACATATGGAATTCCGAAAACGTTAATTCAAAAAATGATTGAAGTAGAGTCTAATTTTAATCCGAAAACGGTGTCACATGCAGGAGCGATGGGGCTGATGCAGCTTATGCCAGCAAATGTGAAAGAGATGGGTATAAAAAATCCATTTTCACCAGCTGAAAGTATTGACGGTGGTGTGAAAGAGTTAAGCGGTTATTTAAAGAAAAATAACGGTGATCTCATACTAGCACTTGCTTCTTATAATGCTGGTCCTGGTAATGTGAGAAAGTACGGAGGCGTACCACCATTTAAAGAAACGCAAGGATATATAAAGAAAATATTGAATATAGACGTTTCGAAATAAGAAATTTCATTTATATAAAGTGAAACTTTAATCAGTGTTTTGTTCATCCACCACTGATTATTAGCCTTCACCAATCGGGCTTTTATGGGCAGTGGATCCCCCACCTAACTTCTTTGCTTTCGCTGAATTTTGGGGGAGGGGTCTTACTGCCCGCAAATAGCGGGATAAATAGAGAATATGAAATGTTCGTGAACATGATATGGGAGTTGGCTAGATTTGAAATTACAAGATGATATTCCGTTAACGATTTATTTTGAAATTGGAAATACGAAAAAGAAAATTGAAGATCTGCTTCATATTACGAAAGGTACATTGTATCGTCTTGAAAATTCAACGAAAAATACGGTGCTTATTATGCTTGAGAATGAAGATATTAGAACCGGAAAGATTTTGACGAAGAATGGAAAAATGTACGTTGAAATTGTTGAATTGAAAAGGTAGGGAAGGGGATTTTCATGAGTGGCGATAAATTAAGCCAAGAGCAAATTGATGCCCTGCTGAAGGCGGTAAATGAAGGCGAGGAAATGCCAGCTTTCGCACAAGAAGCAGGGAAACAAGATAAATTTCAAGAGTACGATTTTAATAGACCGGAGAAGTTTGGTGTTGAGCATTTACGTAGTTTGCAAGCGATTGCGTCGACTTTTGGAAAACAGACGTCACAGACGTTTTCAGCTCGTATGCGTATTCCGATTGAACTAGAGCCGTCGACTGTTGAGCAAGTTCCGTTTACGAGTGAGTATGTGGAGAAAATGCCGAAAGATTACTATTTATATTGCGTTATTGATCTCGGCCTTCCAGAGCTTGGAGAAATCGTAATTGAAATTGATTTAGCGTTCGTTATTTATATTCATGAATGCTGGCTTGGCGGGGATAGTAAGCGTAATTTTACGATGCGTCGACCGTTAACTGCGTTTGAGTTTTTAACGCTTGATAATATATTTGCTCTTCTTTGTAAAAATTTACAACAATCATTTGAAAGCGTTGTTGCGATAAAGCCGAAATTTGTAACGACGGAGACAGACCCAAATGCGTTGAAGATTACAACAGCGAGCGATATTATTTCATTACTGAACGTAAATATGAAAACAGATTTTTGGAATACGACAGTTCGTATCGGGATTCCATTCTTATCTGTTGAAGAAATTATGGATAAGTTAACGTCTGAAAATATTGTCGAAAATTCTTCGGATAAGCGTAAAAAGTATACATCTGAAGTAGAAGTGAAAGTAAATCAAGTGTATAAGCCTGTACACGTTGCGATTGGTGAGCAGAAGATGACAATGGGCGAGATTGAGCAAATTGAAGAAGGTGATATAATTCCGCTCCATACGAAAGTAACAGACCAACTACGTGGTTATGTAGATGGAAAACATAAATTTAATTGTTTTATTGGGAAAGATGGAACGCGTAAGGCGCTCCTATTTAAAAGTTTTATAGAGTAGGAGGATCCATATGAAACATGAAGTATTTCCTGTGTCACTAATGGGTTTGGAAGAATTTGCAAGGGATCGAAATGAAGCGGGGAAGGCACATATTGATACCGTTTCAGATATTTCGATTGAACTTGGAGTGAAACTGGGGAAGTCATCTATTACGCTTGGTGATGTGAAGCAATTAAAAGTTGGCGATGTTCTTGAAGTAGAGAAAAATTTAGGACATAAAGTAGATGTATATTTAAGCGACATGAAAGTCGGTATTGGTGAAGCGACAGTAATGGATGAGAAGTTCGGCATTATTATTTCTGAAATTGAAGCTGACAAGAAACATGCAGCGCTTATGAAGGTGCAAAATCAAATGCAGGATAAAGAGTAGAGGAGGAGTCATATGTCGTATATGACGACCTTATTTCAAGTCGTTTTACTGTTTGGTGCGCTCGGCTACGGTGCGTATTATATGACGAAAAAGACGCGCAAACAGCAGTTTTTTAAGCAAGGTGAAAATGGCCATATTCAAGTGAAAGACGGCGTGTATTTAAATCATCAAACGAGCGCCTTTTTATTTGAAGTGGACGGGAAGCAAGTGTTCACTATTATTAGTAATAACGGTGTGCAATCTGTGCAATTAACAGGGACAGGAAATCAGTTTCAACAAGCACTAGAAGACGCGGTGAAGAGTGAAACGAAAAAAGTAGAGGATCCATCATGAAAATAAAGAAAAAGTTATCGTTATTTGCCGTTATTTTCGCATTTCCTATTATTTTTTCATTTGTTTTTGTAAATCCAGCGTATGCAGCCCCGAACGGTTTTATTAATTTCGAAAATGGAAAAGAGTTTACGAGTAATTCAAGTGTACAGTTATTTGCACTCGTTCCCCTTCTATCATTATCTTCTTCTATCGTTCTTTTATTTACGCATTTTACTTATTTTATGATCGTTCTTAGGATTACTCGTCAAGGACTTGGAGTTATGAATTTACCACCAAACCAAGTGCTTGTTGGACTTGCTTTGTTTTTATCACTATTTACGATGCAACCGGTGTTAGGTCAGTTAAAGAGTGATGTGTGGGATCCGATGACGAAAGAACAAATAACAGTAAGTCAAGCTGCGGAGACGACAGCTCCGATTATGAAAGCTTATATGGCGAAGCATACATATAAGCATGATTTAAAAATGATGCTGAAAGTACGCGGTGAAGAGTTGCCGAAAGATTTGAAAGATCTTTCATTATTTACGCTCGTACCATCCTTTACGTTAACGCAAATTCAAAAAGGATTATTAACGGGGATGTTCATTTATTTAGCGTTTGTTTTTATTGATTTAATTATTAGTACACTTTTAATGTACCTCGGGATGATGATGGTACCGCCGATGATTTTAAGTTTACCGTTTAAAATACTCGTTTTCGTATATTTAGGTGGATATACAAAAATCGTCGATATAATGTTTAAAACGGTCGCCTGAAGCGTTTGATGCTATGTGATAGGAGTCATATAAATGAATACGTCACCAATTATAGATATTTTTCAAACCTTTTTTATAAAGGGGTTATGATTTTAATGCCGGTTGCCGGTGTAAGTATGATTGTCGTTATTATTATCGCGGTCATTATGGCGATGATGCAAATTCAAGAGCAAACGCTGACGTTTTTACCGAAAATGTCGAGTATTGTGCTCGTTATTATCATTTTAGGTCCGTGGATGTTTCAAGAGTTAACGACACTTATTTTAGATTTATTTGATAAAATCCCATCGCTATTGCGTTCTTACTAAGATAGGTGAACTGAAATGAATATGGAATTATGGGCGGCGACGTTTTTTGCGTTTTGCCGCATTACTTCATTTTTATATTTTTTACCGTTTTTCTCAGGACGATCGATTCCGGCGATGGCAAAGGTTACATTTGGGCTTGGTCTTTCGATTACAGTGGCCGACCAAGTTGATGTCTCTCACATAAAGACAGTTTGGGACGTCGCGGCTTATGCAGCAACGCAAATTGTAATTGGAGTATCTCTTGCAAAAATTGTAGAAATGCTGTGGAACATTCCGAAAATGCCAGGACATATTTTGGACTTTGATATCGGTTTATCACAGGCGAGTTTGTTTGATGTGAATGCAGGATCGCAGTCTACTTTACTATCAACAATTTTTGATATATTTTTTCTCATTATTTTTATTTCACTTGGCGGCATTAACTATTTCGTTGCCACGATTTTAAAGTCGTTTCAATATACAGAGGCGATTTCAAAATTGTTGACGACTAGTTTTTTAGATAGTCTAATCGCAACGTTATTATTTGCGATTACATCAGCGGTCGAAATTGCTTTGCCGCTTATGGGCAGCTTATTCATTATTAATTTTGTTCTTATTTTAATCGCAAAAAACGCTCCACAATTAAATGTTTTTATGAATGCATACGTGATTAAAATTACGTGTGGTATTTTATTTATTGCGATGAGTGTACCGATGCTCGGTTATGTGTTTAAAAATATGACAGATGTATTGCTTGAGGAATATACGAAACTATTTAACTTTTTCTTAACAAAGTAGGGGGACGCGTATGGCAAAGGATAATAAAACAGAAAAGGCCACCCCGCAGAAGCGTAAGAAATCGCGTGAAGAAGGGAATATTGCCCGGAGTAAAGATTTAAATAATTTATTTTCCATTCTCGTATTAGCAGTTGTCGTTTACTTTTTCGGAGATTGGTTAGGGTTTGAGATTACGAACTCCGTAGCGGCGCTGTTTGATCAAATTGGAAAAAATACGGATGTGACGGAGTATTTGTATTTAATGGGCATTTTGCTTCTTAAAGTATCGGCTCCTATATTAATACTCGTATACGCTTTTCATTTATTCAATTATATGATCCAAGTTGGTTTCTTATTTTCTTCTAAAGTACTTAAGCCGAAAGCATCACGTATTAATCCGAAAAACTATTTTACGAGATTGTTTAGTCGTAAAAGTTTAGTAGATATTTTGAAATCACTGTTTTATATGGGATTAATCGGTTACGTTTCGTACGTTCTCTTTAACAAGAATTTAGAGAAGATTGTTAGTATGATTGGATTTAACTGGACAGCGTCACTAACTGAAATTATTAGCCAAATTAAATTTATCTTTTTAGCCATTTTAATTATTTTAATCGTTCTTTCTATTATTGATTTCATTTATCAAAAATGGGAGTACGAACAAGATATTAAGATGAAAAAAGAAGAAGTAAAAAGGGAGCATAAAGATAATGAAGGGGACCCGCAAGTAAAAGGGAAACGAAAAAACTTTATGCATGCGATCTTGCAAGGGACAATTGCGAAGAAGATGGATGGTGCAACATTTATTGTAAACAATCCGACTCATATTTCGGTCGTACTTCGGTACAATAAACAGGTTGATGCGGCGCCAATTGTCGTTGCAAAAGGGGAAGATGAGCTCGCATTATATATACGAACGCTTGCCCGCGAACAAGAAATACCAATGGTGGAAAACCGTCCGCTTGCTCGTTCTTTATATTATCAAGTCGAGGAAGACATGGCGATTCCAGAAGATTTATATGTAGCTGTAATTGAAGTTATGCGCTATTTAATTCAAACGAATGAACTTGAAGTATAATAGCGCGGTTGGAGGAGATCTCTTGTGTTTAAGATAGACTCTGCAAGAACCTATTTTTCTATCTTTTTAGCAGCGTCATTCGTAGTGGCGCTCTTAATTCCACTTCCACCATTTATACTTGATATCGTTATCGTTTTTTTACTAAGTATGTCAGTGCTTATTTATATGCGAGCAACAAGTATTAACGAGTGGGATGAATTAAAGTCATTTCCGACGATGTTGTTATTAATCGGGATTTTCCGCGTATCAATTAACGTTTCGACGACGCGAGCGATTTTGACAGACGGAAATGCCGGTCATGTTATTGAAGAGTTCGGCCAGTTCGTAATTGGCGGGAACTTATTAATTGGTATCGTTATTTTTACAGTATTAATCATATTCCAGTTTATTGTTGCAAACGGTGCGTCTCGTACAGCTGAAGTAGCAGCTCGTTTTACGCTTGATTCTTTACCAGGGAAACAAATGTCTATCGATGCTGACTTGAATCAGCGCATTATTACTGAGAAAGATGCACAAGCAAAACGAAAAAAATTAAATATGAAAACAGAGTTTTACGGAGCGATGGATGGTGCCGGAAAGTTCATTAAAGGGGACGTTATTTTCGGAATTGTCATTTTATTCGTAAACATTATTTTCGGTTTAATTGTCGGTATGATGCAGCAAGGAATGAGTTTTGGAGAAGCAGCCATTCATTATACACAGTTAACTGTCGGTGACGGAATCGTAAACCAGATTGGTTCGTTAATGCTTGCAATTTCAACAGGTATCATCGTAACGCGAGTATTTGACGGTTCACCTGATACAGTAACAGAAGGAATCTTTAAAGAGTTATTAGCGCATGAAGTTGTTGTATATGCGCTCGGTGGTTTATTTATCGCAATGGGTATTTTTACTCCGCTACCATTTCTACCATTCGCTCTCGTTGGAGGCACGATTATCTTCTTAGGTGTTCATAATAAAAAGCGAATAAAGAAAGAAAAAGAAGACGAGCTTCAAAAAGAATTAGAAATGATTCAAGGCAATGAAGAGCAATTGCAACAAGTGGAAGATCCATTCGGCGTGTTTACAGATAAATATCCAATTATCGTAGAGCTTGGTTTAGATTTAGCGGCACTTGTAAAGCAGAAGATAAACGGGGAAACAGCTCGTGATAAAGTTGTTCTGATGCGGAAATCGATTATTACCGACCTCGGTATTAACGTTCCTGGAATTAACTTTAAAGATAATACGAGTTTTAGACCGCGCGGACGTTACATTATTCGTATTAAAGGTGCGAAGGCGGCTGAAGGTGTTTTAAAATCAGGTTACTTATTAGCACTGAAAACACCGAATGTAATGGCCGATTTAGATGCAGAACCAGCGAAAGATCCGATTTTCGGTGAAGATGGATATTGGATTTTAGAGCATATGGTACAAGATGCACAAATGAAAGGCTATCAAGTGTTAGAGCCACTTAGCGTATTAATAACGCATTTAGATGTTGTCGTTCGACGTAATCTTCATGAGTTAATTCAGCGTCAACATGTAAAAGACTTAATTAACTCGCTTGAAAATGATAACGGGGTTTTATTAGAAGAGATTAAGAAGAAGGAAATTGACTTATCACTCGTTCAAAATGTTATTAAACAACTGCTAAAAGAAGGTATTTCTATTCGTGATTTACCAACCGTTATCGAAGGTATTATTGATGGGAAGGAAATTTATCAAAACCATGTTGATGGTGTCACTGCATTTGTTCGTGAATGTATTTCAAAAGTTATTTGTGAGAGTGCGAAAAATCCTGATGGGAAAATCTATGCGGCGCTCTTCTCTGATTCAATTGAATTGGATGCAGATGTTGTGAATAATTCATACCAAGGTTATTTATTAAACTGGGATTTAGATTTAGAAACGCGAGTAGTAGAGCAAGCACAGCGCATTTTCAAACAAACTCGTTTAATGGGAAGAGAGCCAGTATTATTAACACGCAGAAAAGATTTCAGATTTGCGATTGTGAGACTTCTTGAACGTTATCAAATAGAAGCTAAAGTATTATGCATTAGTGAACTAGCACCAGAAATTGTTGTAGATCAAATTGCTTATATTGAATAGTAGGGGGTGAAGTAATGGAAAGTACAGAAAAAAAAGAAGTGTTAATGCGAATAAAAGCAGCCTCGAAAAATGAATTGTATCGAAAGTTATTTGACCAATATAGTACAAATTATTACTATGTTGTCGATGAAAGTGTAAAACGAAACATCCCGTTTTTTTGGAAAAAGAATTATGAAATGTTAGTCGCTTTTCCTGAAGATAAACAGGAAGAAAGTAACGAAGGCGTAACTCAATTTCATGAACAATTAATGGATGTTGTAAATGAACCTTCAGAAGAAATCGTGAAGGCGAATGGAATTCAATCAGTCTTGCACAATTTAGAAAACGTGACGACTTCTATGTCATATGCGGAAATGCAAACAGGAAATAGTGAAGGATGGACGAGAAAGAAAGAGAAACTATTAAAGTTGTTTGAAAAAGGAATCGTCGTTGTGAAACAGACGGAAGAAACGAAAGTAACGAAAAAGAAAAAAGCTGTAAAAAAAGAAAAGCAAGAATCTGTACCGTTTATTATTCAAAAAGTAATTCGGATGCTAGAACAAAACGATGTGGAACATTATTTCATTCATGCATATGCTGAAAAATTAAAAAAGAAGTTTGAGAATGCAACGATGATTACAGAAGAGGAAGTCATCGAATACATATTGGAAGATATGAGATCTCATTTTAATACTGAAAACGTATTTGAAAAAGAAGTACAAACGATTGCATTAATCGGTCCAACTGGTGTTGGAAAAACGACGACACTTGCGAAAATGGCATGGCAGTTTCACGCTAAGAGAAAAACAGTTGGTTTTATTACGACAGACCATTCTCGCATTGGAACAGTGCATCAATTACAAGATTACGTAAAAACAATTAGATCAGAAGTAATTGCTGTGCGAGATGAAGCAGCTATGACAAGCGCACTCACTTATTTTAAAGAAGAAGCACGCGTCGATTATATATTAATAGATACAGCCGGGAAAAATTATCGTACGTCAGAGACAATTGAAGAAATGATTGAGACGATGGGACAAGTAGAGCCAGATTATATTTGTTTAACGTTATCAGCTTCTATGAAAAGTAAAGATATGATTGAAATTATTACGAACTTTAAAGATATTCATATAGATGGTATCGTGTTTACGAAATTTGATGAAACAGCGAGCAGTGGTGAATTGTTGAAAATTCCAGCTGTATCATCAGCTCCCATTGTACTAATGACAGACGGACAAGACGTGAAGCAACATATCCATATCGCTACAGCTGAACATTTAGCAAAACAAATGTTACAAACATCGTAGAAAAGAGGTGAAGAATAAGGTGCTTGCCTTATTCAAACGAGTATGAACGGTCTTTATATAGGTTCTATGGGTATGATGAATTACATGCAGCGCATTAATGTTCATTCGAATAACGTTGCAAATGCTCAAACGACAGGATTTAAAGCAGAAAATATGACTTCTAAAGTATTTGATGTGCAAGACACATATCGCCGCGGAGATGGATCCACGACAAATATCGGTTCGGTCGATTACGCTGTAGTACCAGCTGCGACGCATGTGAACTTAATACAAGGGAATGTACAAATTACAAATAGCCCTACAGATTTCTTTTTAGATGACGGTGCAGCCGGCACATCATCATTTTTCGTTACATTTAAAAACGATGAAACATTTTTAACGAGAGATGGTAGTTTTACATTAAATAGTGATCGTTATTTGCAAACATCGTCTGGTGCATATGTTATGGATGTAAATAATGAACGTATTCGTATTCCTGAAAATGTGAATTTCTTCGTATCTAATAATGGAGAAATTTATAGAGAAATTAACGAGGGAACTTTGCAAAAACCAGATATTCAGAGAATTGTAATTGCACAGTTGCAAACAAAAACAGTAGATGCAGAAACGAATGCTCGTCTCGTGCAACGTGAAAATAAAAGCTTTACACTAGCAGAAGGAAATATTGCTAATTTACTGAACGGAACAGGAATAGTAAAAAATCACATGCTAGAAAATTCAAATGTGGATATGACGAAAGAAATGGCCGATCTTATGACGAATCAAAAAATGATTCAAGCATCGCAGCGCATCATGACTTCATTTGATAAAATTTACGAAAAAGAAGCGAATGAAATATTGAGATAAAGGACTTCCCGTTAGTGGGAGTCTTTTTTTATTGCATTTATTTCAGTAACGCCATAAAATGATATTGATAATCATTATCATTTTATGGCGTTTAATAAGAATGGAAGCTGTGATGGTCGTATCACTTGTTTAACTAGGTGAATTAAAAACTAAGGGGAAGGTGTATTTATGTCTAATAAAAAGCAACTTTGCATTGGATTATGTTTAATTTCTAGAAAGAAAGAACAAGAGAATAAGTTTGATTCAGGAATCGATGAACAAGTAGAGTTAGCACAATGGGCAGAAAAGGCTAAGTTAGATTTTGTATTTAAAGCAGATTATTTAGTGGCACACCCTGATTTAATTGCTCGTAATAAGGGGAATGTAATTTTAGATCCAACATTATTATTTACTGCTATTGCTTATGCAACAGAAAAAATTGGAGTTGTTACGACAGCTTCAACATCATTTTATTCACCATACATACTAGCGAGGCAACTACAATCTTTAAATTGGATTAGCAATGGCCGAGTAGGATGGAACATTGTCACATCCATTGACGGTGCTGAAAACTTTGGTGAGGCAGGGATGCCACCATCTGAGGAACGATACGCGAAAGCGGCAGAATGTACAGAGTTAGTAAGAAAACTTTGGAGGAGTCATCCTTATGAGGTTTTGAAAGAAGATAACGCAGATGTAATTAGAGAGATGGTACAGCCAATTGAGCATCGTGGTGAGCATTTTGAGGTGAAAGGTCCGCTTAATGTCCCTCAGCACATTTCTGGAGAAATGCCATTATTTCAAGCGGGTGCTTCAGAGTCGGGGCGGAATTTCGCTGCTTCTGTTGCTGATGCAATTTTCGCTGCAATGCCAGATGTAGAATCAGGAATCGAACTTCGTCAAGATTTAAGAAGAAGAGCAGAGCAACATGGTCGTCAGTCAGATGATATACGTGTATTGCCTGGTTTATATTTCTTTATTGGTGATTCATATGAGGAAGCACTAGGAATGCATAGGCAAGCTCATCAACATCTTACAAAAGAGAAGAGGTCCGCTTTACTCGAAATGGTTCTCGGGTTAGACGTTAGAGGGCTTCCGTTAGAAAGTAAGGTTACTGAATGTATGCTACCAAGTAGGAATCAAGCTGTACGTAGTAAAACACATGCCGAATTATTACGGAATTTCATCATTAAAAATGAACCAACTGTTGAGCAAATATTAGAACGACCAGAAGTTGTTGGTTCTGCTCATTGGGTCGCTATTGGTACACCACAAGACGTTTTTAAGCAAATTATGGAAAGATTTGAAGCAGGAGCATTAGATGGATTTATTGCAATTCCAGGTGGGCCTCAGAAATCATTGGATCTATTCTTTAGTGAAGTTATTCCGTTATTTGTGAAAGCAGGTGTATTTAGAGAAGAGTATACAGGTTCAACCTTGCGTGAGCATTTGGAGGGGAACATATCAAATACTTTGCAGTTAAAATAAGTGGAATAGTATGTACAAAAAGCCTTTCACAAGAAGGCTTTTTATTCTGTTTTAAAATTCGGAATTATCAATTGACTTTATAGGTCTTCTTTTTTATATTGGTAGGTATAGTAATAACTACTAATATAAAATGCATCGTTTTGAAATGAGAGTTATTTAGATTGTGAGGGATTACCGATGGATGAAATTATAAAAGAATTACAAAAGTTAGGTTTTTCTCAATATGAATGTAAAGCATATATTGGTCTATTAAAACATTATCCAGTAACAGGTTATGAAGTTAGTAAACAAACAGGAGTACCCCGTTCAATGATTTATGAGGTACTCGGTAAGTTGATGGATAAAGGAGCGGTACATATCGTTCCTTCTGAACCAGTGAAATATGTGCCAGTACCAGCTACGGAATTAATGTATCGAATGCGAAAAGACTTTGAAAAGTCCTTTGAATTTTTAGACCAAAAATTAAATTGTTTAGAGCAGGAGCGACAAATTGATGTAATTTCGCATATTCGCTCAAATGATCGTGTTTTAAAAGAAATATGCAATATAATTAGTAGAGCAAAGGAAGAGTTATGGATTTCTGTATGGGAAGATCAAGTGCATGAGATTGAACCGTTTATTCATATAAAGGAAGCGGAAGGAGTACATATATTTTCAATCTTATTTGGTGCCCCAGAAACAAAAATAGGAGCGACATTTCATCATAATTATATGACGCCTCACGTTGTTGAAAAGAGAATGGGGGGTCATTTAACTGTTATCGCACGTGATGGGGAAGAAGTGTTAATTGCTAACTTCTCAAATGATAGTACTTCATGGGCCGTTACAACGTACGACCCAGCTTTAGTTCTCGTTGCTACGGAGTATGTGCGGCACGACATTATGGTGGAAGAGATTACGAAGGAATTTGGAGCTGATAAGTTAGATGCGTTATGGCGAGAAAATATAGATTTAGTTCACGTTGTAACAGGAAAACGTAGTATGGAAGAAATGGGGGGAGAGAAAGGTGAATAAAGCTCAGGCACATATGACATTGCAGAGTGATGATACATTTCAACAAGGTGTAAAGGATTGTTTACCAACTGTATTTGGATATTTGAGCATTGGTATAGCGGCTGGTGTTATTGCAAAAACAGCGGGTTTTTCCATTATAGAAATTGCCTTTATGTCCACTTTAATTTATGCAGGTTCTGCCCAATTCATTTTAGCGGGTATGTACGCAGCTGGTGCTCCGGCTTCGGCAATCATTTTTACCGTATTTTTTGTTAATCTACGGCACCTTTTAATGAGCGCAGCGCTCGCACCCTACTTCACGAAAATTCCTCTATTTAAAAACTTGATCATTGGTTCGCAAATTACAGATGAAACTTTCGGCGTTGCAGTGCAGCATGCAGCACAAAAAGGTTATTTAGGTGAAAGGTGGATGCTAGGACTAAACGTAACAGCATATTTAAATTGGATTCTTGCTACAGTTATCGGTGGGCTCTTTGGTGAATGGATACCAGATCCGCATACGTACGGGATGGATTATGCATTACCAGCGATGTTTATCGGATTATTTGTACTTCAGCTAATAAGTAGTAAACCGAAACTGGCAATTCATCTAAGTGTTGCAATTATAGCGATTATTATCGCATATGTTTCACACTTATTTATGCCAGATAGTATAGCAGTTATTATCGCAACGCTGTTAGCTGCGACTATTGGGGTGGTGATTGAGAAATGGAAATGAGATTAGAAGTATTATTACTTTTACTAGCAGCAGGAGCAGTTACGCTTGTGCCCCGTATATTACCTCTACTCGTATTTAGTAAACTACAAATTCCAGACTGGGGTTTGAAATGGTTGAATTACATACCGATTGCGATATTAGCAGCACTTTTAGCACAAGTATTACTTATGCATGAGACGATGCAATGGGATTATCTTATCGCCGCAATTCCAACATTTCTTGTTGCGATATATACTCGTAGTTTATTAGGAACAGTATTAACTGGAGTCATTGTGATTATTTTGTTACGTTTATTTTTCTAAAAAGGATTCAGCTCATATAATAGCGAAAGGTGTAATAACATGAAATATATAGGGGTGGTGTTATGATACTTTTAACGATAGGAGCAATATTGTTAACGTTGTTTATTTTTTTTATTATCGGATTTATTACGTTTATGATGTTTGTGGATAAGGCGACACCTCAAATTTACTACACACCTTGTGAGTCAGTGACAGTGAAATCTAAAGGTAAACATAGAAGGAAGAAAAGTTGATGTTTGGCTTTTCTTCCTTCTATTTTATCTGATTATTCTGTATAATTTAAGTTAGTTATTCAACTAACTTAAAAGGTGGTGATATAAATGGCTAAACCGAATGTTGTTAATAAACAGAAGTTGCTAGAAGCAGCAAAAGAAATTATTGCAGAGCACGGGATGGAAAAATTAACGTTAAAGGCAGTTGCAGAGAATGCTAAAGTTACACAGGGAACCGTATATTATCATTTTAAAACGAAGGATCAATTATTACTTGAAGTGACTGAATCGTTTTGTAAAGCATCGTGGGAACAAATAGGAAGGGATGTACAGCTAGAAAAGGCTTTACAATCGGCCAAAAGTAGATGTGTGAAAGATTCAATGTATCATCATTTGTTTTTTCAATTAGTAGCTAGTGGACTACAAAATGATGCGATGAAAGATAAAATTGGTGAACTGTTACATTATGAAAATCAAGAATTAAAAAGAGTTTTAGATAAAAAAGTAGGAGGTGCAATTACGTCTCAAATTTCAGCTGAAACGTGGAGCATTGTATGTAATGCATTAATTGACGGATTGGCATTGCAAGCTTTATTCAATCAATCTTTTTCTACAGAAAGAATATATGACGATTTGTCTTTGCTTTTAGAAACATTTATGAGATTGCAAAAGGGAGGGAATGGTAGTGAATAAAAAATTATGGATTACCATTTTGTTTTCTGTCGGTATTTGGTTTGTTGCCTCAGCGTTTTTTATTGTCCTCGGTTCTTCAGTTTTAGAAGAGTACACATCAAGTAAATTTTTTCTACACATGACCTTTCTAGAATTAGGAACGGCAGTAGCAATTTATTTTGTGATGTGGTTATATGAAAAACTAGACTCCTCGAAATATGCAGTTATTAAGTTAGGTATATGCGGTACAGCAATTGGATTAATTTTAGATTCTTACATCTTGTATAATTCTTCCAGTATACTTTCACAATTATCCTCACAGCAAATCATATCATTTACCATTTGGATGGTTATTGCTTATGCTTTATATTTAATAATTCCTTTAGTCATGGAACGAAAAAAACTGTTGTAAAGAGGTTTTTATCTTCTTTACAACAGTCACATTCCCGAAAGAACTAACAACAATAATCCAAGTAGAAAACTAATAAAAGAAAGAAAACCGATAGAGATGGAAAAAACACGATTGTTTTTCCATTCGCGTGAGAAAACGATAAAGCCTAAAACGCAAAGGAAAAACCAGATAGGTAGAAATATAAATCGACTAACTTTCTCAGGTAGCAATGAATAAAAATTTGTTAAATATAATATCCAATTCGCAAAAAATAGAGCACATACGATGAATGATTGTAAGTATGGTCTGTTTAAAAAATTTCCTTTTTTAACTGTCATAAAAATGAGAGCTAATGCTGAAATAAAGGGAATGATTATGAATATGAGCAATAGTAATGTTAGTGGCATATGAAACTCCTTTACAACATAATTTTCATAAGAAACGAATCTATTATTTTGTATACTTGCGTTGTAGATTGTTCGTTATATGTTACTGCGGATGGATTTAAAAATCCATGTTCGCCATGTAGTTGTTTTATTCCTAATAACGGATTGTCTTGTTGATGTAATGTTTTGATCAAGGAGGATACTGAAAAACTCACTTCTTTTTCAGGGAAAATAAGTAAGGTAGCACATGTTGGTTTTATTTGTAAATAGTCGCGTATACGTGAACCGTAACATCCGATGATAAAATCTATTTTTGGATTGTTACTACAGAGCCAGGCGATGGTAGCCCCAACACTAAAGCCGATAAGTCCTATATGCGTGTAATCATTTGAAAGGGTAGAAATTACCTCATTAATTTGTTCTTTCCCATAATCAAATCCAGTATAATTCATAAAATATTGATATGCTTTTTCTTCATCACTATAATGAAATGAATTTTGTAGTTGTAGAAGGTTAGGACAGAATACATCTGTATTAGATGATGTGAAGTGGTCTATAACGTGCTGCATATGATCATTCACACCGTATATTTCATGAACAACAACGAGAGCCAATTTTTTCTTCATAAGTTACAAGGTACCTCTATGAAACTTATATTCTTTCTCAACAAGGCAGATACGCAGGTGGAAGTTTTCATACCATTGTTCACGGCCTCTTTTTTTCGCTTCTTTATGTAAGGCGTTTTTTTTCCAATTTTCAATTGCTTCAAGTGAATCCCAATAAGAAATAGTAATTCCGAGTCCCGAATTATCACGTGCGCTTTCGACACCTAAAAATCCAGTTTGCTGTTTCGCAAGATCCTCCATCTTTTCGGCAGCGGCATTATAGTCTGTTGTATCATTCGATAGATTAGAAGTGAATATAACTGCATAATAGGGCTTGTTTTTTTCTAAATCAGATTTCATTATCTTTCCCCCTTAATGTATAGTGCGAATAATTAATTCATAGTTTGTATTTTAGCAGGTTAAACAAAGAAAAGAAGTAGAAGATTCTTATTTTTTAGGTGTTGTAAAACAGAGGGTAGAAGGAATTTATATTAAGTAATCTAAAGTAAGAAAAATACCACTTCAAAATCGAAGTGGCATTTCTTATATTTCCTCTAAGCTATTAACTGGAACAGTTAATTCGCGACCTGGATTTTTTACTTCATATATGCGGGCGGTTTCGTTGCTTTCGTCGACGTGTTGAATCATAACAGGCATGCCTTGAAAACTGACATTAGCATGTTCCGCTGACACAGAAAGCTCTTTAGCACGTTGAATATTCATTTATATTCCTCCCATCATTATTATCTTTGCTAAAAAGGAGGAATAATATACCATTTCTAGACATTTTTAAAGTTTTTGTATTATTTGTAATGTTTCCTTAATAAATGATGAAAAGATGGAATCCGGATAAGGTTGTATTTTTTGAGCTGCTTCGATTGCTTCTTCAAGCGCTCTTTGCTTATCGTTAAGTTTTACATAACAAAGGGCACGATATGCACCTGCTGTTGTAAGCCATGCTTGATCAAGTGGATGCATCATATAATCTGGTATTTTAGCACGTTGAAAAGCTTCCAGAGCTTCCTCGTATTTCTTTAATCCGTACAAAGCTTTTCCAGTTTCGAGGTAATACAACCCATCTTCTTGGAAAATTGGTTCGTCTTTTAGTTTTTCTCGAAATTGTTCTACATGTTCTAATGCAATTGTATATTCTTTAGTAATCGTGTTGTAGTAATACGCTTTTAATATATCTACGATTGCAACGGATAAAGTGTCTTCTGTAAAAATGGCGAATTGCTCAGATTTCTTAATGTAATGTAAATACTGTTCTTTATCAGCCGTCATGACTTTTTGATAAGATAATATGCGATAAAATTCATCTGTTTTATAATACACTTGATGTTTTTTTGAAAATGCTAATGCTTCTAATATGATTTTTTCACATTCCTCATATTTGCCACATGCGAGTAAAATAATGGCTTCTTTTAAGCACAATCTGATATGTATAATAAGATCCATTTCTAAATGGTTCGCTTCATAATCATCTCGAATACGAGCAATAAGCTGCAAACATTCCTCATACTTTTTACGTGAGAATAACGTATAAGAAAATGTTAATTTTGTTTCAGTACTGTCTCTGTATAAAGTATATTTTTCAAAAATAGAAGTTGCTTTTTCAACGTAAGACTCAATGCTGTAATCTTTCATTATAGCTGCTCCAGTAATAAATTGTTTATATAATCGGGCAGTATTTAAAGTGAGAGGGAGTTCCTTTTGAACGATAGGAAGTAAAGTTTCATACACCTTATCACATTTATTAGCCTTTATAAGTTGATCCATTTGTTGAATGAGTTCTACAATTTCTACATCATCATCTTCTAGTAAAAAACTCGTTTCGCACCCAAGTTTTTCAGCGATATATTGTAATGTTTTCATGGAAGGTGTAGCTTTTCCATTTTCAATTTGACTAAGCATGCTTTTTGTCAATTCGGAACCTGCTAGTGCTGTTTGTGTAAGTTTTTTTTCTTTTCGTAATGCTTTAATTTTTTCTCCGAGAGTTGCCATATTATTGCTCCTTTATAATTAAGAAAGTTAAATACAATTTAACTTTTTGTTGTAAAAATTTGAAAGTTAATTATATAATAAGTTTAACACAATTTAACTTTTGAGGGGAGAGTGTCATAATGGGGGATGTAAGTATAGTTCCAAATGATTCAAAAATGAAGACTGCAACGAGAAATATTATTTTAATGATGATTGGAAAGATGACGTCTTTGCTCGGGGCAGGTATTTATACGTTCGCAATGGGGTTATACGTATTAAAGACAACTGGTTCAGGGATGGGGTTTGCTACTACGCTCGTTTGTGGATCACTTCCAAGGATGATCTGTGGTCCGATTGCAGGTGCTGTAGCAGACCGTGTTAATCGAAAATGGCTTGTCATTGGCACTGATTTATTAAGTAGCTTAACGATGCTTATTATGTTTATTCTTGCTACTATATTTGGACCATCACTTCTTTTTATTTATATTTCAGCAGCATTATTATCAATTTGTGCAAGTTTTTATTCTGTTGCATTAACTTCGTCTATTCCGAGTTTAGTAGATGAGGGGCGTATTCAAAAAGCGAGTGCTTTAAATCAAACGGCAGCTTCTTTATCAAATATTTTAGGGCCGATTATTGGTGGAGTTGTATTTGGTTTCTTTTCAATCAAGTCGTTCTTTTTGTTAAATAGTATTACGTTCTTTTTAGCGGTTATTTTGCAATTATTTATTGTATTTGATTTATATAAAAAAGAAGTGGCTGAGAGTAAAGAGCATTTCTTGACGAGTATAAAAGAAGGTTTTTCATATGTAAAACGACAGCATGAAATATATGGTTTAATGAAAATAGCATTGTGGGTAAACTTTTTTGCGTGTGGGCTAACAGTTGCACTTCCATACATTATCGTCCATACATTGCATTTATCTTCAAAGCAACTCGGTACTGTAGAGGGAATGTTAGCAGTCGGGATGTTAATGGGTGCGATTGCTTTATCAGTGCGTAAAGAAGTGAATAATCTGTTTCGTTCTATTTATAGTGGACTGTTTTTATTTGCGGGTTTGAGTTTATGTACAGTTTTCCCGTTGTTAGTTACCATTCCGAAAGTAGCAAGTTTTATTTACTATATTGCTTTTATGATGTTAACTGGTATATCAATTATGATTGTAAATATTCCGATGCAAGTACATATGCAAAAGACGACAGATCCGAGCTATTTAGGGCGTGTGTTCGGCCTACTTGAAACAATTGCTACTGCAATCGCGCCGCTTGGTATGATTGTATATGGATTCTTATTAGATATGTTGCCAACTAGCATTGTTATGATGACAATAGGTGGAGGATTATTGTTAGTTGTATTAGTTGGAGTAAAGCAGCATATGGCGAAAAGAAAAGTGAATGTTTCAGCTTAAAGGAAAATTTTAACGGAATAAAAATGACCAAATTAGTATTTTAGTTTTTGAAACTCTTTTTCATGTATGTTACAGTAAAGTGAGCAGGCAAAGAAAAGGAGAAAACATCATGAAAAAATTAAGTTTTGTTATGCTTTTTCTGTTAGTAGTAATGACTGGATGTAGCAATTATGATACGTATATTGAAACAGGTATGCAATCATTGAAAAATGAAAAATATAGTGATGCAACGATGTGGTTTGAAAAAGCAGAAAAAGAGAAATCAGGAAATGAAGCGAAATCATATAAAGAAATGGCCGAGAAAATGGATCACGGAGCAACAGCATTAAAAGACGGTAAGTATTTAGAAGCGAAAGATATTGCAAATGAAGTGTTACAAATGAAAAAAGACGATGCACTTGAAACAGCTGTGACATCAAATGCAGAGAATATGCTTCAAAAAGCAAAGGATGTGGAAGAAAAAGTAAATGAAAGAGTGGCAAAGAGTAGAAAGGTAGAAGAAGAAGGAATCGATAAACTTATTAAAGCTGTCGATAGTATAGATGACGTGAAAGAAAAAGAGAAAAAAGTTTCAGAAGCATTAGATAAGACTGAAGAGGCACAAGCAAAAATTGAGGCGAAGAAAAATAAATAGAGTTTTAGTTTAAAAGGCTGTCGTGTATAACGACAGCCTTTTAATTTTTTTCTGCAAAAGAAGTAATGCTATGTAGTAAAAAAGAAATTATTTTAGAATTCCACCTGTCCTCATGATGAATGGTATAAATATTACGCTGAAATTCAAAATCAGGGATCGGTATATAGCATAGCTCATTTCGATGCACTTCTTGCTCAATAGCAAGTTTAGAAATAAAAGCGACACCATCACCATATTTTAAAATTTGTTTCATCGTTTCTAATGAATCTAGTTCAATTTCAGATTGGAATGTAATGTTATGTGCTAGCATCCATTGTGTAAGTAAATCTCGCGTTGTAGATGGGTTTCGATGCAATAATATGCGTTCTTTTTCAATATCTTGTAATGATATATTTGCTCTTTTAGAAAAATGATGTTCTTTGGAAAATGCAAGAACTAGTGTATCAGGTATTATATTTGCTTGTTTTAAAAGTGGTTCATCAAATGGTGCAGCAGAAATTACCCCGAGATCAATTTCATGATTTTGTAGCATCGTACGAATTTCAGGAGCCGTTTTTACCATGAGTGTTATTTTTATATTAGGAAATTCGCATTGAAATTGGTGAACAACTTCTGGTAAAAGATAAGTCGCTGGTACATAACTAGCACCAATTGTTATAGCACCTTTATGAAAATCTTTAAACTCTTGTGTGACCCGCCTAGCTTCTTTCATAAGTGCATCTATTTTACAAGCATAATGATGTAATGCCTCGCCAGCCTCTGTTAAGAAATACCTTCCGGAACGTAATTCAAATAAAGACACACCGAGTTCCTCTTCTAAGCTTTTTATATGAAATGTAATAGTGGGTTGTTTCACGCCAAGTTTTTCTGCAACAATCGTAAGCTTTTTGTATTTCTTAATAAGCACTACAATTTCTAATTTTAAGAGATTCATTATGAATTGTCCGCCTTTTTTATTTTAACTATAGAAAAAATCTATAGAAATAAATAGTTTATTAGAAGTTTTTTAATTTAATCTTTACAGTACATTAACATTCAGTATAAATCTTCCATATAGAATGAAAGCAGGTTAAGAATGAGGGGAGAGAGGTGAAACGATGGATATTAAAATTAGTGGATTAGAAAAGACGTTTGGAAAAATGCAGGCGTTAAAACCGCTACAAATTGTAATGAAAAAAGGGGAATTTACCACACTTTTAGGGCCTTCGGGATGCGGAAAAACGACTTTACTTAGAATGATTGCAGGGCTTGAAGAGCCGGATAGAGGTGAAATATATTTTGGAGATAAGTGCATGTATTCTGGTGCAAAAAAAATAAAAACATCTCCTCATGAACGGAATATCGGTATGGTATTTCAAGATTTTGCTTTATGGCCGCATATGACAGTGTTTGAAAATGTTGCATTTGGATTAAGGGCTACAAAGCAAACGAATCATTTACGAGAAAAGGTAGAAGATGCGATAAAGCGAGTTCGTCTGCAAGGTATGGAGAAAAGATATCCGCACGAACTTTCTGGTGGACAGCAGCAACGTGTTGCATTTGCTAGAGCAATTGTAACAAAACCTCATTTTATTTTGTTTGATGAACCGTTAAGTGCACTCGATGCAATTTTGCGTGAAGAAATGCGCTTAGAGCTTATGGATATCGTTCATTCTATTGGTTTAACGGCATTGTATGTAACGCATGATCAAACGGAAGCTATGTCAATGTCAGATCAAATTATTGTCATGAAACAAGGAGAAGTATTACAAAAAGGAACGCCAGAAGATATTTATGTGAAGCCGTCTCATGAATTTGTTGCAAAGTTTGTTGGTAAGGCAAATTGGCTTGTAGAGGGTAAACAAATGATTCGTCCAGAGCATGTGAGCTGGACGAAAAATGAAGTGTGCGACATGTATACAGGTGAAATTCAGCACGTTACATATGTAGGAGAACGTTATGAAGTAAAAGTAAATATGGGGACAATCGGTGTATGGACAGCTTATCACAATAGTAAGCTAAGCGTCGGTAAACCGGTATCGTTATATGTACCAAAAAAATGTATTCATCATATAGGGGGAGAATCGTATGAAGAAATTCAGTTCGCTTAAGTCTTTATTTGTATGCACTTTACTATTTTCTGCTGTAGTAGTAGGTTGTAGCTCAAAGACAGGTAATGTAGATGCAAAAAATAAAAATACTAATGAAAAGAAAATTGTTGTATATAGTGCAGGGCCAAAAGGGTTAGCAGAAAAAATTCAAAAGGACTTTGAAAAGAAAAGCGGTATAAAGGTGGAAATGTTTCAAGGAACAACTGGTAAGATTTTAGCGAGAATGGAAGCTGAAAAGAAAAATCCAGTCGTTGACGTTGTCGTACTCGCTTCTTTACCAGCGATGGAAGGATTAAAGAAAGATGGTCAAACGTTAGCTTATAAAGAAGCGAAACAAGCTGATAAGCTTCGTCCAGAATGGTCGGATGATAAAGGACATTATTTCGGGTATAGTGCTTCAGCATTAGGAATTGTGTACAACACAAAAAATGTGAAGACAGCGCCTGAAGATTGGAGCGATATAACGAAAGGAGAATGGAAAGGCAAAGTGAATCTTCCAGATCCAGCACTTTCAGGTTCGGCTTTAGACTTTGTAACAGGATACGTGAAAAAGAATGGACAAGATGGATGGAAGTTATTTGAACAGCTTAAGAAAAATGAAGTTACAGTAGCAGGGGCAAACCAAGAAGCGTTAGATCCAGTTGTAACAGGTGCGAAAGATATGGTAATTGCGGGTGTTGATTATATGACGTACAGTGCAAAAGCAAAGGGTGAACCTGTGGATATCGTATATCCAAAAAGCGGAACAGTCATTAGTCCACGTGCGGCAGGCATTATGAAGGATAGTAAAAATGTAGCAGGTGCAAAAGAGTTTATTGATTATTTATTATCAGATGATGTGCAAAAACAAGTTTCTAAAGTGTACTTATTGCCAGGTAGAACAGATATAAAAGCTGAAAATAGACCAAATGTAGAAGAGATTCCAGTATTAAATATTGATTGGAAAACAGTTGAGAAAGAACAAGATGAAATAGCAAAACAATTTAAGAAAGTATTTCAATAAGATGGTGATTACATGATAAATCGATTCGTATCAGTAAGACAATTTGGAGTGACGGTAGCGTTGTTACTTGTGGCGATGTTAATCGTCATTCCGCTTTGTCTCATTTTATTTTCTAGTGTATATGAAAATAGCGGTTGGAATTTTTTAAAGCCTTTTGAAGTCATGCAGAGTGGTGGATTAGCTGGGATTTTTCTAAATTCGATGCTCCTAGGTGTACTCGTTGTAATAGGAGCTACCATATTTGCATTTCCATTGGCGTTCATTATGAGCAAAACAGATGTAGGAAAGTATAGTAAGTTAGATATTGTTTTTATGATTCCATTTATGACCCCGCCTTATATCGGATCAATGGGATGGATTTTGTTTATGCAACCTAACGGCTATTTTGAACAATTTTTTCCAGGCTTAAAGTCGATCTCATCATCGTTTTTTAGTTTAGGTGGCATGGTTTTAATTATGAGTCTGCATTTATTCCCATTCCTTTACTTCATGTTGAAAAATACGTTACTTCAAATTGGAAGTAGTAAAGAAGAAGCGGCAGCAGTTCATGGTGGAAGCTTTTTCTATCGTTTAAGAAAAATAATACTACCGTTATTGTTATCAAGTTATGTGATGGGTGCTTTACTTATTTTCGTAAAGACGATTGCTGAATTCGGAACACCGGCTACATTCGGACGTAGAATAGGATTTCACGTGCTAACATCAGAAATCCATAAATTTATTTCGAGTTGGCCAATTGATTTTAGTAGTGCAACAGCATTATCTTCTTTATTACTAAGTGCGTGTATGCTTATTTGGTATATGCAAAATGTATTGAATCGAAAGTATTCATATGCCATGGTTAGTGGAAAAGGTGTGAAATCTAAAAGGTATACTTTGTCTATAGTTACACGTTTTATAGCATGGATTTATGTAATTGGTTTACTAATAGTAGCAATTGGAATCCCATACTTTTCTATACTTATTGCTTCTTTGTCAAAATTAAGAGGCGGTGGCTTACATTTAAATAACTTTACAACAAACCATTATGAGGCATTGTTTACAATGGGATCCCCAGGGTTAGAAGCTTTATGGAACAGTTTTCTTTTTTCACTTGTAACAGCGATTGTTGCTGTAATTATTGGAGTCTTTTTAGCACTTATGATTCGAAAGGGGAAAAAGTCCTCTGAAAAATGGCTTGATATGTGCGGTATGTTACCGAATATGGTACCAGGAATAGTGATGGTTGTAGGGCTTATTTTATTTTGGAATTCACCATATATGCCTATGTCAATTTACAATACACCAGTCATGGTTATCGTAACGTATGTTGTTCTTTTTTTACCTTATACGGTGCAGTATGTAAAAGCTTCGCTCGGACAAATTGATGATTCCCTTGTACAGGCAGGGAGTATTTTTTCTGGAAATTATATTTATATTTTTAGAAAAATAATATTGCCTCTTATAATCCCGGGCGTTCTTGCTGGATGGGCGATGACATTTATGATTTCGATAAGAGAGTTAGTAGCGTCGCTTCTCGTACTACCTCCATCAGTAGAAACGTCAGCAACGTTTATTTTTGCTCAATTTGAACAAGGGGAAGTATCTATAGGAATGGCGATGGCCGTTGTTTCTGTTGGACTTACAACAATGTGCTTATTACTTCTGCAACATATGGAGCAAAAACGAAAAGGGGTAGCATGATGAGGGTAGAAGTATGGGGAGGAGCAGGAGAATACGGTCGTTCCTGCTACTTCGTAAAAAATAAAGAGACGAAAATATTATTTGATTGTGGTATTAATCGATCCTATGAGGATAGTTATCCAAAAATAGTGAGAGAAGTTGTTCCATTTTTAGATGCGGTATTTTTATCACATATTCATGAAGATCATACGATGGGTTTACCTTTATTAGCGAAGTATGGATATAATAAAAAAATTTGGACGACTCGTTATACGAAGGAGCAACTGCCGTTATATTATGAAAAATGGAGAAACTACAATCTGATGCAAGGGTGGAATTTACCTTATAGCGACCAGCACATAAAAGATTTAAATTATGTATGTATTGATGAGATTAGTAATCCAAATGAATGGATACAAATTACTCCTACATTGCGGTTTCAATGGGGATATAGTGGGCATGTATTAGGAGCTGTTTGGTTTTTAGTTGATATGTGTAGTACATACGTATTTTATTCAGGCGACTATTCAGCAGAGTCTAATATACTACGAGCTAATTTACCTGAGAAATTAGGCCACAATATAAAAGTTGCAATTGTAGATGCCGCTTATCATACTGATGATGTTTCGCAACATGAACGAGTAAACGAACTATATGCAGAAATTGAACGAGCTGCGGGGAAAAAAGGAATAGCATTACTACCATTGCCACCGCTTGGTAGGGCACAAGATATCGTATTGTATTTATATAAAAAATATAAAGAATATAAAGAACTTCCCATTATAGTAGATCAAGAAATTTTAGATGGATTCCAAGAGATGATTATATATAAAGATTGGATCAAAAATAATGAAGAACTTGAAGAGCTAATGGAGAGTTTAAAAAGAAACATAATAGTTATGGATGATGACAGCGGTATGCAACATAGTTATGGAATAGTTGTAATGAGAGATGCAAATATGCAAACGAAACGAGCGCAATTATATTATGAACAACTTCGGCATGAAGAACGAAATTCTATTATCTTTACTGGGTATATTGCAAAAGGGAGTTTTGCAGAAAAAGTTTTGAAAGAACGTGTAGGTAAAGAATGTAGGGTGAAGCGAGTGCCATATAAAGTTCACCAAAGTATAAGTGATGTGAAAGAGATGTTAAATACACTATTACCAGAACATACGGTGTTAGTACACGCTTTGAAAGAAGATACGGATCGATTGCAGAAAAAGCTTAGTATAGCAGGATATGAAAATGTATATTCACTTGCAATGGAATGTGTAGAATTGACTTAACATGTATAGGAAAAAAAGAATCCATAGACATATGGATTCCTTTTTCTAATATATGAGTATTAAGCTAAATCAGCTGACACGAACATATCATTATTTTGAAGGTTTTTAGAGCGTAAACTATAAGCAACTACCTTCTTTTTATGTTGCTTTACAACATCAACATGCTCTTCATGACTATAAATATAAAATGTAAACTCTTTTTTGCCACGTTTTGCATTGATAATTAAAGGTGTGCCCTCATTGTGAGGCGGTGCATAATAGCGATCTAAAAATAAGCCTTCGTTAAAATCATGAATAATTTTGGATTTCTGTTCGCCTTCTAAATTATTTCCATTGATTGTAACAGTCACATTCTCTTCTTCAAGTTGTGGATGTGTTTCGTACTTGCTAATGATGGATTCAATAACAGAGTTAGGAAGGCTAGAAACGATAATTTTAAATGCTCCAAATACAACTAACATTACAATAAACCAAGTCGTCATAGTATTTCATCCCCTTTATCCCGCATTAATGGTCCGTAAAATCCTGGTTAGTGCGGGCTAATAATCAGTGTGGGATGATCCCCCTTACTGATTAAAATTTCACTTCATCCTATTTAACAATATAACTCATATGGTAATAGTACATATGGTTAAGTTTTGTATATTTTGTGAAAAATTTTCCTTTTCCTGAACGAAATATTAGAAAAAACAATTTTTTTACAAAAAGTTGAAATCAAAGCTTTTTATAAAAAAAAGGTTTATAATAAAAATATAACTAATTACAAGGAAGTGTAACTATGAGTACTGTAGCTATCGTATATGGTATTATTCTTTCCACAATTATTATTTTATTTTTCGTTGGGGTTTCACGTTATATTCATAAATGGAAAGAAGGCGTTGCGAAATTAAATCACATTGAAGAAGAACTTAGTGATTTAATGTTACATCATGGTAAGTAAAAGAGTTATTTTTTAACTAAACAATGTGAAGAATATCACAAAACATGCTCTCGTAATGAAAGCATGTTTTTTTGTTATGTTGTTAATAGGCACATTCCTAAAAAATTCCCATACGATACAGTGTGAAATCAGAAATGTTCGGATCGGGAAAGAGGGATAAAATGAGTAATTCAGGTTATGTTACAGATAATAAAAATTTAAAGAAAAGCTCAGGAACGCCAAATCTTTTCTTTGATTCAAGAAAAAATGTCTTTTTTAAAAGAGATGAGAAAAATGTTGCGTATGAAGTTACGTCAACACAGTTACCGGCGATGATCGGAGGAGCATTTGTTGATTTGTTTATGACGAAGGGTCATATGCGAGAACCACATTGGCATCCGAATGCTTGGGAATTAGATGTTGTTGTCTCAGGGGAAGCAGTTACATCCATTTTAAATCCCGAAACGAATCAATTGCAAAATTATCATTTGAAAGCGGGGCAAACGGTCTTTATTCCAATGGGGTGGTGGCACTGGATCACGGCCGTAACAGAAGAAGTACAATTACATTTATTCTTCAATAACGATCAGTTTGAAACAGCAGAAGGATCGGACGTACTTAGATTAACGCCTCCAGAAGTATTTCAAGCTGCTTACGGTGTAAGTGCAGAGAAGCTAGCGATGGATCTTTCACCAATTAAAGAGTCAGTTGTAATTGGGCCGCCCACATCAAATCGTTCAAAAAGTGATAAACAGACTGACGATTCAAATATAGTAGTTACGTTAAATGGACAAATAACTTCATGTGAAATAGAATAACTCTTTCTATTATTAGGAAGAGTTATTCTATTTTGTATAATTTTGTAATTGGATTCGTTATAATTATGATATAGAAGGGAATGTATTAGAGGGGGCATATTGTGAACATATTAAAGATTATAGGAATTGTTGCAGGAGTCATTATAGTAGCCGTTATAGCTTTCTTTGTTATTATGAAGTACTATTTGTCAAAAGAAGATCCTGATTACGTATTAAAGTACATAAAAGAACATAAAGGCGATAAAACATGTTCATTACTGATTAGAAAAAATGGGGAAGTATTAACATCTATAAATGAAAATGTAAAATTGCCATTAGCGAGTACGGCCAAAATCGTAATAGCAGTTGAATTTGCTAAGCAAGTGTCAGAAGGGAAAATAAGTCGAGATGAACAAATTTCATTACAGGAGCTAGAAAAATATTACGTTAAAAACACTGATGGTGGAGCACATCCTGACTGGTTAGAAGATGCCAAAGCGAGAGAATTAGTGAAAAATGGACAGATTACTTTAGAAGAAGTCGCTAAAGGGATGATTCATTATAGTTCTAATGCAAATACAACATATTTGTTAGAAAAGCTTGGAATAGAAAGAGTAAATGAAAGTATAAAAGAGTTAGAGCTTACCGGTCATGACAAGTTCTCCTCATATACTGCTTCACTATATATGAGAGGATACGTAGAAAAAGAGCTTCATGAGCCAGAAACTCAATCGTTAGAAACGATACGTAACATGTCAAAAGATGAATATAATAAACATGTGTTACAAATACATGAATGGATGAAAGATGAAGAAGAATGGAAAAAACGGGATATCCCATTAAAAGTAGATATGGAATTTCAGCGGATTTGGTCAGATCGATTAGTGGGTGCAAATGCTAAAGATTATATGAGTATAATGGAAAAGATAAATAGTAGAAATTATTTTCCAAAATCAATGCAAGATGAAATTGAGAATGTTTTTAAAGGAACAGTTGAAAATAGTAAGTTTGAATATGCTGGTCAAAAAGGTGGTTCTACCGCATTCGTATTGACAAAAAGCTTGTATACTACAGATAAGCAGGGGAATAAGGTAGAAGTTGTAATCATGTTTAATGATATAGATAATCAAATTACGCACCAAAAGCTTAGAAATAATATAGATTACTTTATTCGAGATGTTATAACAAGTGAAGAATTCAGAAGAAAGTTATAATGGAATAATTTTATTATGTAAACAAAAGAGCGCTTTTTAAAAGGTGCTCTTTTCTATTCATGATACAGGATTTCCTATTTACTGCATGGAATATAGATTGAAACTAAGAAAGGAAGTTGAATAATGACTACAGTATATTTCGTGCGGCATGCTCACTCTACATATACAAAGACAAAGGAGGAAAGGGAACGGCCCTTATCTGAGAAGGGACACTGTGATGCAGAGAATGTAACAAGATTATTAAAAGATAAACATATTGATGCTGTGATTTCTAGTCCGTATAAAAGGGCGATTCAAACCGTGCAAGGGATTGCGAATACATATAATTTATCAATACAACTGGAAGAAGATTTAAGAGAGAGGTTATTAAGTAAAGAGCCAGTAACAGATTTTAACGATGCTATTCAGAAAGTGTGGGAAGACTGGACTTTTGCATACGAAGGCGGGGAATCAAGTAATATAGCGCAAAGGCGTGCTGTAATATGTATGCAAAATATATTGGGAAAATATAAAGGTAAAAATATTGTAATAGGTACTCATGGGAATATTATGGTTTTACTTATGAATTATTTTGATCCGAAATATGATTTTCAATTTTGGAAAACCCTTCATATGCCTGATGTGTATAAATTAACTTTTGATAATAATCGTTTCATTTCTGCTGAAAGAATAGAGAAAACAGGTCATCGGATAAATATTTTGTAAAAGTTTATCAAAAAAAGAGGAAAGAGAGAAGGTATTGTAGAAGTATGACTTTGTAACATAAAAAATATTGGTTAAAGGAGGCTGTTTACATGTTTGAGAAAGAGAAAGAAGGGCTTATTGAAGTTCACAACGTATATGAAATCGCACCAGCAGATGGAGCAATTATAGGTATGGCAACGGAAGAAGAAATGGAGATTGCTGCTGAACTAGAGTTACAGTACTATGCCCATTCTCGTTTATTAGAAGCAAATATTCAGTTAGACGGTTCCTCCTATAAAGAGTTACTTCAGGAGTTCCAGGAGTACGAAAGAAAATCAATGAACTTTTGGAGAGCAATACATAAACGTTTAGCTGTGCCATGGGCATGGGTATTACGTATTGATGTTGCGAATGGTCCTATATATGTAAGCAATGGGAGTTCGTATTATGAAGAAGTTGATGATGACGAAGAAGACTATGAATAGATAAGTAAGGAAGCAACTTCAGTTGCTTCCTTTTTTTATTGACAATGAGTGAATGGCTTCAGTGATAGTATCTGGGCGATCATTTTCTATCCCATGACTAGCATGTTCAGCCAAAATATATTGGCTATTTATTGAGAGATTTAGTTGTTCACGAATAAGTTCTTGCCACATATCTTCAAGTTGTGTAGCTTCTTCTTTTGGCATACCACCCTCAATTAATTGATTAATTGAATATTGAGGATCTCTACCGATAACGATTAATGGTATTACTAATGTTTTATGTTGTTTTTTTATTGAGTGAGCGCAATATTTCCACTCGGACAGCTCAGCAGCTGTCGCCTTATATAAGGAAGGAGATGTGGAAAATTTGATATGCTGTTTTGTTGTATGGACAAGCATTGATTTTAGTTCATTATAAAGTGCTTCTGCATCCATGTTGGAGTATGTATGATATTTTTGTAGCCACATATCATCAGAATCAGTTTGATCAGAAACCGGTAAATGCAGTTCATCTAATCGGTGTAAGTTCATGGAAGTAGAATCAACTAAAAGAAGTGCTTGCAGCCTATCTTCATGTAACATTGCAAAATGTTGTGCGCATAAACCTCCATAGGAATGACCGATTAAAATGATTGGCTCATAAATATCAAGTTCATGTAGTAACATATGTAGCTCTTTTACAACTTGCATTGTTGTACGTCGATTAGTTCCTAGCCCACTTTCTCCGTAACCTGGGCGATGATATGAAATGACCGTAAAGTTTTGTGAAAGCTTTTCTATAATAGGAAGCCAATCGTAAAATGAGCAACCCATTCCTGTTTGAATGACTACAGTTTGTTTACTACTACCTCTCATATATACTTCTACATTTTGTCCAAATATCTCTACTGATCTATTAATAGTAATTCCCCCTAAGCTTGAAATACTTTTTGGCAAGTAAAGACGATACACCAGGCGACTATGCCGAAGAGTATAGATGTACTAAGTGAAAAGGAGTTCTTTAAACCGATATAAACAATAAATAATAGTAGTGCAGATGCAGGAAATCCATATAATACGCCTAAAGCGAATTGACTTAATTCCTGTTTACTCCCACCTTCGAAAGAAATCCAAAATAAACTAAGTAAACTAATAAGAGGAAGGGCTGCGATAAAGCCACCAAGCGTACTAAAATATTTGGCAAATTCGGTTACACCCCCAATAATGAGGGCGGAGACGATGACCTTAACGAGGAAATGCATATTTTGCCTCCTTAGCTAATAACGAAAAGGCTTTTTCTATTAGTTGTTGTTCTTCTTTTGATAACTGTGATTCTAATATTTGTATCTTTTCTTTGTCTAGCAAAGTATGCTTTTCTAATGCTTCAATTCCTTCTGTCGTTAATGTAAGATTCACAACTCTTTCATCTTGTTTATTTCTTTCTTTAATGATAAATCCTTTTTGAATAAGGCGTTTTACATGTTCGGACGCTGTATTATGAGATAAACCAAGTTCAGAAGCAATTTTTCCAATTGTTATATCTTTCTCTCGAGAAATGATTTGTAAAATACGAATTGCTTGATGAGAAAGATTGTCTTCATATTCATAGCGTAAGTGATAGTATATTGTCTCCCAATGTGGATTAATGTCTTTCATATTATAATTCCCCCTGATTTTTATATCGTATTATAAGATATATTCGCTTTGTAAGAATTAAATTCCTGTTATTTTCATAATAAATGTTGAAAAAGTTTATTTTTATTGAAATATAAGGTAATCTATGTGTAAAGGTATACATTTAGCAAGAGAGAGGATGATAGCTGTGAATACATTTAAATGGATTAGTCATGAAAAGATGTATGTAGATCAAATACATGTTGAAAAATGTGGTCCTCTTTCAGTCGGCGTATATGGAGGAAATCAAGAGAGTGATGCATATGAAAGAGGAGATGCAGTGCTAGCTTGGTGGGATCCGAAATTAGAATTTGAATTTGTTATGATTTTTGATACACATCATAAAACGAAAAATATACATTATATAATAGAAGCGATTTCAGAAAGAGAAGAAAAACTAAAAGAGTTATTTTCATACCCAATCCATTTAGCTTTTCATCATACACATATGTATTTATTAGCGTTATTTACAGATGAGCTCTTTATCGAGAAATGTGACCAAGATGATGAGGAACTTGCATGTTTAATTTGTTTACGAAAAGGCGAGTTCTTATATTGGCTATCAGTTGGTGATTGCTTCGCGTATTTATTCCATTCAGAGCAAACGAAAAATGGAAAAGGTAGGCTAAATAAGCGTAAGAACTATGAATATATAGGAAGAAAAAATGTTTTTGCAGCGAATACACCTTGCTTTACATCAGGGATAAGGGGATTAGAAAAAGGTCAAAATCACATTGTAATGGCAACAGATGGTATTTTAGAATGTGATAAACGAAAGTTTGATGATGATCAATCTTTAATAGAAATATTACACGACGGAAGTTGCTTACAGATTGAGCCAGTATTAACAAATGTACTGCAGTGGAAAGGGAGAGATTGTGCCACTATTATTGGATGGTCCATTGATACTGAAAATAGACAATGTGCCAATTAATAAATGAAAGAGAGTTCAAGGGTTTTTGTCCTTGAACTCTTTTTTGTTAAGCAATATGAATATGATACGTTTTTAACCATTCATTTACTTGTAGCATATACTCCATAGCACTTCTTGCTTCAAAATTGTTAATCACTTTATTACTTTGATCAGCAATTGCAAGTAATATGGAATGGTTAATGAGTGAGAAAACAGGATTGTTTTTATTACTGCACATATCAAGTGTTAAATTACGGATTGTTTGTAAGTAGTGTGGATCTTGTGAAGTTGGATAAGCACTTTTTCTTCTATTTCGGACGTCATCAGGTAAAGCTGGTTTCAGTGCCCTACGTAAAATTCCTTTTTCAATATTATCAATACTTTTTATGTTGAAAGGAACGTTCCATAAATATTCAACTAATCTATAATCGCAAAACGGTACACGAACTTCAAATCCTACAGCCATACTCATACGGTCTTTACGGTCGAGTAAGAACGGAAGGAATCGTGTTAAAAATAAATAAAACATTTGACGTTGTTTCGCGGATTTTTTACTTTCCCCTTCAAGAGTAGGTACTTCAAGAGCAGCCTCATGGAATCGTTTATTAATATAATGCTCAGGATTACATTGATTTGTTACTTCGCTTAATAATAGAGAAGATGTGTTTTTCCAGTTTGTTAACCATGGAAACTTATCTACATATAATAGTTCTTCTTGATGAAACCAAGGATATCCCCCGAATACTTCATCAGCAGATTCTCCAGATAAAGCTACGGTTGCATCTTTTTTCATTTCGCAAAATAGTAAATAAAGTGAAGTTTCCATTTCGCCAGCACTCGGTAAATCTTTCGCGTGAAGGGGAACGAATAAGTGATTTGCTAATTCTTCAGCATTCACAATTATGTCATGATGCGATGTCCCCACATAATCAGAAACACGTTTTACCCAAGGAGCATCTAGACCAGTGCGAGCAAATGTAAGTTCGAAATCTTTTGCGCTATTTACAAAGTCAACGGAATACGTATGAAGTGTTTTATTTTTCGCTGCAAATTCTTTACCCGCTAGTGCAGTAATACCGCTAGAGTCTAATCCGCCTGATAACATACAAACGAGGGGAACATCGGCAATTAATTGTCTTTTCACTGTATCTTGTAAAATAGATAAAATATGTGAAGATGTGTCTCTGGTAGAGTCTGTATGGACATTACTTTCTAAATTCCAATACTTCTTAACTATTTTTTTATCACGTGTAAATGTTATAGAATGTCCAGCACGCACTTCCTGAATACGTTTAAAGACACCACATCCAGGAGTTCGAAATAAGCCTAATCCAAATATTTCATTTATGCCATCCGCATCAATTTCAGCAGGAACAGATGGATGAGCTAGTAGTGCTTTTATTTCAGATCCGAAAATAATGCTGTCATTTCTTTCAGTATAAAAGAGTGGCTTTACGCCTAAATGATCACGTGCTAAAAATAATTGTTGCTTTTGATCATCCCATAAGGCGAAAGCGAAAATTCCGTTTAAATGTTGTACGCAATCTTCTTTCCATTCTAAATAAGCATGTAGTAACACTTCTGTATCTGAATGCGTTTCAAATGCATGACCACATTTTCGAAGTTGTTCTCTCAGTTCACGGAAATTATAAATTTCTCCATTATAAGTAAGAGCATACGTATAATCATCAGCACGAAATGTCTTCGGCTGCGTCCCGCCTTCTGGGTCAATAACAATTAAACGTCGGTGTGCAAAGGCCGCACGAGGAGAAAACCAAAATCCTTCAGCATCAGGACCACGATGCTGAATACTATTTGCCATCTTTTCTAAAATAACATGTTGATTTGAAAGATCCTTTTTCCAATCTACCCAACCTGTAATTCCACACATACATATCTCATCTCCTAATTTAAAATTATAAAAATAGATTAATTAAATGAAATGTACATCAGGTTAAAGAATGTCTGCATAAACAGTGTACTACACTAATTGAATTCCAGACTTGAGAAAATTTTCTTCAAGCTTATATTTATATGAGACAATGGCTAAGGAAAAGTCCCCCATATTACATACAAAAAATAAAAAAAGATGAGAGAAAAAAATTTCCAAAACGTTATATAGGGTGTAAAAGCTTTTACAAAAAAATAAGGGGAATCGCTACATGAAATCAAATGAGAAAAATTTTATAAAAAGATTACGGCGGCAAAAAGAAGATGCGCTAGAATTTGTTGTCGATACATACTTACCGCTCATAAAGGGGATAACGCACAAAGTTCTTCTTCCAGTTCAAAATGATGGATTGATAGAGGAATGTGTAAATGATATATTTCTTTCCATTTGGAATAACGCAAATAAGTTTCATGGAGAGCCGAGTGATTTTAAAAAATGGATTGCAGCGATTGCAAAATTTAAGGCAATTGATTATTACCGAAAAGCGAATAAAAAAGTAGAAATCATTTCAGATGAGTTTCATATAAGTACGGAAAAATCGGCAGAAGACGAATTAATCGTTATGGAAGATAGGGAAGAATTATTGAAGCTTATTAATCAATTAGAACCGTTAGATCAAAAAGTATTCATCATGAAATATCTTCTCGGTATGAAGACAGAGGAAATAGGTGACAAATTAGGATTAACCAGGGCGGCGATTGATAACCGTGTGTACCGTGGAAAAAAGAAACTACAACAAAATGCTACGAATATTAGTTTTGGAGGTAGTGCAATATGAAAGACATTTATGAACTATTAAATGATATTGATATAGATGAAAAAGAACTTGAGGAAATTGAGGCTTCTGAAATTGAAAAAGAAAAAGTGAAGCGTAATGTAAAACAATCAATACGTACGAAGAAAAAGATGAAAAGTTGGAAAAAAGGTGTCGCTGCTGCATCTATTTTAGTAGGATTATCAGTTGCAACGCTTGGTATCGGATTTCCTACATATGCCGGGGGATTGCCAATTGTAGGTGACATATTCCGATTTTTAGATAATGGTAGAACAGGGTTATATGAAAATTATAAAGAGTTTTCGACTGAGTTGAATATGACGAGGGAGAGTAATGGGGTTAAGGTTACAATTAATGATGTGATTTCTGATGGCAGAACATTATCTATAACGTATTCACTGGAAAGTGAGCAAGACTTAGGGGATGATCCTATCATATTAGGCGGATTGGATATAATGGACGCTCATGGTAGTTCAGGAAGTGGGAAAATGACTAAAGTTACTGAAAAAAAGTATGTAGGTATGGTAACAACGACGCACCATGATAGTAATAAAAAGGACAAAATAAACTTTAGATGGAATATAGAGGGAATAGAGATACCAGATAGGAAAAAATCAATACAAGGTAATTGGAATTTCGCGTTAACTGTAAAATCAATGGATAGTAAAGAGAGAACAATTGGTGGAAGTTCGGAAAAAGAAGGTATAAAAGCAAATATGGAAAAGATCGCAATGTCGCCGGTTTCATTTATTCTTTATTACAATCAAGAAGTTTCTAAGGGTGCGAGGAAAGAATGGGATAGTGTAGATGTTGAATTGACGGTTAAGGATGATTTAGGGAATGATTATTCGGGTGAAGGAAATGGGGGAAGTGGCAACGATCCTTACAATATTCGATGGAGTGCTACATTCCAAAAGTTAAACGAAAATGCAACAAAGCTTATCGTTACACCTCGTGTACACTTGCGAGTTCATACACCTGAAAATCATGGTGGAGTGGAGTATGTGAATGGAAAAGAGAAGAAAATAGAAGTGCCGAAAAAAGAAGCGAAGAGTAAAGATATTGTTCTAGATGATATCGTAATTGATTTAAAGAAATAAAAGAGAGACTGCCTAAAATCGTTAGGCAGTCTTTTTTTCGTTAAGGACTAGTAACGAGCAATGCATGCGGATGCTGCGTTTTATATTCATCTTTCCACGGAATGTTTAGTTGTTCCCACGATTCGCCGCTATCATTGGATTGAAACACGCCGTTGTTATTTAAAGTGTAAAACGTATGTGGTTCTGCTTGATTTGTAGCAAACATCGAAATGACTGTACCGATTGCAGATGGTAGACCTTGCTGTACTTGCTCGAAAGGAGTATCTTTCGTTTTTCGATAAATATAAGATTCATAAGGAATACGGTGATGAGCGAGATCAGCACTCGGTGCGGCAGAAACGAGAATTGTATTACAATCAGCTGGATCGATAGCCATGCTGTATAAATAATGATGCTCAAGTCCGTCACTACATGAGATCCAGCTGTTTCCACTGTTATAACTTTCAAGATATGCACGATCAGGTCCGCCCATAAATCCATCACCACATGATGCATAAAGGCGATTTGGGGCTTCAGGGTGCATAAGTAATTGATGAGCATCGATAGGAGCACCGAATTTTTTATCAATCCATGTATGCCCTTTATCATTACTTTGAATAACGGCACCAGCTTCGATTGAAACATGGATTGTATTTGGGTTAGTTGGATCAACTGTAATCCAGCGTACGTGATGGGTAAAAGGTCTAGGCGGAAAAGCCCACGTATAAGAAGATAATAATGATTTCATATTTTTAAGTTCAGTCCACGTTTCACCACCATTTTCTGAACGGAATAAAGTACTAGGTTCTGTACCTACATAAACGACACCATATCCGTTAACTTGTTCATTAGGGCTTATCGTAATGGAAGTAATCGAAGAATGTAAAATACCATCTTCTTTAGGGAAATCAAAGTAACGATAAGAATCTCCAATCGGTCTCCATGAATCTCCGCCATCGTCACTTAGCCATAAACCTCGTCCAAAGGTGCCGCAATAAACACGATTTGTTTGGAATGGATCAACCACAATACAGGTAGGTTGCATATTTTGTAAATGATATGTGGTTTCATAGTTACCATATTGTTCTTTTATTACAACAAGTTCACGCTCCATGCAGAGAAATAAACGTTTCATTTTAGTAACCTCCTTAAAAATTCTTTCATTATTAAACAATATGAAGTTGAAAAAGAAGTAGTCTTATTTTTTGTTGAGAAAAAGGACTTGTTTGAAAAGTAGCGAAGAGTGTATACAGAGGAAGCGGGCGTTTACGAGCAGTCAATTCGGGATAAAGATGGGGAGTTTGTTTCATACTAACATACAGATATTGCACTTAAAGGAGTATAAGTATGGGACATTCACATGATCACGGTCATTCAAAAAATAAAAAGGCGTTATTAATTGCCTTCCTATTAACAACAAGCTTTATGATTGCTGAAGTTATTGGCGGGTTTGTAACAAATAGCTTAGCACTATTGTCTGACGCAGGGCATATGTTAAGTGATGCAGTATCCTTAGCTTTAAGTTTACTTGCGTTCAAGCTTGGAGAAAAAACGGCAACGGCCGCGAAAACATATGGGTATAAGCGAGTCGAAATGTTAGCGGCATTATGTAATGGTGTCGTTCTTATTGTCATTTCAGTATATATTTTTATTGAAGCAATTCGTCGTTTTAAGGAACCAGTTGAAATCGCCAGTAATGGAATGCTCGTTATTGCTGTGCTTGGTCTGCTTATTAATATTGTATCAGCTTGGATATTAATGAGAGGCGGAGATGTGAAAGGTAATTTGAATTTAAGAAGTGCTTTCTTACACGTACTAGGCGATTTATTAGGTTCAGTTGGAGCGATTATTGCTGCGTTACTTATCAAATTTTTCGGATGGACTGCTGCAGATGCGATTGCTAGTATTCTTGTGTCTATTTTAGTCATTATTAGTGGGTGGCGTATAACACGTGATACGGTCCATATATTAATGGAAGGTGTACCGCAACACATAAATGTTGAAGAAGTAAAAAGTACATTATTAAATATTCCGATTGTAAAAGAAGTTCATGATTTGCACATATGGTCTGTCACATCTGATTTTCAAGTATTAACTTGTCACCTTATTATAAAAGGTAATGAGACGCAAAGTGTATTAGAAGAGGCAACGGATGTATTAAAGGAGAGGTTTCATGTAGAACATGTCACCATTCAAGTAGAAATAGACGGTGAATTCAAGCATAGTGAAACAACTTGCAAAGTATGAAAGAAAAAGGATAAGAAAAAGTGTCATAACATTTTTCGCAGGGCATACATATATATAATGTGGCCACAAATACTTTGTAAGGTAAATATTTCATAAGATTACTTTACTTATTAAGAATCATCTTTTATAATCAAAAGTGGTAATTGATAAAGATTATCATTTTCAATGATCGTAGAAAGGAGTTTTTTAAAAGATGAGTAGTCAACTCCGTTTTGCTGTTGAAAATCGTAAGAGGCATTTAATTGATGAGTTAATTGGAGCAGGGGTGTTTAAGATTCGCGACCGACAATTATACGAGCTATCTTTAGAGGAATTGGAAAAAGAGTACGAAGATATTGAAGATTACGCAAATATTCAGGCATAGCATATAGATTATTAAAGAAGGAGCTGGTTACACTTTTGTGTAACCAGCTTTATTCTTCTTTCATAGAAATCATTTTTTGTATTTCTTTCATGGGACGGAGCCAGTTTTGAGCCATCATTTGTTCCATTCGTTTTTCGTCCTGCTTTTGAAGTGCTTGAATGATAGAGTGATGTTCTTTAATAGATTGACTTGCAGGCACAAAGTTTTGGAAAAACAAATATTCAAGTCGTAAAACGTGAAGCTGCATATTTTCTAGAAAAGGTTCAATATATCGGTTTTTTGCAATAGAAGTAATTGTATTGTGAAATTGTATATCTAGTTTTAAAGCTTTTTTTGAATCTTTTTCATGCATAGATTGTTGAAAAGTATCATTTATCTCGGAAAGTAGTTTAATATCAGCATCTGTAACTTTTTGAAGTGCTTGTTTTCCTATAATTGAGTGAAGACCGGCCAGCGTCTCATAAATGATAGATACGTCTTCTAATTTAATAGGAGCAATTTTCGTTTTTTGACCGGGAATCATTTCTACTAGCCCAGAAAGCTCTAAAATTTGTAAAGCTTCTCTAACTGGTGTTCTACTTACTCCTAATGCTTCTGCCAATTCCCCATCATTAATTTTTTCATCTGGTTGTAATACACCTTCTATAATCCAATCTTGTAGTTGGGTTAAAACGAGTGACTTTGCGGAAACTCTTCCAGGTTTTTTATAATTTTGAGGGACAGGCATAAATAATTCAATCCTTTCATTGTATATTTTGTTTTTTTCTACTCATAAGTTTTAGCTTCGGTTTTCCTTCATCCGGCTTTTGGCTTAATATAAGCACCATTACAATGACACAAAAAGCACCTAATAACTGAAAAGATTGAAACGGTACGTGCAAAATAAGTACGGAAGAAATAATAGCTGCGAGCGGCTCTGTACAACCAAATAACGTTGTTTCTTTCGGCGTAAGGTATCTTATGCTATCTAAGTATAAATAAAATGCTATGAGTGTCCCGAAAATGACTACGAATGTAATGAGCGGGAGGGTACTTAAATTTACATAGTTCATAGTGGATAATAAAATGAATTCGTTTGTGGAAATAAAGTGTAAAATCGTTACACCAATCCCCCCAATAATCATACCCCAGCCAACGATAACAGATGAAGACCACTTTTCTAACAATTCTTTTGAATACAAACTATAAAATGCAAGAGATAGTCCAGAGAAAATGCCCCAAATGATAGCTGGTGTAGATACAGCTAATCTATGCATAGACCCGTTTGTTAATAAGAGAAAAGTCCCTACTAATGAGAGTGTAATTGAAATATAATCAATTTTTGATGGACGAACGTTCCATTTGAAAAGTAAGTATACAGTGATAAATATAGGGGCTAAATATTGTAACAAAGTTGCAACAGCAGCGTTTCCTTCTTTAATAGAGGCGAAGTACGTGTACTGTACAGCAAGCATGCCTAAAAGACCGAACAAAATCATTTTACTAGCGTCGGATTTTTGCTTCCAGATGGAAAAGATCTCTTTTTTTCTCGTTCCGAATGATGAAATAATGAGTAAAATAACCCCAGATATAAGCAAACGGATCGTAACTAACCATTCGGCTGAAACATTTTCATATTGAAAAAGTTGTTGCGCGGCTGTTCCTGACAACCCCCATAAACAAGCACCGATTATGACCATTATAATTCCTTTTAATCGATTTGGATTCATAAGGTATATAGTCCTCCTTCCAAAATATATATTGGATACAATATGCAATATATCACGAAATGGGGGATTTATAAATTGAAATTTCTGATTTCCTTAAATGGAAATGGTATGAAGTGTAGTTAGGTCTATAATACAAGGAAGTAGGCTAAATAAAGCAAGATAAAATTATAAAATTAAATCATAATCAAGAGGATAAAAAAATAAAGATAAGAGTAATTTGATTTGTTAAAAATATGTGTATAAGGAGATATGTGATGAGCTGGGTCACCCATAAACCAACATTTGAATTCGATAATTATAGTCATTTTATTCGGACGAATACAGCGTGGATTGGGCATTTAAATTTCGCATATGATTTAGTAAGGTTTGAAAAGCCGGAAGTATTAGTTGAGTTAGGGACACATTTAGGGGCTTCCTTTTTCAGTTTTTGTCAAGGGGTAAAAGATGGAGGATTAGGTACAAAATGTTTTGCTGTAGATACTTGGACGGGAGATGAGCATACAGGTCCATATGGGGAAGGTGTTTTTCAAATAGTAAATAAAGTAGTAAATACGAGTTATCCTAATATAGGTAATTTAATTCGCTCTACTTTTGACGAGGCTGTGGATCAATTTCAAGATGGAACGATAAATTTGTTGCATATTGATGGCTATCATACGTACGAAGCAGTTTCTCATGATTATAAAACATGGTTACCGAAACTTGCGGATAACGGTATCGTTTTATTTCATGATATTGAAGTTAAAGAACTTGATTTTGGGGTGTATAAATTTTGGGATGAAGTTAAAGCGAAGCACCCTCATTTTCAGTTTGAGCATTCATATGGGCTTGGTGTATTATTTCCGAAAGGTTATAGCGATAAGTTTGTGGAAATACTTAAAAATAAAGAAGAAATACAAAATATGTATAGGTAGAAGTGGAGCATGCATCATTTTAATGATGTGTGCTTTTTTTATCTGGGAAATAATAGGGCTGCGTAAAAGGTGAGGATAATAGTAAAAAGTTTTGTCGTGGCAAATATTAAAAAAGTTACTCTTGGATTGATCTTTATAAATAAAAATATAATATTTTTATTTTTTCATTGCGAAAAGTAGCATCTACTTTTACAATAGAAAGGGTTGTGAATATATTATACCGAAAAAATAAATCGAAATAATATGAAAATTTTGTTTTGTCTTCGCTAATTGTATACTACATACACGTAAGACGACATACATCATGTTATCGACTTGTAAGGAGAGAAGAAAATGAAAAGTGTAAGATTACCCTCGATGCTAGAAATCATCATTCTTTTATTCCTATTTCTTGCTGTCGTCTTTTCCTTCCAAACGATTTTTGATCTCCCAATTCAATTAGCGCTATTTATTTCATGGTTTTTAGTTATTGCGCTTGGATTAAGGTTAGGATTTCGTTATCAAGAATTGCAAGATGCAATTACGAAAGGGATTTCTAATGGATTAGAAGCAATTCTTATTTTAGTTGCAGTTGGAGCTTTAATTGGAACATGGATAGCTGGTGGTGTTGTACCCACATTAATTTATTATGGATTAGAATTCATTCACCCTAGCATATTCTTATTGGCAACTTTAATTATTTGTTCCATAACTTCTATCGCGACAGGAACATCATGGGGAACAGTTGGAACAGCTGGTATTGCTATGATGGCGATTGGTGAAGGGCTTGGATTACCACTTCCGCTTGTTGCGGGTGCAGTCCTTTCAGGAGCTTATTTCGGGGATAAGTTATCACCACTTTCTGATAGCACAGTTCTTGCAGCCTCTATGGCGAAAGTAGATGTTATTGCTCACGTTCGGGCTATGCTCGTGTTAGACGTTCCGGCTTATATTATTACCAGCATTATGTTTACTGTTGCTGGATGGATGTACGGCGGGGACAATGTAGACTTGAATAGAGTAGAGTTTTTAAAAGAATCTTTATTAAAGCACTTTGATATTAAAATATGGATGCTTGTTCCAGCAGTCATTGTTATTGTGCTATTGGCGCTGAAGAAACCTTCTATGCCAACAATTGCTATGGGAGCTTTAATTGGTGCAATTTGGGCAACTCTTTTCCAAGGAATGAACTTTGGAGAGGCGATTGGAACAGCATATAACGGATTTTCAATTCAATCGGGTGTTGAGTTTGTAGATAAGTTATTAAATCGTGGTGGAATTAACGGTATGCTTGGTTCAGTAGCCGTGATTATTTTCGGATTAGGTTTTGGTGGACTACTTGAAAAGCTAGGTGTTTTAAAAGTAATCGTATCAAAATTTGAGAAGAAATTAAATTCTGCAGGTAATGTAACATTGTCTACATTAATCGTGGCATTCTTAGCTAATATATTTGGTTGTGCGATGTACGTATCGCTTATTTTAACACCGAAAATTATGGAAGATAGTTATGATAAATTAAAAATAGACCGCCGTGTATTAGCGCGTAACTCAGAAGTAGGTGGAACGTTAACTTCTGGTATGGTTCCGTGGTCGGATAATGGTATTTTTATGGCTGGTATTTTAGGTGTGGCAACGTTCTCATACGTTCCATTTATGTGGTTAAGCTTCGTTTCATTAATTTTGGCAGTTATTTACGGATATACAGGCAAATTCATTTGGTATGTAGATGACGTTGAAAAAGGAAAGCAAGCATCATAAAAAAAATACCTTCTGCGGTGGCAGAAGGTATTTTTTTTATATATAAGAGTGAGAATTCTTATCATTTGGGTGGAAGTCTGTTAAAATGAGAAATGTAGGTATTTTATTTTCAAGGGGATGAAAAAATGGAGTACAGAATTGAAAGAGATACATTAGGAGAAATAAAAGTTCCAGCTGATAAATTATGGGCAGCACAAACGCAGCGTAGTAAAGAAAACTTTCCAATTGGAACAGAGCAAATGCCGCTTGAAATTGTAAAAGCATTTGCAATTTTAAAGAAAAGTGCAGCACTTAGCAATCAAAAATTAGGAAAGTTATCAGAAGAAAAAGCAGGAGCCATTGTGGAAGCTGCTGATGAAGTAATTGCAGAGAAATGGAATGAACATTTTCCACTTGTCGTATGGCAAACAGGTAGTGGTACACAATCGAATATGAATGTAAATGAAGTAATTGCAAACCGCGGTAATCAAATTTTGAAAGAAAAGGGATCTGACGTACATATTCATCCGAATGATGATGTGAACATGTCTCAAAGTTCAAATGATACGTTCCCAACAGCGCTTCATGTAGCGTGTGTAATTGCGGTAGAAAATCATGTATTACCAGCTATTACGAAATTAAAAGAAACATTAGCAGAAAAAGTGACTGCATTTGAACATATTATTAAAATCGGTCGTACGCATTTACAAGATGCAACACCATTAACGTTAGGACAAGAAATTAGCGGATGGCACCGTATGTTTGAAAAAACAGAGCGTATGATTGCGGATAGCAATACATATATGAAAGAATTAGCAATTGGTGGTACTGCGGTTGGAACAGGTATTAATGCTCATCCTAAATTTGGTGATATGGTAGCAGAGGAAATTAGTCAATTTACAGGTAAGAAATTTATTTCTGCACCAAATAAGTTCCATGCGTTAACGAGTCATGATGAAGTTGTATTTGCACACGGAGCATTAAAAGCATTAGCTGCTGATTTAATGAAGATTGCTAACGATGTACGCTGGCTTGCAAGTGGTCCCCGTAGTGGTCTAGGAGAAATTATTATTCCGGCAAATGAGCCAGGAAGCTCTATTATGCCAGGTAAAGTAAATCCAACGCAAAGTGAAGCGTTAACGATGGTTGTAGCGCAAGTTATGGGGAATGACGCAACAATCGGATTCGCTGCGAGTCAAGGTAACTTTGAGTTAAACGTATTTAAACCTGTTATTGCCTATAACTTCTTACAATCAGCTCACTTATTAGCGGATGCGATTGTTTCATTTAATGATAATTGTGCAGTAGGTATTGAAGCAGATGAAGAAGTAATTAATGAAAATGTGAATCGTTCATTAATGCTTGTAACAGCATTAAACCCGCATATTGGATATGAAAACGCAGCGAAAATTGCGAAGCATGCTCATAAAGATGGGTTAACTTTAAAAGAGGCAGCGCTGCAATCTGGATTACTAACAGAAGAGCAATTTGATGAAATTGTAGATCCGAAAAAAATGATTGCTCCGAAAGAGTAATAGAAAAAGCCAAGGTTCTTAGTATAGAATCTTGGCTTTTTTTGATATTCATTTTTATGTTTCCTCCACTTGTACTACTGCAAGCTCCAAAAGATATTATTTGTTAGCAGACGTATTCATTACTTTCATATGTGGGCAGTTCTCTTTTAAGAGTGAAATGAATTTTTCTTCTTCTTGTGGTACGAAAGTTGTCACAGAGTCAAATAAATTATAATCAATTTCTAATTGCTGCCTAGTCCATTTTTCTGAACGGAGTGTTTTGCCAGAGTATTTAATGTGACGAATATCTTCAAATGGAATTTCAGTACGTAATATGAAACCGTGTTTTACAATAAGAGAAGATTCCGTTATGTTGTAGTGAGAGAAATAGAATGAAGAGAGATTCACGATATTTAACAGCATCATGAGAGTGAAAAAAATAGAATTCTCATTTTGCAAGAATAATGAAATGAAAAAAATAATTATAAATAATGTAATGAAAATGACGTGAAATGGATTTTTTTTCGCTTTAAACTTCAAGTTAGTCACCTCGTTATACGTGTTCTTTAAATAAATTAAATCACAACATCGTAATAAAACGTGGAAATATGCAGAATTGCATATTCTTTCGGTTTATTATTCGTGTAAAATTTTTTGATAGGATAAATTTAAATGAAGTTTTTAGTAGTGGAGTGGCATAAAGTGACTAACAAGAATAGAAGTGTAGTGCTAGTTATAATTAGTTGTATGATGATTATGAGTGGCTGCTCAAATAGATTCGTTGAGGATGGAAAGCGAAAACATGTATTTGTACAAGCGAGTAAAGTTTTAGTGGAAGTTGTTTATAAAATATATAAAGGGTAAAAAGGGTGTTTCTATATGTGGAAACACCTTTTTTGTAGTTAAAATTGAATGCTGAAGTTTTGGAATGTATGAATGCCGGTTCCATGTTGAATTAGGTTTTTATCACTTAAATATTGAACAGCATATTTCACTTCTTTCAATATAATAGGCGAAAGGCCAAGGGTGTGATGTGAACCATAAATTTGTTTAATAGGAGAGAAATTTGTAATTTTGTTTAGAGACTGAACTAAATCTACAGGGTTTGTTGATGGATAAAATGCAAAAATTGTGCCTTCATAAAGTAAATCTCCTGTAAATAAAAACGCAGTCTCGTAATCATATATACAAATATGTCCCGGTGAGTGACCAGGAGTATGTATAATTTGAACTTTCCGATTTCCGATATCAATAAGATATCCATCTTCTAGTAATTTTGTTGGTGTTCCTTGAAATGGTTTGAATGTTTCAGGTTGAAATGTTTTAGGGGGAGGTAAAGTGATATCACGAGCGATGTCTTTCCGGATTTGAGAAATAGGAAGTCCTTTTATACCGTTAATGAGCCAATCTTCTTCTAAAGCATGTACATAGATTTCATCATATTGTCCGTGACTACCAATATGATCCCAATGAACGTGTGTCGTGACTACTATAATTGGTAAGTTTGTTAGTTTTTCAGTAATACGTTTTATATTATCAATACCTAGTCCAGTATCGATAAGCAGTGCATTTGTATTGCCCGTAAGTAAGAAGGAATGTACTTTCTCCCAATGGCCATATTCACTAATTGCATATGTATTTTTCGCGATTTGTTTTATGGTAAACCAAGGATCTTTCATAGTAACCATATTTTATTTCACATCCTAATAATAAGTGGTTTATTAAAACACATTCGCTGTTTGTTGTGATAAGTCCTTTTTATAATGTATAAATAGATGTTTTTATAAAAGTTTGTAAAATAGGCAAACGAAATATTGAATTGTTTGCTTTTGTTATGTTAAGATGATGGAGTGATAATAAACGATATCTTAATTTGTTTATGGTTTTAATAAACTTTTTGGAGGAATGTTTAGTATGAGTGATATTTCAGAGAAGTTTTGGGATGCGTCGGTAGAGGATTTGAAGAAAGGGTATGTGTTTGACGAGGTAGCAGAAGAATATATTTGTTTAGCTTGCGGAGAAACGTTTATAAAGGGGGTTATTTATCAAGATAATCAGGTTTTGTATGAAGCAGAGAAGTTTGTACAATTGCATATTCAAAATGAACATTCGTCTATGTTTGAGTATTTATTAAATCTTGATAAAAAGTTTACAGGTTTAACCGATTTGCAAAAGAAGATGGTTCAGTTTTTCTATATGGGACTTAATGATAAAGAGATTGTAAAAGAGATGGATGGCGGGAGCACATCAACAATTCGTAATCATCGATTTACATTGCGAGAGAAGATGAAGCAAGCGAAAGTATTTTTAGCGTTAATGGAATTGTCAGAAGAAAAATCAAAAGTTCAATCGAAATTTGTACCGATTCATAGAACAGCTACGATGGTGGATGATCGATACAATATTACAGAAGAAGAAAATAATGAAGTTTTAACAACGCATTTTACAGAAGGATTGGATGGGCCGCTTTCTAAATTTCCGAAAAAGCAAAAGCGTAAATTAATTATATTACGTCACTTAGTGAAGAAGTTTGATAGTAATGAAAAGTATACTGAAAAAGAAGTAAACGCAGTTTTAGAAAGTGTATATCCGGATTTTGTAACTTTAAGAAGATATTTAATCGAGTATGGTTTTTTAGATAGAACAGCCGATGGAAGCCAATATTGGGTGAAATTATAAGAATGAAGCAAAGCAAAGAAAGTGAATAGAAGCACATCATAAAAACAACTATACAAAGAGATAGGGATTGAAATATGTAGCACATTATAAAGACAAAAAAACGTATGTTGAAAGTATGATGAGCTTGAAGCATGAGAGGTCTCAAAAAGAAAGGGAATGGGCATTTCAATATCGAAAGTAGAATTGAAAAAATGCAACAGTACGGAGCACACGGGTGTAACCGTGCAAACTTTTAATAAAAGGAGAAATGAAATTTGAAACCACCTACAGATAACAATGAAGAAGGTGTAGAGTCACAGCAGTCAGAAAAGGGAAATAAACCAATATGGAAATCGATGTCTATGTTTTTAGTTCCGTTACTATTAAGTAATGTATTACAATCAGTTGGACAATTATTTGGTATGGTAGTCGTAGGGAGATGGCTTGGTGTAAATGATTTAGCGGCTATATCGGCATTCTTCCCATTATTTTTTCTACTCGTTTCATTTGTAATTGGAATTGGTTCTGGTAGTTCTATTTTAATTGGTCAGGCATTTGGTGCTAAAAATGAAGAACGTTTAAAAGCTATCGTTGGTACGACGCTTACGTTTACTTTTATTATCGGAGTTGTGTTGGCGGTAGTAGGAAGTGTGTTTGCACTGGATATTATGCGCATCATGGGAACTCCAGAAAATATTATTAATATAAGTGTACATTATGCACGTATTTTATTTATATCTATGCCAATTTTATTTTTATATTTTGCGTATACAACTTTTATGCGAGGGACGGGAGATTCCAAAACACCATTTTACTTTTTGATCGTTAGTACAGCACTAAATATGTTATTATTACCGATTCTTATTTTTGGTTGGTTAGGACTTCCGAAATTAGATGTTTACGGAGCAGCATATGCTTCAGTTATATCTACAGTTATTACGTTTATTGTCATGCTAGTGTATTTAAAGAAGAAAAATCACCCATTACAACTAGATACAACGGTAAGAAAATATCTTCGAATGGATTTGGAGTTATTAAAGCTATTGTTACGACTTGGTATTCCAGCGAGTATTAATATGATATTAGTTTCATTATCTGAAATTGCGGTAATCGCGTTTGTGAATCGCTATGGATCAGATGCAACAGCGGCGTATGGTGTTGTGAACCAAGTTGCAAGTTATGTACAAATGCCAGCCGTTAGCCTAGGCATTACAGTATCGATTTTTGCAGCTCAATCAATTGGTGCGAACCAATTTGATCGATTACAGAAAGTTGTTAAGGCCGGAATTATCATGAATTATATCATTGGTGGTGTATTAATATCACTTATTTACTTGTTCTCAAGAGATATTTTAGCGTTATTTTTGACAAGTCAAACTACAATTGAAATTGCTCATAGCTTAGTTATGATTACTTTATGGAGTTACTTAATTTTCGGTCATGCACAAATTATTAGTGCGACAATGCGAGCAAGTGGTACAGTACTTTGGCCAACTGTGATTGGGGTTGTATCCATCTGGCTTGTTGAAGTACCTGTAGCGTATTATCTTTCTTACCATACGAGTCTTGGTATAGAAGGAATTTGGATTGGATACCCAGCGGCATTCATCGTCAGTTTAATATTACAGTATGCGTATTATAAGCTTTCATGGCAGAAGAAACGAATTACACGATTAGTGAGTTAAAAAATGAAAATGTCCCTAAGTCATTATACTTAGGGACATTTTTTTGATGAATGCTTATAAATAACTTTTTAAAGTTATGTCAAAATGTTGTCTAATGAGTTTTCCATTATTCATATAAAACTCCCAAGCTGTATCTGGCTCACCGATAATTTCAAATGAACCTTCTGTAATATATAAAGCGCAATTATCTTCTAATGCAATGCCTTCTATATTACCTTGGTGAGTTTGTAAAAACGTATGGAAAGCATTCATTCTATTTAATTGATTGTAATGAGGGCAAAATCTTTTGTTAACAATGCTCCAGCCACTACTTTCTATATAACCAGAACCTTCATAATCTGAACGAATGCTAGATGTGAACCAGCACATCGCACCGGCACTATACCCTGAAATAAGTGTTCCACGTTTTAAAGCAAATAGTAACTTTTCATCTAGTTTATGTTCTTTCCATTGTTCAAGCATGTGAACGTAATTTCCACCGCCAAGATAAATTAAATCGGCAGAATGAATCATCTCATCTATTTCATATTTAGTAGGTGTTTCGGTTGAAATGCGTAAAATTTGAACCTCACAATGTAATTGCTTTTCAAATGTTTCTAAAAATAACTTTATATATCTTTCATCATCACGACTAGCTGTAGGAATGAATAATACTTTTGGGTATTGTTTATTCGTTAATTCTATAAGTCGTTCATTAATATGCAAGTGATTTGGATCTTGTAAATCACCGCCACCAATGACAGCTAATTTCATAGTAAAGCACCACCTAATAATATTTGTTATGTAAAAATTCGATAGTGGGGAGTTACATTCCTTCTGTGATTTAATGAATAAGGGGAAATAAAGTGAACAATATATTAGAATAGCATAAGGAGTCGATAGCTGTGGATAGAAAGGAATTAGAAGCAGTTTATCCCGCTATTTGCGGGCAGTAAGATTCCCAACTCAAAATTCGACTGGATCAAAGCAGTTAAGTGGAAGCCCTGCTGCCCGTAAACGCCCGATTGGTGAAGGCTAATAATCAGTGGGGGATGAACAAAACCCCCACTGATTAAAGTTTCACTTTATTGATATATAATACTGGATAATATTGTTTCAAAGTATGGAAACAATATGTTTAAATGAATATAACGGCGTACTAATTAATATTGAAAGAGTGTTTATATTTAAAAAGTGCGGGGAATACCAGAGGTTTTACAAAAGCGGTTTTTACTTTTTATTGGAAGTTATTTTATAATATGGTAAAATTATATTAATATATTTATTAGCGTAGACTGAAAAGAGGGAGCGTGAAAGAGTGGATTTTCGATTTGAGTTCGCAGCGAAGGTGAAAGAATATTTAGATGATGAAAAAGATGAAAAAATAATAAAAGATGGACACAGAGATATAATTTATAAATATTTATATCCGTTAGAGAGTGAAATTGGAATTTTTAAAAATCCTAACTTTACTTTTTTTGCATCAGGAAGACGTTCACATATAGTATTAGAAAATATTGAATTTAAAACAGAAGTAAACGTAGAAAGTAATATAATTGAAATTACAAAAATAGTGGATAATGTGGCGATTCCATTAGATACTATCGTAGCTAAAGATCGGGAATTATTTGCACTCGGGCGTAATGAGAAATTTAGTGTGCAAATATTAGAATATTATCTCTATGATACATTTGGTGAGAAGTTAGGTTTACAATGAATCGAACGCGGTACAGCTAACTAATTAGTGGAGATTAGGATTCATTTAAGTATCAGTTAATATCATTTATGTTTGACCTTCTATATATTTTATACTACAATCTGTAGTGTGAAAGGGGCCATACGATGTTTACTCAAAACTATAAGTTAAATGAGCAAGGGTTAAATCACTTTTTCGGACCGCTTGAAGCGAAAATAATGGAGATTGTTTGGGCTACGGAGGGTATTACCATTAAAGATGTGCAACAGAAATTAAGTGAAGAATCCCCGGTGAATTTTAATACTGTAATGACAGTTATGAACAGATTAGTAGAGAAAGCACATTTAGAAAAGCATATTGTGAAAAGAAGTGGTATGTATCGTACTACACAAACGAAGGAAGAATTTTTATCTAATCAAACGAAGAAAATGACACAGGAATTAATGGGTGAATTTGGGGCTCTTGTTGTGAACCATATGATAGATGAGTTAGAACAAGCTGATCCATCTTTAATAAAAAAATTAGAAGAGAAATTAAGTCAGCTAAAAAAAGAGGACCGATAAAATGAAGTGGCAAATGCGTAAAATCATTTTGTTAGCAGTGACTATTAGTGTGCTTTTTTTAAGCATGTTAGTATACTATGTTACATACCCATTTCTTTTTCAAAATAAAGCATTTTTCCTTTCGCAATTTTGTTTATTTGAATTACAAAAACATATGAGGGAACTATCGATACTTCGTATAATGATAGCCGGATTACTGTTATTTACTGTAATCATTATGAGTAAAAGAATTTGGAAGCAATTTTTTTATAGTAAAAGATTGAAAAGAAATCTCGTGTCTATTACTAGAAAAGGAAAGCAAGTGTACGTATTATCAACGTTACAGATTACGGCATTTACAATTGGATTATTTCGACCGAAAATTGTCATTTCAGAAGGAATGTTTCAGGCATTTTCTGAGGAAGAAATTGATGCGATTGTATTACATGAGGAATATCATCAAAAAAATCGAGATCCATTAAAGTTATTTTTCTTTACCTTGTTAGCTGAGGGAATGATGTATATTCCTATATTAAAAGGGATGCTGCAGCGTTATCATGTATATCAAGAGCTATCAGCTGATAAATATGCAATGCAAAAAATGAAATCTTCATTTGAGCTAGGTAGTGCATTATTAAAGTTAATTAAAATAAAGACGATGGAAAATCAATGTATTACAGCGTCGTTTGCGAAAACCGCAATTAATTTACGAATTGAGCAAGTATTGAATGAGAAAGTTGTTAAGCTGAATATGCCATTACATACAAATTCAGTATATGTAACGTTAGGGCTATTTTGTATGTCGATTGTACTTATTGTCGGAGAGTGCATATAGCCTCTTTTTTTAATAATCAACACTACACGTTGTAGTGTTTTTAGGAGGGATAAAATGAATGCGACGGATTTAACAATTTGGCTAGTAGTAGGGGCGGGGATACTTTCATTTATATCACCATGTTCTTTACCGCTATATCCATCTTATTTATCATATATTACAGGTGTTTCTATTCAAGATTTAAAAGAAAATCGTGGAATTATGCAAAAGTCAGCGATTATACATACAGTATTTTTTATGATCGGTTTCTCGGTTATTTTTTATGCGTTAGGTTTATCGGTAAGCTGGATTGGGATCACTTTTTCATCTAATCAAAGGTTGATTCAGCAAATTGGTGGGATATTTATTATTTTGATGGGGCTATTTATGACTGGATTGATTCAGCCTAAGTGGCTTATGGCAGAGAAAAAAGTACAATATAGAAGAAAATCGACAGGCTATATTCGCTCAGTTTTGGTCGGCATGACATATGCAGCAGGATGGACACCGTGTGTTGGACCAATATTTTCTGCAGTGCTTATGCTTGGTGCGACCAATCCTGAAAGTGCGCTTCTGTATATTACAGCGTACACCCTTGGATTTGCGGTTCCGTTTTTCGTGATGGCATTTTTTATTGGAAAGGTAAAATGGATTGTTACATATGCCAATGTCATGATGAAAATTGGCGGTGGAATTATGCTTGTAACAGGAGTTTTATTATATACAAATCAAATGACGAAAATTACAGCATTTTTTATTCGTATATTTGGTGGATTTACAGGATTTTAGAAATGAGGAGGAAGAAAAGTGAAGAAACTAATTGCTATTATACTGGCCGGGGCATTAATTTGGGCAGGGGTTAACTTTTATAATACAAAGAAAGAAGAAAAAGAAAGAAAAGCAAAACAAGCGGAGTTACAAGAAACAGAAGTATTACCACAAGTAGGATTTAAAGCGCCAAACATAACATTAAAAGGGTTAGACGGTAAGCTGCATTCGTTAAATGATGCAAAGGGAAAACCATATGTTATTAATTTTTGGGCATCATGGTGTGGGCCATGTGAAATGGAGGCTCCTGATTTAGTTCGTTTGTATGATAAATATAAAAAGGATGTTGAAATTTTTGCGGTAAATGCAACAATCGGGGATCCAGTACAAGAAGCGAGTGCATTTGCAGATCGTCACGGATTTAAATTTCCTGTTCTATTAGATATGGACGGAGTAGCTGGAATAGATTATAAAGTATTTTCTTTACCAACGACATTTTTTGTTAATAAAGATGGAATTATTGTAGATCATGCACGAGGTGTATTACCTCCAGATCAATTAGAAGAGAAGTTTAAAAAAATAATTGAGAATTAAGAGGGGATTTCATAGTGATGGAGTGGATGGTGAGGTTACAGCCAGTTTCTCTTATAATAGGAAGTCTATTTGGGTTTACTATGATGAAACTAAGGATGAAAAAGCAAAATATTCAATATGAAAAAATGATGGATGCGGTAACGAATGGTTTTCTCATCATTGTATTAGCATGGAAATTCGCACCGGCAATTTTAAATCCGGTATGGGCCATTGGAGCGCCACTGCAAGCATTATTAGCTGTAGGAAGTATGCAGCATATTATAGCAGGATGTGTAATTGCGAGTGTATACATTGTTTGGAAAAGTAAAAAGGAACAATTTTCGCTTTGTATTTTACTTGATGCATTGCCTATTGGACTAAGTATGAGTATTATTTTTTATTTTCTATTCAACCACAAAATAGGTGTACAAACGACACTGCCTTGGGGTGTGAAAATATATGAATCAAAATTTTTATATCACCCTATTTTCGTATATGAGATCATCCTTGCTCTTTGTATAATGGGCTTGTTATGGGTGAAAAATGAAAGACTCGGAAATGGAAAGAATATAAGTGTTTTTCTAATTATTGAGGGTGTTACTCATATTATTATTTCGCTTATTAGTGAGCAAAATTCGGTTCTACTTGGTTTATCAATACAGCAAATAATGAGCTTCTTTGTTATTAGTTTAGGGATTTTGTTCGTGCCGAAAAAATAAAAAGATAGCTACATATGGAGTATGTCCATGCGTGGCTATCTTTTTATTTTATATTAAAAAATCGGCGGAGTAACAGAAAATAAAACAATCGCATTTTTCTTGAATTGATTTACCCATTTATGTTTTAAATAAGCTGGTATTTTTACGCTATCACCAGTTTCTAATGTGTATTCTTCTTCATTTAAGTGCAATGTGATTTTTCCGTCTAATACAAATGCTAATTCTTCTCCTTTATGTTCTAAAGGATTTTCTGATGAAGAAGTATTTGGAGGAACAGTCATAATTGCTGTTGCTAAATTTCCTGTGAAATCAGGCGATAACAATTCATATGATAAATTATCGATAATCATTTTTTTTCGTTTATGAGAGCGTACGATTAAATCGTCTGTATTTGTCTCTTCAAGTAAAAAACTAAATGTTGGAACATCAAGAGCTTTAGCGAGCACCTTTAATGTTTGAATAGAAGGGTTAGCAGAACCACGTTCAATTTGACTGAGCATAGATGGTGTGATTTCAGCCATCTTTGCTAGTTCTTTACTAGTTAACCCTTTTTCTTTTCTTTGTTTTTCAATCTTTTTTCCAATATCTATATTTTCCATAACGCATTCTCCTTAATAATTATTAAATTATATTTAAATAAATTAAATTGAAATTAACCGAAACTGAATTTTATGTTAAACTATATTTAAATTAATTTAATTATAATTTATTGTATGGCGAGCTACAAGGATATGAGGAGGAAGAGGAATGAAGGAGATAGAGGTATTAAAAGAACGATTCCCATTAGTAAATAACCTTATTGCAACGGAAGAAGTATTTTGGATAAATCCGAATACAGAAAAGTATGAAACGGCAATAAAAGATTCTCCATTGAATGAAGGAAATGTAAAAGATGCCGAAGAGAGGTTAAAGCGTTTTGCACCGTATATTGCGAAAGTTTTTCCGGAAACGAAAAAAACGAGTGGCATTATAGAATCTCCTTTAGTGAAAATACCTACTATGAAACAATCTTTAGAGAAAAATTACGGGCAATCTATATGGGGAGAATTACTATTAAAATGTGATAGCCAACTTCCGATATCAGGCTCAATTAAAGCTAGGGGCGGGATTTATGAAGTGTTGAAACATGCTGAACAATTAGCTTTGCAGCATGGAATGTTAACAGAGGAAGAGAATTACTCCATTTTAGATAGTGATCCATGTAGAGAGTTTTTTGCAAAATACTCAATTGCGGTAGGTTCAACAGGAAACTTAGGATTAAGCATTGGGATTATGAGTGCGAAACTAGGTTTTAACGTGACTGTTCATATGTCAGCAGACGCAAAACAATGGAAAAAAGATTTATTAAGAAGTAAAGGTGTAAATGTTATTGAATATGAGGCTGATTATAGTAAAGCAGTAGAGGAAGGAAGAAGGCAAGCAGATGCTGATCCTACCTGTTATTTTGTAGATGATGAAAATTCACATGATTTATTTTTAGGGTACGCAGTAGCAGCATCCCGTTTACAAAATCAATTAAAAGAGTTAGAGATTGTAGTAGATGAAGAACATCCTTTATTCGTTTATTTACCATGTGGTGTCGGAGGCGGACCTGGCGGAGTGGCATTTGGCTTAAAGTTATTATATAAAGACAACGTTCACTGTTTCTTTGCAGAGCCGACGCATTCCCCGTGTATGTTACTCGGGTTAATGACAGGACTTCATGATAAAATTGCTGTTCAAGATATCGGGATTGATAATGTAACAGACGCGGACGGACTTGCAGTAGGAAGGCCATCTGGATTTGTCGGTAAAACGATGGAACCATTTTTGAGTGGAAATTACACAGTGAGTGATGAAGAGTTATATAGATTATTAAAAGAACTGGCTGATACGGAAAATATTTATTTAGAGCCTTCTGCGTTAGCGGGTATGATTGGTCCGCTTAATGTATGTAAAGCTGAAAATGGGTATTTACAAAAGCAACAGTTAACTGAGAAGGTGAAGAAAGGTACTCATATCGTGTGGGGAACTGGTGGGAGTATGGTTCCAGAAGACGTGATGAATGGGTATTATAAAACAGGTGTGGAATTAACGTTAAAATGAAAATGAGGCTATTTGCAGCCTCATTTTTTTCATGTACATAAAATTCTTTGTTATTTTCACAATAGTTCTTTATAGTATATATAAAGGATAACTAATATTGAATAAATATAACAAACAGCTTTATTTTACATAATAAGAGGATGTGTATACGATGTCATTACAGACTAAATATATAGCGGGTATTTCGCTTGGGGTTATGGGCGTAGGTTTTGCGGCTTCAATCCCTTTTCAAGGAACGGTAGCTGGAGAGATTATTCAAGGGGGATTTGAAGCTGGTTTAGTTGGTGGACTTGCGGATTGGTTTGCGGTTACAGCTTTATTCCGTCATCCGTTGGGAATTCCAATTCCACATACAGCATTATTACCTAAAAATCGGAAGCGGGTAACAAAGGGACTCGTTTCTACGTTAGAAAATGACTGGCTGACGAAAGAAAGTATTACAAGTAAAGTAAAAGAAATGCAGCTAGCACAAATGGTACTGCAAATTGCTGAGAAAGAGTTACAGTCTGATGCTGTGAAAAAAGGGATTGTAACAATTGCTGAGAAAGCGATTCTTCAAATAGATACGGAAAAATTAGCAGTTATTATTGAAAAAGAATTGAAAACATATTTGCATACAATTAACACAAGTAACATATTACAAGTTCTCGTGGATCAATTAGTTGTGCAAGAATATGATGAAAAAACACTTGATTACATATTAGTAAAAGTGAAAGATTGGACAGCTCAAGATGAAGCCCGTTACCAGCTCGGAAGCTTAGGTATGAAGGCGATGGAAAACATAAAAGTAGATGGATTTTTACAGTTTACTTTGAAATCGTTTATGAATATTGTAGATGAAGATAAAATTGGCGGCATTTTGCAGAAATTTATTATTAGCAATATTAACAGCTTACAAGATGCGGATAATAGCACAAGACAACTTATATTATCGAAAATTCGTCAAGAAATTATAAATGTAAAAGAGAATGAAGCGTTACTACAAGAATTAGAAAATTGGAAAGAAAAATGGATTGCCAATTGGGATGCTACTGACAAAATTAAAGAGATGCTGGAGCAAGTAAAACAAAGGGCAATTACTTTTGTGAAAAATGAAGAATTCACGGATAAATATGTTATTCCATTTTTACAAACACAAATGAATAAAATAAAAGAAGATGAACAAACTGTTCAAAAAATAGAAGATTGGTTACAAAAACAAGTTGTCACACTTGTGGAAAAGAATCATTCGAAAATTGGAAAACTTGTACAAGAAAATCTTGATAAGTTAGATGATAAAACGTTAATCGAAATGATTGAAAATAACGTAGGTAAAGATTTACAGTGGATCCGAGTAAACGGGGCTGTTTGCGGATTTATGATTGGATTAGTGTTAGAAGGAATTAAAGCGATTATATGAGAAAAACCTTCCACAATTGTGGAAGGTTTTTTATTTTTCAATAACACTCATATTTAAATTGTAAGCTTTCTCAATGTTTAACTTATACGTCCCATTGCCTGTTTTAATCGAATTTTTATACCAATGTTCTTGCCCGTTGAATTCTGGATTTTTCTCTGAAGTATTATCTTCTTTTTTCGTTAAATCTTCAACTTGTTCCCAAGGTGTGTTTCCATGAGTTTCTTTTTGATTCGTTACTGCTGTTAAAGATACGTCACTTTCTTGTGCAAGATGGACAGACACTCTTGAGCTTTCCTGTACAAACCAATTATTTTGTAATTGACCTGGATAAAGGGATAGTTCGTTATTTGAAGCACGAACTTCTACATTTTTATTTTGCGGAAGAACGAGTGTCGGTTTGACCTGTGGTGCTGAATTCCATAACGTATGCTGAGCTGGTAATGACTTCAAAGTGACATACATCGTTTCCCCAGCTGTTTGAACTGAAAGGAAATCTTCTTGTTTTAAATTGAGTTTTTCATTAGCTTTCGTCGTTATTTCATATGTTCCAAGAAGGTGAATTTGATTTGTATTATTTCCCTCAATTGTTAGAGGATGATGCCCTGCATCTACTACAATTTTTTTGATAGATTCAGGTATATCAAGTTGTCCGTCTGGAATATTACTCGTTTGCCTAGTTGTATTCATAGAATGACGAACTTCGTCTAGTAATCCAGTAGATAATAAACAGTAAAAAGCAATTCCAATACTTCCTAAAACGCCGATAAAGAAAATACTAAAAATATCATATTTAATAAATGGTTGTTCCTTCTTAGAAAATAGAAGATATAGTAAAATTTCAGCACCAAGTATAATAAGTAAAACAGGCCACCATGCTGTTAATGTATCCAATACTTGAGTGCCTTTAATGACTGAAAATAGTAAGAAACAACCTAATGTAATAATGGAAAGCCCCATTGAGAATGTTCCAACGCGCCATGTTCTCATTCGTTTGTACCACCTTTGTTTTCTTTATTTCCAAGTAACAATTTAAAGCCGCCACCAATTAAAAGGAGAGCAACGATAGATGTTTGGAAATAGCGATAATATAGTTCGCTAAGATGAATATTAAATATAGTTGCAAAATAGTCATTCAAAATAGGAAGGACTGTTTGATCCAATAAATAATAACCACCGAGTGTAATTAATCCGATACCGATCCATCGTTGATGATTTATAAAATAATCTATGATAGGTTCGTCATTAACACGTTCTTTTCCGTATTTTGCAGTTTGCTGTAACGCATCAAAAAAGCTATAGAACCAAATGATTGGTACTAAAAATAAAAACGCAGAAAGTCTTAGTAAGTCGAGCAAATAAATAGATAGTAAAAAGGCTGCCATAAGCTGAAGACCACGGCGCTGTAAGCCTAAATACATATGCCCTGCTCCAGGAAACATTGCTAAAATGGAAGCGAATGTTTTGTTTTTCTTTCCTTGTTCTCGATGTTCTTCAAACTCTTCGAAAATAGTACGATCATCTAGTGGCTCACCACGTTCTTTTTTCTGGATTTGTTGAACAACATCAAAGAAGTTATATATCCATAAAACAGGTAATGTAATAAGGAAGATAAGGAAACTTCCTTGAGATGTTAAGAGTGCGACGAAAATGATCATACTCCCGATTCCTGTACAAGCTACTAAAAATGTAAGGCCACGTTGCATAAGTCCTAATTGAAAATGACCAAGTCCAGGGATGATTGATAGAAGAATGATATAAAATCGTTCGCTCTCTTTAGAGGACTCTGTAAATTCTCCGGCAGCTTGTTTTTTCGATTGATTAATAATAGTGATAACTAAATCTAATAAATTGATCGCCCATAACACGACTAGTAAAAATAGAGAAAGAAAAGCAATATCACGCGCTCCTAATGCTATTGTACAAAATGCTGCAAAGATAAATAGAAATACAGCCCCTCCGCTATATAAAATAAACCGTCCAAATTTCTTTAAATATAAATGTCCAAGCCCAGGAATTAGCCCTAATACAAGTGCTAAAAAGGGATTTTTATTCATGCTTTGAACCTCCGTCCGTTTTTGATGAGTCTATCGATTTGTTTACAATTTGTTGTGAGATAGAAGACTCGTTATGTTTTGAAGATTTCTCGAAATTTGATGTCGCTGTGAAAATATATTGGAATAAACCACTTACCATAAAAATAATTGTAGCCGCAGTCGCAATTATGTAATGAATAATTGTGCGCTTTAGTGAGTTTGTTTTTATATTTTCATTAGGTTGTAGCGTTTCAAAATTAATTTGCGTCATAACTTCGTTCGTAAATGAATCATCATTTATCATTGGAAGGTTTTCATGTTGTTCATCAATACTTTCCATATAAAGTGCTAAACAATGATCACATTCATAAAGGTGTTCTTCCATAGACTCACGTTCATTGCTAGCTATAAGATCTAGCGTATAATTGCTCCAATCATCTTTTGTAAAATGCGTCATAGAAACTCTTCCTCCTTCCAATGTTTTTTAATCCATTTTCTTGCCCGATACAGTTTCATTTCGACTGTTTTCACTTCAATGTTTTCCTTCAAAGCAATCTCTTGATAACTTTTTTCTTCTAAGTAATGTGCGAGAACGACGTCACGGTAATTTTCGGGAAGTTCTCTTAGTTTTTGAGCAATGAGTAATTTTTGCTCTTTCGTCAATAATAAATCCTCAATGTTATGAGAGGATTTTATATTTTCCTCAGTTTCTTTACATAAGGAGAGTTCTTCGTTTTCTCTAGCTTTCTTCCTCTTATAATCAATAGCGTGATTGGTGGCAATGCGTGCCATCCACGTTTTTAATCCGCGAAATTGATAATTAGGGAGAGAGGTGTGAATTTTTACGAATACTTCTTGTGTAACATCTTTAGCATCTTCTTCATGTCTTAAAATAGAAAAGATAACTTGGAAAATATAATGACGATATGTTTGCACAAGGATACGAAAGGCATGCTCGCTTCCTTGCTGTGCTTTTTCAATTAATTGTTTTTCCTCAATCGGTCTCTCCCTCCTTTTGACGCATTCTATTATATAGACGTAAAAAACAATAAGTCACCCTACACATGTTATAAAAAAAGAATAATATATTTTTAGAGAAGGGGCTATATGAAAAAGGTGTGAAAAAATGGTAAAGAGAAGTATATAATGAGCAAGTAGAAAATGTTACGGGAAGAAAGGATGTGAATGTTAGTAGGGTAAGGTCCATACTAACTAACATGAAAATAAAAATATTAATAGCAGACGATAATTCTTTTATTAGAGAAGGCATGAAAATTATTTTAAATACATATGAAGAGTTCGAAGTGGTAGATACAGTAAATGATGGGAAAGAAGCAGTGGAATATTGCAAAAAGAACGACGTTGATATCGCTCTTTTAGATGTTCGTATGCCAAATATGAACGGGGTAGAGGCGACGAAATTCATTTGTGAAGAAACGAAAACGAAGCCACTAATTTTAACGACGTTCGATGATGATGAATATATTTTGGACGCAGTGAAGAACGGGGCGAAAGGTTATTTATTAAAAAATAATGATCCAGAGCGTATTCGTGATGCAATAAAAGGAGTATATAACGGCCAAACTGTTATGCAAGATGTAGTTCTCGATAAAATTAAGTCTAATTTAATGGAAAGCAAAGAGGAAGAATGTAAAATTGATCAGAGCCTTTTCACAGAAAGGGAGCTTAGTATTATCGCATTAATTGCAAAAGGTTTCTCAAATAAAGAAATTTCAAAGCAACTTTTCATATCAGAAGGAACAATTGCAAATTATATTACATCAGTTTTAGGGAAAACTGGACTTGAACATCGTACACAAATTGCGATTTATTATTTAACAGGGAAAGTAGATTAAAGATATGGAATTTTGGTTAATTGTAAGTAAATTAATTGTCTTTATATATATTGTGTTTAGTTATATTTATTTAAATGTTGCGAACTTACCATGGATTATACTGACTTTGCTTTTATATCTTTCTGTAAACGTGCTAATCTCTATATTTAAAAAAGATACGTACAAAAACATATTAACTTCTGTGTCAATTGGTTTAGTTATGTTATTTACATGGAAAATTCATCCGTTTTTTATTTTGTTTTTACCATTGAACTTATATGAAATTATATTCCGTTATATAGAGAAGAAATGGCAACTCTTTATCATTATGATGATTCCTATTATATTTACAGATGAAAGTATTCGAATGACATATGGATTAATTGTTGCATTTTCTTTCCTCGTATTAACTATGGCAGAACGGTATATATCGCGCGTATTAAAGCTTGAATCACAAAATGATAAGATGCGAAAAGATATGCAGCGACTGACGAAAAGTTTACATGAAAATAAAGAGTACATAAGGCAATCAGAATACACATTTAAGTTAGAAGAAAGAAATCGACTTTCTCAAGAAATTCATGATAAAATTGGCCATTCGATGACAGGTGCGCTAATTCAAATGGAAGCAGCGAAGAGATTAATGGGGATAGATAAAGAAAAATCTGCGGAGTTATTACAAAATGCAATTCACATTTCAAAAGAAGGAATCGAAAGTATTCGGGTTACATTAAAAAATATGAAGCCACCGACTGAGCAAATTGGTATTCATCGTATGAAATTGTTCATAGAGGAATTTGCTGGTAAGCATGATATAAATATTCCATTCGTATATAAAGGGAACTTAGATATGATTTCACCAATTCAGTGGAAGATTATCGGTGAAAATGTTATGGAGGTACTAACAAACGCGATGAAATACGCTGATGCGACAGTCATTTCAATCGATATTCATGTACTGAACAAGATGATAAAAGTACAAGTAAAGGATAATGGAAAAGGTGCAGCTCTTGTTAAGAAAGGTCTCGGGATTATGGGGATGGAGGAGCGGACAGCATCAGTAAACGGAAAAATTATTATAGATGGAACAAGTGGTTTTTCAGTAACGATGTTGTTGCCGATATGAGGGATGAATCATCTCATATGAAAAAAGTGAATAATCTCATGTGGAAAGAGTGAACTTCTGCACTGAGCAGGTTCATTCTTTTTGCTTATAATAAAGTGAAACTTCAATCAGTGGGAGTCTTACTGATCGCAAATAGCGGGATAAAAGCAGAGAAACCGAAATAGGGGTGAAATGATGAACACATTAGAAATTAAAAATTTAACGAAAAAATTTGGTGATTTCATCGCGGTAGATAATATGTCTTTATCTATTAAAGAAGGAGAAATATTTGGATTTTTAGGATCAAATGGTGCTGGTAAAAGTACAACAATTAATATGATTGCTGGCTTATTAAGAAGTAATGAAGGTGAAATTAGCATACTAGGAAAAAATATAAAGAAACATAATCGATTTGCGAAAATGAATATTGGTATCGTTCCGCAAGATATTGCGATTTATGAAGAGTTAACTGCCTATGAAAATGTGAAATTCTTTGCTGGATTGTATGGATTACGAGGAGCCGAGCTAAAAGCGAGAGTAGAGGAAGCACTTCAATTTGTAGGCCTTAGTGATAAACATAAAAGTTACCCGAAAAACTTTTCTGGCGGGATGAAACGAAGGCTGAATATCGCTTGTGCAATCGCTCATAGACCGAAGTTAATTATTATGGATGAACCGACAGTTGGAATTGATCCACAGTCAAGAAACTATATCCTTCAGTCTGTTCGGAAATTAAATGAAATGGGAAGTACGATTATTTATACAAGTCACTACATGGAAGAAGTAGAAGAGATTTGTACGAAAATAGCAATTGTAGATCACGGTAAAGTAATTGCAGAAGGCACGAAAGAACAGTTAAAAGCGATTATTACCGATACGAAAGACATTTGGATTGAAGTGAAGTCAGTAGAAAATCTAGACGTCGAAAAATTAAAAGAGATAAACGGTGTGAAAGCTGTTCAAATTGAAGAGAACGTAATCAAAGTAAATTCTGATGCAGGATTAAATAATTTAAATAAAATTATTCAACACTTTATTAATCATGATATTGAAATTCGTTCATTAGAAGAGCAGGCTCCGAATTTAGAAACAGTATTCCTTACATTGACCGGAAGAAACTTACGAGATAAATAAAGTGATTGTAAGAATAGGAAAAGGGAGGTTCATCGATTGAACATCTTCAATATTGCAGTTATGCACATTAAAAGAGATTTCAGGGACGTAAGAACTTTAGTTTTTATGTTAGCATTTCCGATTGTGCTTATGCTTGTATTAGGAACAGCGTTAAGTAACGCATTTAATAGCGATAGTCATTCGATTAAAGATATACAAGTACTTTATAAAGATGAAGCGGGAAGCACGTTTTCTCAATCATTTGAAGCATTTACGAAAGAGGTCGATAAATCGGGTATCCATTTTAAAAAAGCTTCCGAAGGTATAGAGGGGAAAGAAGAAGTGAAGCAAAATAAATATGCTGCATATGTAGAATTGAATAAAGATGGTGCGAAATTTTACGGAAGCGACAGAAGTAGTATTGAAGGAAGTATTGTTGAAGGAATGCTTACGACATTTGTTGATAAGTACAATGTAGCGGCAGAAGTTGCAAAAGTAGATCCAAGTAAGGGTAGCACAGTTATTTCAAATGGAAATCATAATGATTATATTAAAGAAACATCTTTACAAGCTGCTAAAAAACCAGGTTCTATGGATTACTACGCGGTTGTAATGACGACAATGATTGCATTGTATGCTGCAATGGGTGCGAGTTTTTTAATTCGAGGAGAACGAGTACGTAAAACAGGAGATCGTTTAATTGCAGCACCTATAAGTAAGGCTGAAATTTTCATTGGGAAAGTGCTCGGTAGTCTTGTAGCAAATGCACTTTGTCTATTACTCGTCGTTATATTTAGTAAATTTGTTTTTCAAGCGAATTGGGGCGACCATCTTGGAATCATATTTATTATTTTACTAACAGAAGTCTTTCTAGCAATTAGTTTCGGTTTAGGAATCGGATTTATTACAAAAACAGGTGAGGCATCTAGAGCAATTATTATGGTTGTTGTGCAATTAGCTTCTATTTTTGGTGGTGCGTATTTCGTAGTGGAAGAAAATGTCGTTACGAATTTATCACCATTAACGTGGGCCAACACAGCTATTATGAAAATTATTTATGCAAATGACATAGGAGCAGCACTGCCGGTTATTTCTTTAAATCTTGGAATTTCAGCAATCTTTTTATTAATTGCGATTATCGCATTACGTAGACGGGAGGGGCTGTAATATGAAAGATATTTTATGGCTCATACGAAAAACATTAGCTGCGCTTTTTAAAAATAAAAAAGGATTATTACTTATTGTAAGTTTGCCGATAATAGGAACACTCATTTCTTTTTCAATATATGGTAATGTAGGGCAAGGAACGTTAAATATTGGGGTTATAAATAAAGAAAATCAGCCTATCGCAAATGATACAGTAAAATTTTTAGAAGGACTCAATCATGTAAATGTTAGTAAAATTAAGGAATCCGAAGTGGAAGATAAACTCATTTCAAAAAAACTTGATGGTGTTATTACATTACAGTCTGGTTTTTCCGAAAGTGTTCGAGCAGGGAAACCGAGTCATATTGAAGTTTCATCGATTAAAGGTGATCAAGTAACAGTATTTATAAAATCATATTTATATAACTATGTTGATAATATAGCTGCGATTAGTAAAGTGGCAGGGGCGGATCAAAGTACGTTTGATAGTATGTACGCTGGTTATCAAAAAAGTTCATTTAAAGTAAAAGCAGAGACACTTGAAGATACTTCGAAAAATAAGGATATGACAAATCAAACGATTGGTTATCTTATCATGTTTATGCTATTTTCGGCAGCGAATTTATCTGGAATTATTTTAAAAGAAAAAGAGAACAGAACGTATTTTAGATTATTATCGACACCGATAGATGGAAAGAAATTTATATTATCTAATGTCGCGGTGAATATGATTATACTAACAGTGCAAATTGTAATTGCCGTATTATTTATGAAGTATGTTTTCCATACAAATATAAATATGCCTTTCACAGTGATGATTGGTGTACTCATGATATTTGCTTTAATCGCAATTGGTTTATCATTAGTCATTGTGTCTTTTTCAAAAAGTTCAACTGCTTCAAATGCGATGCAAAATGTTGTTATTGTACCGACATGTTTATTAGCGGGATGTTATTTTCCATATGATATTATGCCGAAAACAGTACAAAAAATAGCTGATTTTTTACCGCAACGCTGGCTAATGGACACGATTTCGAAATTACAGCAAGGAATTCCGTTTTCAGAGTTGTATTTAAACATTTTAATCTTATTCGCTTTCGCGATAGCATTCTTCTTAATTGCGATTTATAAGTTTGGAAGAAATAATGATGCAAGGAACTTCATTTAATGAAAAGGTGTGGCGCAATGCCACACCTTTTTTGTATTCGTAATTTAAAGTATCTTTTGTAATATAGGAATGCTTTTGTAGAGCACTTCGTTATGTGAAGCATGCACAACATATTTATTTCCCTCTAGAAGAAAAACGCTATGTAGAACAGCGTTACCATCACCATGTTTTGTAAGTATATCACCGACGACTTTTCCGTCTGTCCATTCCAGTTTTGAATATGAAGGGACGACTTGTAAATATTGAATCGTTTCTACTCCATCTCCTGCAATGAGTGTAGTTTCAATATTTCTTTTCTCGATAATAAATCTATTTTTATTTAATGTATCGAGGAAAGGATTTTTCGTTTTCATCTTGTTATAAGGAAGAAATGTAATAGAAGAGCCGGATCTTATAAATAAATAATTTCCGTAATCTTTACAAGGAATAACATCTTGTAATCCTGGAAAGTAACGGTGTATTGCTTCAATTTTATTCATTTTGTGTAAGGTGCTTACGTAGTGAATGTACTGTTCCATATAAAAATGAACAATATTTATTTTAGAAGAGGCATGAACAGGGAGACTACCCCCAGTCCAATAACTATAATTGGGAGGAGATCCAGCGTTTGGTGTACAGAGTATAATAAGTTGCTCCACATCATTTTCATATTCTTCACTTTGAACGTAAGAACGTGCAAGAAGTCCACCCATACTATGACAAACTAAATTTAGTTTATCGTACCCTGTAAATTCTTTAACATAAGCAATCGTTTTTAATAAATATTTTTGAGTAGAAACAGCAATACGCTGACGCCAGTCATAAAAACAGATAAACAGGTTTTTATTTCGTTCATAGCCTATACTTTCTAACATCATGATGAATGGTTCATAGATAAACGAAGAAAGTCCAAAGCTCCAATTACCAGTACCCGGAATAATAATATTACTCATTGAACCGAAAAGACCTGGGATAAAAATAATAGGGATTTTTCCTTTTCTCATACTCTTCTCTCCTTTACCTGTTTAACATCGATAAAAATTAAAAACTACATTTCGTATGAAAACATATTTAAATGAAACACTACGGAGTAGAACGTAATTTGAGCGGAAGGAAATCAAAATGATTAAAAAAATATTGCGAGTTACTTCTATTATTATGGCTATTGTTATTTTTATATTAATTTGGATGCATATTGACGTTACGCTCGGAAGAAAAATGGAAGCCGGAAAAAATATGCCGACAGAGTACGCGCCTCATTATAGTGATTTTCAATTATATGTAGAAGGAAAGTCATTTTATAAAAAGTTATTTACTGATGTAAGAGAAGCGAAGCAATCTATTTACACGTATTTTTTTATTTTGTCGGATGATAAAAGTAGCCATACTTTTTTAAACTTATTAAAAGAGAAGGCAAAAGAAGGAGTAAACGTCTATTTATCAGTTGATCGCATTAATGATTTATCATTTGAAAGAAAGATGAAAAATGAATTGCGGGAAAGTGGTGTACATTTTACATATAGTAGAAAACCTGAATTGCCATTCGGATTTTATTCACTGCACCATCGTAATCATCGCCGTATTACGACGATTGATGGGGGGATTGGCTATACGGGTGGCTTTAATATGGGGGATGAGTACTTAGGGAAAGATAAGCGTTTTGGATATTGGCGTGACTATCATGTGCGGATAAGAGGAGAAGGAGCAAAGGACTTAGAGGAACAGTTTGCTTTAGATTGGAAACGAGATACGAAAGAAGATATAAAGAGAAGTACGAATAAAGCTAGTAAAGGGAACACATTACATACTATGACTAGTTACAATGGACACCACGTCGCTGAAAAATATATAGAGTTAATAGACCAAGCGAAGCATTCAATTGTCATTACAACACCATATTTTATAGCGAAAAATAAAGAATTAATGAATGCTTTAATTGGAGCGCAAAAGCGTGGTGTTACAGTGAAAATACTTTGGTCATATAAACCGGATATACCTCTTATTAAAGAGGCGGCATATCCTTACATCCGTCAAGCTGTTAAAAATGGGATTACTGTGTATGGTTATAAAAAAGGGATGTTTCATGGAAAGTTAATGCTGATTGATAATGAATTAACTGTTATCGGTACAACGAACATAACTGCACGTAGCTTCTATATAAATGATGAGATGAATTTGTATATTCACGGTGGACCTATCATAGCGCAAGTGAATGAGGCGTTAACGCAAGACATTGGTGATTCGAAAGAGATGACAGAAACATTTTTTGACAACTTATCTTTCTGGGAGCGTTGTAAAGAGAAAGTAGTTGGATGGGTTGATTTTTATTTGTGATGATTAACAAAAGGGTGTCTATAAAAGGCACCCTTTTGTTAATGAAAATAACTATTTTTCATGCACAAGCATCGACGCATCATCATTAATCAACGTCCCGACATGCTCACCTAAACAAATTCTTTTCATCACTCCAGGCTCATCAAAGTTAAAGACGTGTGCCGGTAAATTATAATCTCGAGCAAGCAACAAAGCGGCTTGGTCCATTACTTGTATGTTTTGCCTAACAATATCGTTATAGTTCAGTTTACTGTACATTTTCGCTGATTTGTTATGTTTCGGATCACTTGTAAAGACGCCGTCGACCCCTTGTTTTGCGACTAAAATGGCGTCGCTATTCATTTCAATGGCTCTTTGTACACTTGGATAATCTGTCGTAACGAATGGCTGCCCATTCCCGCCTCCAAAAATGACGATATAGCCGTTATCTAAATGATGTACTGCACGCAAGCGAATGTATGGTTCAGCTACTGCATTAAAAGGGATGGAAGTCATAACACGTACTTCTCTATCTGTTTTACTTGTTAAAACGCCGCGAAGCATTAAGCTGTTAATAATCGTACCTAGCGTACCGATATTATCAGCTTCTACACGATCAATTCCCCATTCTTCAGCTAGATGACCTCTGAAAATGTTACCGCCGCCGATGACAATGGATACTTCGATATCTAGGTCAATAATGGATATAATTTCGTTTGCGATATGCTCTAGTCGTTTGGAGTTAAAGCTATTTCCAGATTGATCAGCAAGTGCGCCACCGCTCAGTTTAATTAAGACGCGTTTATATGGTTTCATAACAATTCCCCCTATATAAATGGCAATAAAAAAGGAACAAAGGCGAATGCCCTTGTTCCTTGCTGAGAAAATGAAAAAGAAAAGAAGAAGATAGGCTGAATTTCTGTACATAATTTTTCATAACATCCACTCCTTTTCATTCCAATTTATTGTAAGTGTATATCTTTTTGATTATACAAAATAATCCGATTACTTATCAAGTATATTTTATCGCTTTTTAACAAAATGGTGTCAATGAAAAATATAAGAAAAAAATTGAATTTTTTGTGACGAACTTGTAGGTTTTTGTATGATTTTGTAGGTTCACTTATATCATGTGTGAGTAAGCTTTTATAAATATTAAATGAAAGCGTTCGCATGAAGGGGATGAACATAAATGAAAAAATTCGGATTGGCAACACAAATTTTTGTCGCACTTGTTTTAGGGATTGTAGTAGGGGCAATCTTTTATGGCAATAAAACGGCAATTTCTTATATCACACCAATTGGGGATATATTTATTCACTTAATTAAAATGATTGTAGTACCGATTGTTATTTCAGCATTAATTGTTGCGGTAGCTGGTGTAGGAGATATGAAGAAGCTTGGGAAACTGGGCGGGAAGACAATTCTTTATTTCGAAATTATTACGACGATTGCTATTTTAATGGGATTACTTGCGGCAAATATATTCCAACCAGGTACTGGCGTTGATATGAGTAATTTACAGCAAAGTGATATTTCTTCTTATAAACAAACAGCAGATGCAACAGAGAAGAAAGGCTTCGCAGAAACGATTGTTCATATTGTACCGAAAAATATATTTGAGTCTATTACACAAGGTGACTTATTACCGATTATATTCTTCTCAGTACTATTCGGTTTAGGAGTTGCAGCAATCGGTGAAAAGGGAAAGCCTGTTTTTAACTTTTTTGAAGGTGTACTCGAAGCGATGTTTTGGGTTACAAATCAAGTGATGAAATTCGCACCATTTGGTGTATTCGCATTAATTGCTGTTACGGTTGCAAAATTTGGTGTAGCAACACTACTTCCTTTAGGAAAACTAGTGCTAGCTGTATACGTAACTGTTATACTATTCGTTGTGATTGTATTAGGTATTAATGCACGAATGGTTGGCGTAAACATTTTTACATTAATGAAAATTTTAAAAGAAGAACTTATTCTTTCATTTACGACAGCAAGTTCAGAAGCTGTTTTACCTAATATAATGAGAAAAATGGAAGAGTTCGGTTGTCCAAAGGCAGTTGCCTCTTTCGTAATTCCGACAGGTTATACATTTAACTTGACTGGATCGGCTATTTATCAAGCGTTAGCGGCATTGTTTGTTGCACAAATGTACGGTGTGCACATGTCACTGACAGAGCAAATAACGTTATTATTCGTTCTCATGTTAACATCCAAAGGTATGGCGGGAGTTCCGGGTGCATCATTCGTTGTTGTATTAGCGACGTTAGGATCAATGGGCTTACCGCTAGAAGGCATCGCATTAATTGCGGGAATTGACCGTATTTTAGATATGATTCGCTCAGCTGTCAATGTATTAGGAAATGCATTAGCGGCCATTGTTATGTCGAAGTGGGAAGGCGAATTCGATGATGAAAAAGCAAAACAATATGTAGAAACAGTCAAACAAACAAAAGCAGCATAAGAAATCGTTAAGGAGTGAAAAGTCATGTCAACATTAACTGAAGTTAAAAATGGAGTACGAATTGAAAAAGATTTTTTAGGTGAAAAAGAAGTGCCAAATTATGCGTACTACGGTGTACAAACAATGCGTGCAGTAGAGAATTTCCCAATTACAGGATATAAAGTCCATGAAGGTTTAATTAAAGCGTTAGCAATTGTAAAAAAAGCGGCAGCACTTGCTAATACAGATGTAGGAAGATTGGAATTGAAAAAGGGTGGTGCTATCGCAGAAGCATCACAAGAAATCCTTGATGGGAAATGGCATGATCATTTCATCGTTGATCCAATTCAAGGCGGTGCAGGAACTTCAATGAATATGAACGCAAATGAAGTCATTGCCAATCGTGCTCTTGAATTATTAGGAATGGAAAAGGGAGACTATCATTATATTAGTCCAAACAGTCATGTAAATATGGCGCAATCAACAAATGATGCATTCCCAACAGCAATTCATATTGCAACATTAAATGCATTAGAAGGCTTATTACAAACGATGGGTTATATGCATGATGTATTTGAATTAAAAGCAGAACAGTTCGATCATGTTATTAAAATGGGTCGTACACATTTACAAGATGCTGTGCCAATTCGTCTTGGACAAGAATTTAAAGCATACTCTCGCGTACTTGAACGTGATATGAAACGTATCAAGCAATCACGTCAACATCTATATGAAGTAAATATGGGAGCAACTGCAGTTGGTACAGGCTTAAATGCGGATCCAGAATATATTGAAGCAGTTGTAAAACATTTAGCTACCATTAGTGAACTACCACTTGTTGGTGCAGAAGATTTAGTAGATGCAACCCAAAATACGGATGCGTACACTGAAGTATCTGCAGCACTTAAAGTATGTATGATGAACATGTCTAAAATTGCGAACGACCTTCGTCTAATGGCATCAGGTCCACGCGTTGGATTAGCGGAAATCATGCTACCAGCTCGTCAACCAGGTTCATCTATTATGCCAGGGAAAGTAAACCCTGTTATGCCAGAAGTAATTAATCAAATTGCGTTCCAAGTAATTGGTAACGACCATACAATTTGCCTTGCTTCAGAAGCAGGACAATTAGAATTAAATGTTATGGAGCCAGTACTTGTTTTCAACTTACTTCAATCTATTAGCATTATGAATAACGGTTTCCGTGCCTTTACAGATAATTGCTTAAAAGGAATTGAAGCGAATGAAGATCGCCTAAAAGAGTATGTTGAGAAGAGTGTAGGAATTATTACAGCCGTGAACCCTCATATCGGCTATGAAGCAGCAGCTCGCGTTGCGAAAGAAGCAATTGCGACAGGGCAATCCGTTCGAGAACTATGTGTGAAAAATGGTGTATTGTCACAAGAAGAATTAGAGTTAATTCTAGATCCATTCGAAATGACACATCCAGGGATTGCAGGAGCAACTCTTTTAAAGAAAAATTAAAAGAAGAGGGGGACAATCCCCTCTTTTTTGTTTACAATATAGAAATGTTATATATGAATAGAGGTAGGGATGTTATGAGTAAGTTTACAGTGGCTTCTAATGGTTCATTAGAAACGACATTAAGAGGAGTAGAAGTATTATCAACACCACTTTTAAATAAAGGGGTAGCTTTCACGCAAGAAGAAAGAGAAGAATTAGGTTTAAAAGGGTTATTACCGCCAGCAGTTTTAACGCTAGATGAACAAGCACGTAGAGCGTATGAGCAATTTTGTTCTCAGCCGGATGATTTATTAAAGAATGTATACTTAACAGCGTTACATGATCGAAATGAAGTATTATTTTATCGTATTTTAACAAATCATTTACGTGAAATGTTACCAATCGTATATACACCTACTGTTGGTGTAGCAATTCAAAGATATAGCCATGAATATCGTAAACCACGCGGTGTTTATTTATCAGTTAATGATCCTTCAGGTATTGAAGAAGCATTTGCAAATATCGGTGCAACAGCTGATAATATTGATTTAGTTGTTGTAACAGATGGAGAAGGTATATTAGGAATCGGTGACTGGGGTGTTGGTGGTATTAACATTGCGATTGGAAAGCTAGCTGTATATACGGCCGCAGTTGGAATCGATCCTAGTCGTGTGTTACCAGTAATTTTAGATGTAGGTACAAATCGTGAGGAATTATTGAACAATCCATTTTATATTGGAAATCGTCATCCACGTGTAACTGGTGAAGCTTACGATGAATTTATTGATACATTTGTACAAGCGGTAGGCAATAAGTTCCCGAAAGCACTTTTACATTGGGAGGACTTCAGTTCTCGCAATGCACGAAAAATTTTAGATAAATACCGTCATGACGTTTGTACATTTAATGATGATATTCAAGGTACAGGTGCAGTTTCACTTGCTGCAGTATTATCGGCAGTGAAAGCTTCTGGTGTACCATTAAGTGAACACCGTGTAGTGGTGTTTGGTGCTGGTACAGCTGGAATCGGTATCGCAGACCAAGTAAGAGATGCAATGGTTCGCGTCGGCTTATCAGACGAAGAATCTCATAATCGTTTCTGGTGTATCGACCGTAGCGGGTTAGTTACAGATAATATGGAAGATCTTCTTGATTTCCAAATTCCGTATGCCAGAAAAGAAGCTGAAGTAAGTGAGTGGAAACAAAATGGTGTGATCGGACTTGCTGAAGTTGTGAAACATGTAAAACCGACAATTTTAATTGGTACATCTACTGTTGCCGGCGCATTTAAAGAGGAAATTATTAAAGAAATGGCTTCTCATATAGAGAGACCAATTATATTACCAATGTCGAATCCAACGCCACTTGCGGAAGCGAAACCAGCAGATTTAATCGAGTGGACAGAAGGAAGAGCGTTAGTTGCAACAGGAAGTCCATTTGAACCAGTTACATATAACGGTGTAACGTATGTGATTGGGCAGTCAAATAACGCACTTATTTTCCCGGGACTAGGTCTTGGTACAATTGTTGTTCGTGCAAGCGTTATGACTGATGGTATGTTCGCAGCAGCTGCTGAAGCAGTTGCAAGTATGGTAGATGCAAGTAAACCAGGAGCACCTATCTTGCCAGAAGTTGAAGAGTTACGTAATATCTCTGAAATGGTTGCAATTGAAGTAGCGAAAGTTGCTGTTGCAGAAGGTGTTGCTAGAGAGAACTTAAGTGATAACGATATTAAGATAGCAGTGAAAGAATCAATGTGGACGCCTGAGTATCGTCAAATAAAAGCGGTAGAAAAGGTTAACATATAGAAAAAAGCCCGTTTATAATAATAAACGGGCTTACTTGTATAATATTGAAAAAATACATAGGAAGTGGCACTTTTGAATTGGAATCAATTATGGAAAAAAGATATATCTCTTTTAATTATTTTAATGGTTGTTGTTCCGATTGCTGGAGAGCTAAATTTTCATCCTTTTAATGATACGTTTCGCGTTAGCTTTGGGACACCGCTTTTCTTCTTTTTATTACTATTTTTAAGAAGAATACCAGCAGCGGTTGCGGGTATTCTTGTTGGTATATCTGTAGTCTTATTCCGTGTATGTCTTGACTGGGTATTACAAGGTTCATTTTATATGACAGAATCATTTTATTTGCGCTATCCTGTGTTCTTTTATTATTTTGTTTATGGAAGCTTATTTTCGCTTTGTAGAGTGAATAAGTTCCATCAGAATCCAGTTGTAATTGGGTGCCTTGGAATTACAATTGAAATTATCGCAAGTATGTCAGAACTTGCGATTTATCACATGGTAGTGCTCAGTACAACAATAACAGTTTCTGAAATAAATAAACTAATCATAATTGCTATTTTCCGTAGTTTCTTTGCACTTGGTTTTTTAAATATGATGAATTTATATGAAACAAAATTAAAAGAATCACAAGTTCGAAAAGAAAATGAAAAAATGTTGATGCACCTTTCTAACTTATATGTGGAATCTGTTCATTTGAAAAAAACGTTGCAAAATGCGGAGTTAATTACACAAGAAGCGTATCAATTATATCGGAATTTACAAGCGAACGATGATTCAAGTAGTAAAACAGCATTGAAAATAGCAGGAGAAGTGCACGAAGTAAAAAAGGATAATCAAAGGATTTTTGCAGGACTATCTAAACTATTATTAGATAAAAATGTAGCTGAGTATGTAGAAGGACATGAGCTTGCAGAAATGATTGTGAGAATAAATGAGAAGTATGCTGAAATGTTGGAAAAAGATATTTGTTTTTCTAAACATATAGAAGGTGAGCATGCAGAATATCATGTGTATACGGTCTTATCAATTTTTAATAATTTAGTTGCAAATGCGGTTGAAGCAATTGAGGGTAGTGGTGCTATCATTATTAAGTTATATAAAATTGATAAACGTATATTTTTTGAAGTAATTGACGATGGGCCTGGTATTGCGCAAAAATATAAGAAACTAGTATTTAAGCCAGGGTTTACTTCGAAGTATGATCAAACAGGAACACCATCTACGGGAATTGGACTTTCTTACATAAACGAAATGGTAACTGAGCTCGGAGGAGAAGTAAGATTGGAAGATGGGGAAATTGGTGAAGGCTGTAAGTTTGTCGTTTGTTTGCCGGAGTGTAGTTTAAAGCGGGAAGGGGAATAAAGTTGTTTTATTATATCGTAGATGATGATGAAGTTTTCCGCTCCATGCTTTCACAAATTATTGAAGATGGTGATCTTGGGGAAGTAATTGGAGAATCGGAAGACGGAGCTTTTATTGAAGCAGATCAACTAAATTTTAAAAAAGTAGATATTTTATTTATTGATTTATTAATGCCAATGCGAGACGGCATTGAAACAGTTCGCCATATCGCATCCTCTTTTACTGGGAAAATTATTATGATTTCTCAAGTTGAATCGAAGCAGCTTATAGGTGAGGCGTATACACTTGGTGTTGAATATTATATTACAAAACCATTAAATAAAATTGAGGTTATATCTGTTGTACGTAAAGTAATGGAACGTATTCGTTTAGAGCGCTCTATACATGATATTCAAAAATCATTGAATAACGTTTTTAAGTGGGAACAGCCGCAAGTTCGAAATGAGCCAATGCAAGAAGGGAAAAAAATAACGGATTCAGGACGCTATTTATTATCAGAACTTGGTATTGCGGGAGAGAATGGAAGTAAAGATTTACTTAGTATGCTGGAATATTTATATGGACAAGAAAAAGCACAAACATTTGACTTTGGATTTCCTGCGCTAAAAGATATCTTTCACCATATAACTATAAGGAAATTAGAGAATATAGCTTCAGATGCACATATAGATAAGGAGAGAAAAGCATCTGAACAAAGGGTACGTAGAGCGATTTATCAATCGTTAAATCACTTAGCTTCCCTTGGATTAACAGATTTTTCAAATCCGAAATTTGAAAGCTATGCTCCGAAATTTTTTGATTTCACTGTAGTTAGAAAACGTATGACAGAAATGACAAAGGAAGAAGTAGCAACTTCCAGACATACGCGAATTAATACGAAAAAGTTTATTCAAGTGTTGTATTTTGAGGCGAAACGGTTGATGGAGATAGAGTGAAAAGGTGCTTATAAATAAGCATCTTTTTTTGTTAAATCTACATTTTATATTTTCTCTTGGAGCATGTAAAATGTTAGTTGAGAGAAACTGGTTTAAATTAAGGAAGTGTAAAAAATGAGTTTTACATTAAACAAATCGATTATTAAAGAAGTATGCGGAGAAACCTCATATAAAAGAGGCGAAGCTTATTATAAAGCAAATAAAGTGATAGTAAATCATTATGATGAAAATAAAGAAATTTGCGAGGCGACGGTAAAAGGGAACGAAGATTTTCATGTTACAGTAGAAAAAGCTAAAAAAGGTGATGTTGTTGCGAAATGTAGTTGTCCGTCGTTAGCTTCTTTTCAAACGTATTGTCAACATGTTGCAGCAGTATTGATACAAATAAATTATAATCAGCAAACGGGTGGAATGCTCCCCGCTAGTAGCGAAAGCATGAGCGGAAATGAACAATTAACAAGCGGGATGTTTCAGTTATTTGCAGACAAACCACTGCGGCCAAAAAGTAAACAACACCGCTTTGATACACGTGAATTACTTCATGTTGAATTTATTTGTACACCAGTAGTTACGAAAAAGGGCGGGGCACTTCTGGGAATTCAGTTGATACTTACCAAAACGTATTTCGTAAATCATATTAGAGAATTTCTTTCTAATGTGGAGAAAAGAGAACCTTTTAATTGTTCTAATGAATTCACATACACACCAGATGTACATAGCTTTAGGCAAGAAACGGATACGATTATTCAGCAACTTATTAAAATGTATCATAATGAAAAAATGTATGAAGATACACTAGAAGTACATGCAAAACAAGATGATAGCATGATTTTAATACCGCCAGCTTCGTGGATGGATATGCTTTCTTTCCTTTCTAAAGCTGAGTTTGTCAGACTTAATCAAGATGGACAATCTTTTCACGGTTTACAAATTTCAAAAGGACTACTTCCTTTACATTTTGAGTTTAATAAAGGGAGTAACGGTGGGTTTACACTTTATATTGACGGCTTACAACAAGTAGACGTAATGGATACGTATAGTTATGCTCTATTTGGAGGGAAACTGTATCAGTTGAACGCTGAGGATTGCAAGCGGCTTATCGAATTACAAAAAATGATGAATCGTTCTAGTAGTAACCAATTGTATATTCCAGCAGATAGGATGGAGCACTTTGTAGAAAAAGTTGTACCAGGGTTAATGAAGCTAGGAACTGTGCGAATAGATGAGGTAGTATCAGATCGTGTTGAAACACCCGCATTAAAAGCGAAATTATATTTAGATCGAGTGAAAAATCGCTTATTAGCAGGTCTTGAATTTCACTATGGAAACGTCCTAATTAATCCGTTAGAAGAGGATGAACAGCCGTCTGTTTTTAATCGTGATGAGAAAAAGGAAAAAGAGATTTTAGACATTATGCGTGAAAGTGCCTTTGCGAAAACGGAAGGCGGTTATTTTATGCATAATGAAGAAGCTGAGTATAATTTTTTATATCATGTTGTTCCAACGTTAAAAGGTTTAGTTGATATTTATGCGACGACAGCAATCAAATTACGAATTCATAAAGGAGACACAGCTCCTCTTATAAGAGTTAGGAGGAAGGAGAGAATTGATTGGTTATCATTTCGCTTTGATATAAAAGGTATTCCAGAAGCTGAAATTAAAGGGGTATTAGTAGCTCTTGAAGAGAAACGTAAATATTACCGATTAGCGAACGGTTCTTTATTATCACTGGAGAGTAAAGAGTTTAATGAAATTAATCAATTTGTAAAAGAAACGGGTATTCGGAAAGAATTTTTACATGGGGAAGAAGTGAATGTTCCGCTTATCCGTAGTGTAAAATGGATGAACGGACTTCACGAAGGACATGTTTTAAGTTTAGATGAGTCTGTTCAAGAGTTAGTAGAAAATATTCAAAATCCGAAAAAATTAAAGTTTGCTGTGCCAAATACGTTAAATGCAGAAATGAGAGAGTATCAAGTATACGGATTTCAGTGGATGAAAACACTCGCACATTATCGTTTTGGGGGTATTTTAGCAGACGATATGGGACTAGGAAAAACGTTGCAAAGCATTGCTTTTATAGATTCTGTTTTGCCGGAAATTCGAGAGAAAAACATGCCTATATTAGTCGTCTCTCCGTCATCCCTCGTTTATAATTGGCTGAGTGAATTGAAAAAATTCGCCCCGCATATTAGAGCAGTTATTGCAGATGGAAATCAAATAGAGCGCCGAAAAATTTTAAAAGATATAGCAGAATTTGATGTCATAATTACGTCATATCCATTGCTGAGAAGAGATATAAGGTTGTATGCAAGACCGTTTCATACACTATTTCTTGATGAAGCACAAGCGTTTAAAAACCCTACAACGCAAACTGCAAAAGCGGTGAAAACGATTCAAGCGGAGTATCGTTTCGGATTAACAGGAACACCTGTAGAAAATTCGTTAGAAGAGCTATGGTCTATCTTCCATGTCGTCTTCCCAGAATTATTACCTGGAAGAAAAGAGTTCGGTGATTTAAGACGTGAGGATATAGCGAAGCGAGTGAAACCATTCGTATTAAGACGATTAAAAGAGGACGTATTAAATGAGTTGCCAGATAAAATAGAGCATTTACAGTCATCGGAGTTGTTACCAGATCAAAAGAGATTGTATGCTGCATATTTAGCGAAATTAAGGGAAGAAACGTTAAAGCATTTAGATAAAGATACGTTACGTAAAAATAAAATTAGAATTTTAGCTGGTTTAACGAGATTACGACAAATTTGTAATCATCCCGCTTTATTCGTTGATGATTACAAAGGCAGTTCAGCTAAATTTGAACAACTGTTAGAGATTTTAGAAGAATGTAGAAGTACTGGGAAGAGAATTTTAATCTTTTCTCAATTTACGAAGATGCTTTCCATTATCGGTCGTGAGTTAAACCGTCAAGCGATTCCATACTTTTATTTAGACGGGAGTACACCTTCGCAAGAGCGTGTAGAGCTATGCAATCGGTTTAACGAAGGTGAAGGTGATTTATTTCTTATTTCTTTAAAAGCTGGTGGTACGGGTCTTAACTTAACTGGTGCAGATACAGTGATATTATATGATTTATGGTGGAATCCAGCTGTTGAACAGCAAGCAGCAGATAGAGCATATAGAATGGGACAAAAAAATACGGTGCAAGTTATTAAGTTAGTAGCCCACGGAACAATTGAAGAGAAAATGCATGAACTACAAGAAACGAAGAAAAATTTAATTTCTGAAGTAATTGAGCCAGGAGAAGGGAAATTATCCTCCATAACTGAGGAAGAAATTCGAGAAATTCTTATGATTTAAAATAAAAAAGCTATGCTTTCAAATTTATGAGAGCATAGCTTTTTTGTTGTAATAATTATATTTTGTTTTGAACAAAGTAAAGAAATCAAATGGTATTTAAATTACTTCTTTGTGCCTTTACTTTTGTATGGTTTTGCTGCTTTCTTTTTCTTTGCACTTGATTGCCAACGGTTCCATCCCTTACTTCCTGTACCTTGTCCTACACCTTTTTTCGGTTTCGCTTTCGTTTTGCTCATATGATCACTCCGTTATATAAAAATCTTGTTTGATAATAGTCAATGAATTAGAAAATACTCTTGATAAATGACTATGTTTGCTTTAAGTAAAAACAAACTGCTTGAATGCTATAGTATATCATGAAATTGCAAGTAAACTGAAAGGAATTACAAAGAAAATGAAAATAATAAGAAATACTGCGGATTCTATATTTCGAACGATTACACTAATAGTTGTGTATACGTTAGTTTCGGTTAGTGAAACATTTTTTGGAATGACGAGACAGAAGAAGTAAAGATGTTAAATTAACAACAATCAATAAAGCCGTAAAATAAAGAATTGAAAAATTTTTTAAAACTTTTTGTTGACTTTCTTTATTTTTTGTATAGAATAATCATTAATAAAATGTTTCAGAGATGTGACAACAAAACGACTATGAAAGGACGAGTAGTAGTAGGATGTAGTTTAAGCGAGTCAGGGACGGTGTGAGCCTGATACGAAGCCTATTATGAAGAACCTCCTGGAGTCGCTAACCGAAATCCTTTATAGGAAAGTAGACTTAGCCGGGAACTTCGCCGTTACAAGAAGAACAGTATCGAGATTTTTTCATCTCCGTATTGTATAAGTGAGCAACCTCTGTTGCTAATTTGGGTGGTACCGCGGAACCAAAGCCTTTCGTCCCAGTTTTTTGGGATAGAAGGGCTTTTTTTGTTGGCTTCTTTTCACAACATCCAAACATTTTAGGAGGAAACCACCATGTATCAATCATTAATGACAGTAAGAGAGACTCAAATCGCAATTAAGGAAGTTAAAACATTTTTCGAGGACCAATTAGCAAAACGTCTTGAACTATTCCGCGTATCTGCACCATTATTCGTAACGAAAAAATCAGGATTAAACGATCATCTAAACGGTGTAGAACGTCCAATTGAATTTGATATGCTACATTCAGGAGAAGAATTAGAAATTGTTCATTCACTAGCGAAGTGGAAAAGATTCGCACTACATGAATACGGCTATGAAGCTGGTGAAGGCTTATATACAAACATGAACGCGATTCGTCGTGATGAAGAACTAGATGCAACACATTCCATTTACGTTGACCAATGGGATTGGGAAAAAATTGTTCAAAAAGAATGGCGCACTGTAGAATACTTGCAAGAAACAGTACGAACAATTTATGGAATATTCAAAGATTTAGAAGATCACTTATTTGAAAAGTATCCGTTCCTTGGAAAGTATTTACCAGAAGATGTTGTTTTCATTACTTCCCAAGAACTAGAAGATAAATATCCAGAATTAACACCGAAAGATCGTGAACATGCAATAGCGAAAGAACACGGTGCAGTCTTTATTATCGGAATTGGTGATGCACTCCGTTCAGGTGAAAAACACGATGGACGTGCAGCTGACTATGATGATTGGAAATTAAACGGTGACATTTTATTCTGGCACCCAGTACTACAAGCTTCATTCGAATTATCATCCATGGGAATCCGTGTTGATAGTAAATCACTTGATGAACAGTTAACGAAAACTGGTGATGACTTCAAACGTGAGTATGATTTCCATAAAGGTATATTAGAAGACGTACTACCATTAACAATTGGCGGTGGTATTGGACAATCAAGAATGTGCATGTACTTCTTACGTAAAGCACATATCGGTGAAGTTCAATCTTCTGTATGGCCTGATGATTTACGTGAAGCTTGTAAGAAAGAAAACATTCATCTGTTTTAATAGAAGAGAGAGAATAGCTTAAATATAGAGCTATTCTCTCTTTTTTTATTGTGTAAACGAATAGTTTACAGTGGCTTTTACCAATAGTTTCTGTCATTTGTATCTCCTTTCATGTCATAATTTATTAAAGGAGGAGACGTTATGAGCATAGGAGAACCGCTAAAAAAACTACGAGAATCAAAGCTTTAAAGAGAAAATACATATTGATGAAGAAGAGGCGGATTTTGAGAAAGAGAATGAGTTTGGTTTTTATATTGGCTGCGGATTATTAATTATGAGTGCTTTCATTGACTATGAAGGAATTCAAGGGAAAGAGCGATAAGATATATAATGAAGAGTGGGAGGAGTCAGTTATATTTCCTAGGAAAGGATATAACGAATAATTTAATTGTTTTATAATAATTTTTTGATGTTGATAATATGTTAAAAAGCTGTTTGTGTAGAGGCTTGAAATCCATGTGTAAAATGATAATAAAGTTTTAAAAGCTCAAACAAGTATAACCCCGTCCTAACTTTAGGACGGGGTTATACTTGTTTAATTTTGAATGAATTTCTGTTTGGCATAGCCAACGACTTTTTATCCCGCTAAAGCCCGATTGGTGAGAGCTAATAATCAGTGGGGAGGAACACCCTCCCACTGATTAAAGTTTCACTTTATAAAACGTCACTTACTTATTTGTTACCGAGTTCTTCCGCTAAACCGATTAAAATTCCTTCGGTTCCACGAATGTAGCAGAGTCGATACGAGTCCTCGTACTGAACTACTTCGCCAACGAGCTCTGCACCATGCTTAGTAAGTCTGGATACCATTTCGTCAATGTCCTCAACGGTGAACATGACACGCAGATAACCGAGAGCGTTTACAGGAGCTGTCCGATGATCTGCTATAGTAGGTGGGGTGAGAAATCGTGAAAGTTCAATTCGGCTGTGGCCATCTGGCGTAACCATCATAGCAATCTCTACGCACTGAGAACCGAGTCCAGTTACGCGACCAGCCCATTCACCTTCGACAGTGGCTCGCCCTTCGAGGTTCAGGCCAATCTCTTCGAAGAAAGAGATTGCGTCATTAAGGGATTCTACAACGATGCTGACATTGTCCATTCTTAGTAATTTGTTTTTTGTCATAGTCTTTATCTCCTTATGTGTAAAAATTTATCCCGCTATTTGCAGGTAGTAAGATTCCCACCTCAAAATTCGGCGAATGCGAGGAAGTTAGGTGGTAGATAACTGCCCAATTGTTGAAGAGAACGACTTGCTTCTATTTTTTAACAATTTTATTATTTTTCAAACGACTTTATTTTAAACTAAATAACCTTTTTCTCACTTTCCACTATGCAAACAGCTTTCTATTTATATAGGAAGGAAATAGATTAATATAATTTGTTGTAAGTTTTACTGGCGGAAATTAGCTCATTTGCACTAAAGGCTCAATTTTCGCCATAAATGATTGATGTAGTGCTTCCACACCATCTACTAAGTGAATTCGATCAATGACAACTGATACTTTAATTTCAGATGTACTTACCATTTTAATATGAATACCGTCTTCTTTTAAAGTAGTGAACATATTTGCAGCGACACCTGGGTTAGATACCATACCTGATCCTACAATTGATACTTTTGCTAAATGATTTTCATATTCCACAGATTCATAGTGAAGTGCTTCTTGATTTTGTTCCAATACTTCTAATGTTTCTCTTAAATCATTAGAATGGATTGAGAAAGAGAGGTGAACAGTTCCTTCATTTGTAATACTTTGAATAATAATATCTACATTAATATGTGCCGCTGCTAACGTAGAGAAAACTGTTGAAAGTGCACCTTGTTCTAACCCTTTAATTGTGACGCGTGTAATGTTATCCTCAAATGCAATACCTTTAACGATTGATTGTTGTTCCATGTTACATTCTCCCCTTACAATTGTTCCGTTTTCTTGTTCCATACTTGATCGTACTTCTAAAACTACATTATGATTTTTAGCAAATTCAACAGCGCGTGGGTGTAACACGCCAGCACCGAGATTGGCAAGCTCTAACATTTCGTCATAAGAAATTTCATCTAATTTATAAGCAGTTTTTACAACACGTGGATCAGTCGTATATACGCCGGTCACATCCGTATAAATATCACATTTTTTTGCTTTTAATGCCGCTGCTAATGCAACAGCAGTCGTATCGGAGCCACCGCGGCCAAGTGTTGTAATTTCATTTTCTTCACTTATTCCTTGGAAACCAGCTACTATAACAATCGTGCCTTTAGTAAGATAGGACTGAATACGATCAGTATTAATGTCAGTAATCCGTGCACTACTATGTACAGATTCAGTCGTAATACCAGCTTGCCATCCTGTTAATGAAATTGCATTATAACCTTTTGTTTGTAGTGCCATTGTTAATAGTGAAATGGTTACTTGTTCTCCTGTAGATAGGAGTATATCCATTTCACGTTTACTTGGATTTTCAGTAATAGCGTTAGCAAGTGCGACAAGTTCATCTGTACTTTTTCCCATTGCTGAAACGACAGAGACAATGCTATGTCCTCGTTCATATTCTTCAATAATTAAGCTTGCTACATGTTGAATGCGTTCGACGCTTCCAACAGAAGTACCGCCAAACTTTTGTACAATCGTTTCCATTACGAATTCCTTCTTTCGTCCATTTTTAAGAATAGGTTAGGACATATACAAATCCCAATATTCCTGTAGTTACCAGAGAGAAAAACAAAAAACACCATCTCAAATAAGTGAGGATGGTGCTGTTACAGGAAAAGGGAAACAGAAAACGGAGCTAATAAAAAAACCGCCAAAAAAGGAATATCATAAAGATGATATCTCTTTTTTGTAGATAGCTCTTCACACGTACATGTCTGTACATATGACAGTTCTGTTTCTATTCGAAAACAGCCCCAATTGATAAATGCAGAGAAATTTATCAATTTCGGCAACACTTCCTTTCTTCTAAATTCATAGACATCTCTGTGTCTCCTTTAGAATACTTATAAGCGTTGCGACCTCTATCTCACGTTTTAGGCGAGAGTGTTTGATTTATGAAGTTGTTGGTAACATTTGTTTTATAATAATTTAAATTTTTCAGGGAATCAAGTGTTTTATATATTTTTTAAAAATTCTATCTTTTTTGAAGGTTAGTTTGTGAAAAGTGTAGCAAAATAAATTCGTTGCATGTACATTAAAAATATAGAGCATGGGAGGTGGAAGGATGGGCAAGAAAAAGCCTATTTATGTAGCGATAGAAATGAAAACAACAATGGAGAAATTATGGAAATATACGCAAGAACCGGACCTACATACAGAGTGGGATGCACGTTTTACAGAAATCTCGTATTTGGAGAAAAAGGAGGGGGAGCCGCAGAAGTTTTTATATAAAACGAAGATTGGTTTCGGACTTGAAATAGCTGGAGAAGGAGAATCGATAGGTGAAGTAAGAAAAGAAACTGGAGAGCGCATTTCTTCTTTAAAATTTTGGACAGACAATCAATTATCACTTATACAAATCGGGCGTGGTTATTGGAAATATACACCGAATGAAGAACATATTTATTTTGAGACGAAATATGATTATGATACAAGGTTTGGTCGTATAGGAAATGTGATAGATTCATATGTTTTTCGACCTTTATTTGGCTCTGCGACTGCTTGGAGTTTTGATGCTTTAAAATTATGGTTAGAAAAGGGACTTCATCCTAAGTTGTTAATTAGAAGAACGATGACGTATTGGCTCGTTTGCTTTTTATTTGCCTTCGTATGGTTATATCAAGGGATTGTACCGAAAGTGATTTTTACTCATCCAGAGGAACTGAAGATGCTTTCTGAGTTAATCGGATCGAATGAAAGTAGTATTTTTATACTTAAAATAGTTGGATTTTTAGAAATAATATGGGGTGTTATGTGGCTATTGCCATTTCAAAAACGAAAATTGTTTATATTACATATTGTTATGTTAATAGGTTTAACTATAGTGGCAGGAGTTACGAATATCACAAGTTTTACAGAGCCGTTTAATCCGATTACATTGAATTTTCTTCTAATAGGGTTATCAATCGTCGGTTATATGAATTGCACTAATTTGCCAAGCGCAAAAAATTGTAAGAGGAAGAGAAAGGGATAAATATATGGCTAATATTTATGAAAGATTATTAGGAGATACCTATAAAAATCTTCATCCAAAATTACAGAAGCGATATGCGATTACAGAAGAGAATAGTTTTACAGGAGAAGGGGAAATGGATGAAATTTACGGTGGCTCTTTTTTCGTTAAATTGATTTTGAAAATTGCATCGAAGTTTCGAATGTTTTTCTCTGAGCGAGGAAAGAAAGTGCCATTTACGATACATAATACCGCTGAGCGAGATGAATATGGGAAAGAATTTGTAACATGGAATCGTACTTTTTATTTTCATAATAAGAAAAGATATTTTAACGCTGTTATGAAGTTGGATGAAGAGAATAATGAAATTGTAGATTATTTTGGTGAGCCACATATACTTGTTTCTACATTGAGTTTTTATATTGATGAAAAAGGCGGGATACATATTTCTTCAAAGAAACAATGGTTTTTTATGTTTGGAAGAAAAATACCGTTACCTAGATTTTTATACGGAGAGGCAAAAATTGTAGAAAGTTATGATGAAACACTACAATGTTTTCGAATTCATGTACAAGTACGGAATCCGTTAATTGGTTCGTTATTTTCATATAAGGGAACATTTGTGGAAAGGAAATAAACGAGATGAAAAATATACTATTTGGATTTGCTTGTTATATTGTATTTCTAATATACGAGTGGTCGAATGTAGATCCTGTTGAAGCAATTATTTTATTATCTATTTTGTTATTTATACCGATGTCATTTTGCATCATTGATAAGAAAACAAGAAATGGATCGTATGTATTCTTTTATAAATTTGTATCGTTTTTATATCCAATCGCAGCAATTAGTGCAATGTTAGCTTTCGTAACAAATCACTATTTCTTTGCGCTATTTTGGTTTGTATATACAGGAATTGTCGCGTTATTTGGTGTAAGTAGATTGCTAGAAAGAGGATGGAAACCGTTAGAAGAGACAGCTATTGATAGTGCCTTTATGTATTTGTTTTTAGGTGGTTTCTGGTTTTTTGCTTCTGTAGCAAAACTTTCAATTATGCACTTTAGTTCTGACATTGTTTTACTCACAGCTGCACACTTTCATTACTCGGCATTTTTATTGCCGTTATCAGCGGGTTTACTTGGAAGAAAAAGAGAACGGGGAAGTAAGTTATATGACGCTATTATGTTTATCATCGTCATTTCTCCAATGACAGTTGCAATAGGAATTACGTATTCGAGGGTGTTTGAATTCTTTGCAGTATTCATATATTTATGTGCCATTTATGGATATGGAATTTATGTATGGAGAACGAAATTCAATGCTATAAGTGCAAAGGTACTTTTAGTTATTTCTTCTAGTGCACTTATGGTAACAATAATGTTTTCACTCATATATTCATACGGAAATTTCAAACAAGTAATGACGATTACAATTGCACAAATGGTCTGGATTCACGGCGTGGTAAATGGGATTGGGGTAGCGTTACCAGCTTTTCTCGGTTGGATGATTGAGAAGAGTATTCCGAATTATAAATACTATGGAAAACCAATGAGCCACTTAAAAGGGAGTTTTACAGTTGGAGAGCGTTTTTTACATAGCCAAGGATTAGTAGATAATAAGGAATATAGTGGATTAGTTGATAAAATGAGTAATTTTCATAGAGATACATTTGATGAAACAGAGATACCAATAAGTATTAATCGCTTTTATGAACATACGAAAGAGTATCATTTACAAGCAAACATTAAATGGGCTCGTTGGTTTCGTCCATTTGCATTTTGTTATGCAAAAATGAGTAAACGTGTAGCGCAAATACATTTAGGAATCGGTGGTAAGTGGGAAGCAATGCAAGGTTCTATCGTTAGTGTAAAAGATGAAAGTGATGGTAGGGAAAACGTGAGGGCATGGATAAGAAAGAATGGAGAGGGGGAAACGATTTTTGTAGCCCTTTATTCAAAGCATGTATACAAGAACGAGACATATATGAATATCGCATTGCCTTTACCATATTCGAATATGACTGGTATTTTGAAGTTAGCTAATGATGCAAACAGTTTAGTTATTACAAGTAAGCTAAGAGAGAGTTGTAAGGGAGATGAAGGGATATACTTACACACTGGCTACTTTACAATACGCTTACCATTAGCAGAGACTTTTATCATTAAAGAGGGCACGGATCAAATGTTAACAGCTAACCATAGAATGTGGATATTTGGAGTTAAGTTTTTAGAAATTGATTATGAGATTAAGAAAATAGAGGAGAAGTAAGCGAAGCTTGGAGATATTCCAAGCTTTTTTATGTAGGGGTAATTGTCATAGCAACTTGTTTATCTAAGTCACGATCCCAAACACGTTGAATTTCGAAAGTGCTTTTTTCAAAAAATAATGGGAATCTTTCTTTAAACCACTCTTGCATGGGAAGCTGTAACGCAGAGTCAATTGGAACCCATACTAATTCTCCTTCTGGAGGGTGAGGAAGAAGGCTACCTTCAAATGAATTTGTCCAATAATTGAAAACCATATAGCGAACTTGTTCTTTTGGATTTACATATTCGTCTAATCCTTTAAAGATTAAATTAGAAACAAGTAATCCAGTTTCTTCTTTTACTTCTCTTATAGCGGCTTGAACGATACTTTCTGGGAAATCTACTTTTCCGCCTGGAGCGATGTAACCAGGGAAGCCTAGATGATCCGGCCGTTGTATTAGTAATATTTCATTGTTACGCTGAATCATACACATTGTATAAATGCGGTGTTCGATACTTTTCCAATTCGTACTCATACGAATCTCTCCTCTTATAAAATGAGTCTCTTATAGTTTAACTATAGTTATTTGTTCCAAAAAATACAATAATAAGACAAAATTATACAAAATGCAATTGACTATTACTAATTTTCAGAACTATAATTACTCTGTTACATAAAACATTGTACTTGAGAGGGGAATATATTCTATGAAAAATAGAATAATCACAGCAGGAATAATCGCAGCTAGTATATTATCTTATTCATCTAGTAGTTTCGCACAAACAAAAACATTTCCAGATGTTCCAGCTAAACACTGGGCAGAAGATTCTATTAACTATTTAGTAGAAAAAGGTGCAGTTAAGGGTAATGATGCAGGAATGTTCGAGCCTGAAAAGGAAATCACTCGTGCAGAAGCAGCTACAATGATGGCTAAAATCTTAAACTTACCAATCGATAAAAATGCTAAACCATCTTTCGGTGATTCTCAAAACCAATGGTATACTCCATTCATCGCAGCTGTAGAAAAAGCTGGTGTTGTTAAAGGGAAAGGCCCAGGCGTATTTGATCCAACTGGGAAAATCGACCGAGTTTCAATGGCCTCCCTTATTGTAGAAGCTTACAAATTAGATTCTAAAGTAAATGGTACTCCAGCAACTAAATTCAGTGATTTAGAAAAAAGCTGGGGTAAAGCAAAAGCTAACATCCTAGTTGAATTAGGGATTTCTGTTGGTACTGGTAACAAATGGGAGCCTGAAAAAACTCTAACTAAAGCAGAAGCAGCTCAATTTATTACAAAGGCTGACAAAATTCAAGTTGGAAATCCATTAGTGGAAAAGGTAGTTATTATTGATCCTGGTCATGGAGGATTTGATCCAGGGAATCCAGGGCAAGGTGAAAAGGAAAGTGAAATTGTATTTGATACATCTTTAAGATTACAGCAATTGTTAGAAAAAAATACACCTTTAAAAGCTTTGTTAACACGTGAAGAGAACGGAAATCCAGGAAGTAACAAGAATGAGTCTCTTGTGAATCGAGTGAAATTTGGTCAAGAGAACAATGCAGATATATTTGTAAGCATTCATGCAAATGCTTCTGAAAATCATGATGGTCATGGAACGGAAACATATTATTATAAAAAATCCAAGTCTGGGGAAGAGACACAGCTTGAAAAGGATAGCAAAGTATTAGCACAAAAAATTCAAAAACGAGTAGTAGAAGCACTACATACAAGAGATAGAGATATAAAAGACAATCATTCATTTTATGTAGTAAATAAAAATACAGTACCAGCAGTTTTAACAGAGCTTGCCTTTATAGATAACAATATAGATAATGGCAAATTAGCTACTGAGTCAGGAAGACAAATTGCTGCAGAGGCAGTTTATGCTGGGATTTTAGATTATTATGAGTGGAAAGGTTTCAATGTTACAAAGTATCGATTAGCTAAATAAAAAAACATCGTTTAAAAAGCCCATCGTCTATATAGAGATGGGCTTTTTATATGGATTTATATAATTTTGTATCGAAATAAAAAGATATATCGTATTATGCTGATTATAAATAAAATAATGGTAGATTAGTTTATTTTTATCACGTATACTTTTACTGTTGACTAATTAATTGACTTAAAAGTTTGTTAGTTTAATAGGGAAAATTTTATTAAAAAGGGAGGCAAGTTAACACGGGACAAGCATATACATAACGTGTTAAAAAATATGAAAAAATTTATTTCTAATGTGTTAGCAGTGACAGTCGCACTTCAAGTAGTGATGGCTCCAGCAACTTCATTTGCAGCTGAAAAGGAATTTCCAGACGTTCCGAAAGATCATTGGTCATATAAAGCAATTATTAATTTAACGTCAAAAGAAATTATTGCAGGATATGATAATGGTAAGTTTGGATTTGGGGATGTTGTAAATCGTGAGCAAGTAGCCGCATTAATATATCGTGCATTAAAACCAGAAGCGAAAAGCGAGTATAAAAATCCATACTCTGATATTAGCGAAGGGACAACAATGTTCCAAAAAGAAATTTTAGCTTTAACAGATATGGGGATTTTCGTAGGTGATGGTAAAGGAACATTTAGACCGAAAGAATCTTTAACTCGTGCTGAAATGGCTGTAATTTTACAGAAAGCTTTTAAACTAAAAGTAAAAGCTAATCATACATTTAATGATGTTCCGAAAAATCATTGGGCAAATGATGCCATTAGTGCATTAGAGTCTAACGGCGTTGCTGCAGGTAATGGTGCAGGTGCATTTAATCCAACTAGTGTTTTAACACGTGAAGAATATGCGCAATTTTTATATAATGCCATGGCATCATATATCGATTTAGATGTAACATTACCTTCTAATGTAACAGCTCAAGAGATTGATAATTATATTAAAAGATATCATCCCGATAGTCCGCTTGTTGGAGTTGGACAAGACTTTATTAAAGCGCAAAACGAGTATGGCGTAAACTCTTTATATTTAGCAGCACATGCAATCTTAGAGTCTGGATACGGGAAATCAGAAATTGCATATCGTAAACATAATTTATTTGGACTACGAGCGTATGATTGGGACCCATTCGCACATGCAAAATATTTACCATCTTATGGATTAAGTATTTCATACAATGCTGATTATGTGAGGAAGAATTACTTAGAACAAGGTGCTAAGTATTTCAACGGTTACACATTATCTGCGATGAATGTAATGTATTCAACTGATAAAGAATGGGCTGGCAAAATTGCTAATATTATGGAACGTATTAAGCCTTTCAATAACAAAGATTATCAAAATGTAAACCGATTGCCGAAAAACCCTAATACATTAAATGTAGAGGCATTAGGCGAAACAATTCCATATAAAGATTACGCAAAAGATGCGAAAGCTACTGTTCAAACTGTAGGATCTTACTATCAAGTTCCATTCCCGTTTAACAATCCAATTAAGAGTGTACCAAACGTTACACAAAATGAAGTTGGAAAATTAGAGAATGGTACAAAAGTAAATGTATATCGTGAAGATCCAAATGGCTGGGTAGAATTCTCATTTGAAAATGCTCAAGAAAAGTATTGGACATTGAAGAAGAACTTAAAATTATAAATAGAAAAGGTGTTTTCATAAATGAAAACACCTTTTCTATTTATATTCAACACGTGATATGTGTAGATTCATTATGATTTTCTTTTTTATATTTTTACTAATAATTTAACAGTTTCATATATAATTAAAGGTGTTAAAGATTGAATTTTCTGTATTTAATCTTGGGTATTAACTTAATTTGAAAAGAGGAGAGAGATATGCAAGGAGAAATACCAACAGAAAAACATTTAGGTTATGTCGGTAAATTGTTATTGCCAGTTAAAGTGTCACCACACTTTAAGTTTTTATGGCTTGGGCAATTACTTTCGACTTTAGGTAGTTCGATAACGATGGTTATTCTGCCAGTCGTTGTATATTCATTAACTGGTTCAACAGTTGTAATGGGAATGACTATGGCAATGTACATGCTTCCTAATATTCTTGCGTTACCGTTTGCTGGATTAGTCGTGGATCGAATTGACCGGGTAAAATTGATGTTATTTACAGATATAATCCGTTGCATATTAATGTTATTACTTGCAACACTTATATTTATGGACGTTTTAACAATTCCACTTCTATATGTATTCGTAGCATTATATGGACTTATGGAAGGGATATTTCAGCCGGCGTATGCGGCTGTAAGAGCGAAAGTATTTGTACCGAAAATTCGAAATGCAGCTAATGCATTAACTCAAATGAGTAATCAAGGTATACGACTAATTGGACCGGCTCTTGGAGGATTGATCGTTTCAGTTGCATCTGCCGGAATAGGATTTGGACTGGATGCAGTAACATATTTGTTATCATTTTTATGTTTATTATTTTTAAGAGAAATCAAGTTTCAAACAGTAAAACCTATTGAAAAGAGTAAGATCGATTACAAACAAGAGTTTATGGAAGGTGTTTTAGTTTTGAAAAGTCACCCGTGGCTGTGGATTACAATTTTAGTCTTTTCTTTCATAAATATTTGTTATGCAGGAATTATCGTTGTATTAATTCCATGGTTGTTTAATGTTCATCATCATTTTGAAGCTTTCGTGTATGGATTGGGTATGGCTTCTTCTGGTGCTGGAGCTGTAATTGCAGCACTAATTTTTGGTGGGCGGCAGCAGTGGCGTAAGAGGGGAGTACTAGCATATGGTGGTGTGTTAATAAGTGGAATAGCACTATTAATTATGCCTTTCGTTTCTTGGGCACCTGCTTTAATAGCTTTAATGGCAATAGAAGGATTCGGTATGATGATATTTGGGCTCATTTGGGAAACAAGTTTACAAGAGCTTGTACCAGAAGAAGCATTTGGAAGAGTGGCAAGTCTTGATATGTTAGGTTCATTTGCTTTATTGCCATTAGGGTATGTGATTGTAGGCTGGTTAGCCACTGTAATAGGTGGCAAAATAACAATTATAATGCTAGCTATTTTAGTACTCATAACAATTGGAATGGCATTGTCTATACCAAGTATTCGGCGGTTCGATTGATTATGTAGGCTAAAAGGGGGATATGGTATATGACTATAGAAAACCTAAATGATTTAGTAGTAGGTGAGTTAGGATGTAAATATGTTTTGGGAGAAAAGGTATTTGAAGCAAAGAATTTTACGGTGTATATTGCGACTCCTATAGAAAGTAAAATGGCATATAGTCAATTGATTTTAATGAAGCATCTTTCTAATAAAAAATCATCCGTACATATTTGGTATAAAAAACTTTGTATGGAAGCAACGACAATGGAAATTGCAAAAGAAGTGACAGATGCAATTCAATCTGGTTTTGTAAATGAAGAGTAAGCCCTAATCCAATTAGGGCTTACTCTTCATTAAACACAAATGTTTGTTTTATTTTTTTACTCTCATTTACTGGATGGCCGTTGTAAGAGAAATTCTTTTCCTCCCAAGTAATGACGACTTTGAAATTATGGCTATTAAAGTCTAATGGGAATACCATGTAGTCAAAGCTTGTATGACTTTTTGAAACGTTGTTATTTAATGTAGTAGGATTGAAGGTAGCTTTAGATGTAGGTGTGTTATCAAGTATTTCTACAGATACATTTGATACATCATTACCAATATTTTTTAAGAGTAAACTATACGTATCATATACACCTTGTTTTGGCTGCACCGCTTGCTTGTTTGAGTTATGAGATTTGTCAATTTCGATATACCATTGTTTAGACTTTGATGCAATTGGTAACGACTGAAATGTGTAAGCATTAGCTTGCATTGGTAGTGCTAAACATATAAGCGTAAAGAGAGTTATTATTTTGTGTTTCATTTTAGAGAGCTCCCATTCTTTAATGAATTTATTTGTTATTATCTTCTCTTTTTGAGATAATATACCACGTGGGATTGTAATAACATTATTATCAATATTAGTTAGTGGATTTACAGTGTTTGCTTACTTTTTATCAGAAGGAGATATTCCGCCTGTAATTCGTTTGTAGTATAAGTGAAGCGATAGAGCTCCTATCTTTTCGTAATTAATCTTCCCAAGTATGTCACACACACATTAAAAAAAACAAGGAAACTGTGTAGAGCTTTTTCGGCATAGTTTCCTTGTTTTGTTTTTTTGATTAATAATAAATGCTTGCTAAAGGGTACTAAAAAGTAAATCTGGGGGGGATTTATCAATTTAAAGATGCGTCCGACTTACAAAGGATAGATACAGGTGGAGGGGATGAGTATTAGTCAAAAGGAATGTTAATATGAAAAAATTCCCAATAAATATGTTAAAATAACATTGTCATATAACAAGGGGGATTTGTTTGATGGAAAAAGAGCATCTGGCTAAAGTAGATTTAACGAAAAGAATTGATTCGAAATCTAAGTACAATAAGAAACTCGAAAAATATCAAATGCGCTTATTAGCACTACAGCAAATTTTAAAAGAAGAAAAAATAGCCGTTATGCTTGTTATGGAAGGCTGGGATGCAGCAGGTAAAGGCGGAGCGATTAAGCGAGTGACTGAACATCTTGATCCGCGTGGATTCCAAGTGAATCCAATTGGCGCCCCTGCTCCACATGAAAAACGGTATCATTATTTGCAACGTTTTTGGCGGAAAATTCCTCAATATGGGCAAATTACTATATTCGACCGTTCATGGTATGGGCGGGTATTAGTTGAACGTGTTGAAGGTTTTGCTACAAACGAAGAGTGGACGAGAGCGTATGATGAAATTAATGATTTTGAAAAACTATTAACTGATGATCATTACATAATAGGAAAGTTTTTCTATCATATTAGTAAAGACGAACAGTTGAAGAGATTTACAGAAAGAGAGAATAATCCTCTTAAAAGATGGAAAATTACAGATGAGGACTGGCGTAATCGGGAAAAATGGGGTGAGTATGTCGAAGCAATGGAAGACATGTTTGAAAACACAAATAAACCGAATGCTAAATGGAATATTATTGCGAGTAATGATAAATTATACGCTCGTTTGAAAACATTGAAAGTGATTATTTCATTAATTGAGGGTTATTTCTTAGAACATAATATAGAATTACCTTCGTATTATTATGAAATAAAAGAAGGTAAGAAAAAGGAAATTGAATCTGTGCAAGATGCAGGAGTCAAATAGTAAAAAGGTTTGTATAGGAAATATGAAGGGAAGCTGTCTTGTAATTTGGTTTTACCCAATTACAAGACAGCTTTTTAGTTGGAAGTATTTTATATATTTATATAAAGCGAGTGTTCCATTTATTTTAATTTGTGCTTTAGTGAGTTTGTTGTTTTTGGAAGGGAAGGCTTTCAGTAAAAAGAGAGGAGAAAAGAGTAGTAAGGGAATTGTAAGGGAAATAGGCTAATTATGAATTGTGTTCTAAAGATGTAACGAAGGCTGTCAAAAAATTAGTATAGTTATTTTGGGAACCCCTCGGTAATGGGTGAAACATAAACCGTGGGGTTCTTTATACGGATAAATAAATTGCAACATTTTAAATTTGGGGATTTTGTTGTTCTATAGTACATTAACAAGAGGGATCAGTTTTATAGAGAGGTTGAGGAAATGATAGAGACAACAGATGCTTTAATAAGTAATCGTATGTACACAGAAGAAGAGCAACAAAAATTATATAAACGAACCTTAGTAATCGTAAGCATTTCACAAATGTTTGGTGGTGCAGGCCTAGCTGCGGGAATTACAGTAGGGGCACTTCTTGCACAGCAAATGCTTGGGACAGATGCATATGCAGGATTACCGGCTGCTATGTTTACAATGGGATCCGCTGTAGCGGCTTTCTTTGTTGGGAAGTTATCGCAAAAATATGGTCGCCGAATAGGACTTGCAACAGGGTTTATAGTAGGGGGACTAGGGGCTATTGGAGTTGTATTAGCTGCTTTAACAAATAGTATTATTCTATTACTAGTCTCTTTACTCATATATGGTGCAGGTACAGCGACGAATTTACAAGCTCGCTATGCTGGTACCGATTTAGCGAATAAGAAGCAGCGAGCAACTGCTGTTAGTATTACGATGGTAATGACGACTTTTGGTGCAGTTGCAGGTCCAAATTTAGTAGGTGTAATGGGAAGGTTTGCTCATTCAATTGGAATTCCTGAACTTGCTGGTCCGTTCATATTATCGGCAGCTGCATTTATACTAGCGGGTCTTGTCCTATTTGTTATGCTTCGTCCAGATCCGTTAATTATTGCTAACATAATAGAAACATATAAACAAGAGCATACATATAAAGGGCAACTAGTAACAGAAGAAGGGACAGAAAACAAACGAGGTATTACTGTTGGAGCGATCGTTATGATACTTACTCAAATAGTGATGGTTGCGATTATGACGATGACGCCAGTTCATATGGGACACCACGGTCATGGTTTAAGTGCAGTAGGCCTTGTGATCGGTTTCCATGTAGGTGCAATGTATCTTCCATCTCTCGTTACGGGAATGTTAATTGATAAAATTGGCCGAACTACGATGAGTATAGCTGGTGGGGTGATTTTACTTGCAGCGGGTGTAATAGCTGCGATAGCACCAAGTAATTCTTTACTATTATTAATTGTTGCTCTTTCTTTACTTGGATTAGGATGGAACCTCGGTTTAATAAGTGGAACAGCACAAATCGTTGATTCCACAACTCCTTCTACACGTGCTAAAACACAAGGGAAAATAGATGTTTTTATTGCGTTAGCCGGAGCTTCAGGTGGAGCGATGTCAGGAATGGTAGTAGCTAATTCCAGTTATGCCGCATTATCATTAGCGGGAGGAGTGTTAGCATTATTGCTAATCCCTGTTGTGATATGGTCTCGAAAAGGGGCAAGAAATTAAAGTAAAGAGAGGTTCTAGTTACTGACTAGAACCTCTCTTTATATACTTAACTTAAATTCCACTCCACAATAAGCCCTAAATGCGTAAGACCACCACCAAATCCATACAGCAAAAGTGTATCTCCGTTATTTAATTTTCCTTCTTTTCTAGCTAAATCTAAAGCGAGTGGAATGGAAGCGGAAGATGTATTCCCCATGTATTTTACACTGGTTAAAGTTTTTTGAATTGGAATTTCGGTTTTCTCGCAAATAGATTCAATCATTCGTAAGTTAACACTGTGTGGTACGAACCAGTCTATATCATCTATTTGCATATTTGCGGTATGTAATAGTTCTTTTATACTTGCTGGTACCGTGCGTGTTGCCCATTTATACACTTCTCTCCCATTTTGAACGATTTTTTCATTTGTTTGCAGTGGTGTGCCATTCATAGTGGTAGATAAGTTTGTTCTGTATAGGTGAATGCCACCAGCACCATTTGTTCCCATGTGAACAGCGATAAAGCTTGGTTTGATTTCATCTCTTTCTAATAAAATAGCTCCAGCACCATCGCCAAATAAAATGCAGGTCGTTCTATCGGAGTAATCAGTAACTTTAGATAATGTCTCTGTTGCTACGACAAGTACTTTTTCATGTGATCCAGAAGTAATCAAGCTATTACCAACGTGCAGGCCATATGTGAAACCAGCGCAAGTCGCATTTAAATCAAAAGCTAGTGTATGGGGTAAGTTGAAGTATTGTTGTATTTGGCAAGCAACGCTAGGGAAAACAAAGTCAGCAGTAGTTGTAGCGACAATGATACAGTCGACATCTTCTAGGTTTTTCTTATATGTTTTACATAAGTTTTCGATTGCTCTAATGGCTAAGTGTGAGGAGTATTCGTCTTCGTTAGCAATTCTTCTTTCCTTCATTCCTGTTCTTTGCACAATCCATTCATCATTCGTATGGACTACTTTTTCTAAATCGTTATTAGACAATATTTGATCTGGAACATAAGTACCAATTGCAGTAATACGAGATTTAGAATTCATAGGAACATCTCCTTGTTATTTTTATAACCTGATACTAATATCAGGTTATAAAAATGTCAATAAAGATTTTTATTGTATTGAAACGATAATGTTTAATTCACTATGGAGGAATTTGGCGAATAACGTAAAAATAATATACGGAAAGCTTCTAAAATTGATAATGAAGGGGTTTGAGATTCTTGAAAAGAATCGTATATGTATTGTCTCTTTTTTTAATTTGTAGCTTTACTTATTTTATTTTACCAGAGAAGTCTTATGCTTGTGATTGTACTAAAGCATCACCAGAAGAGAGGTTACAAAAAAAATGATGTAGTGTTTGAAGGTAAGGTGTTAGAAGTTCAAGAGAAAGATGGAGAAATGAAAACATTATTTGAAGTGAAGAAAATTTGGAAAGGGACAAGCTCTTCGCAAGTTATTATATATACAAGTTTTAGTAGCTGTGCATTTCGTTTTGCGGAGGGAGGAGAGTATCTAGTCTTTTCTTCTTATAGAGGAGAGGAGAAGTTAGAGACATCTCTCTGCAGTGGAACGAAGAGATTAGATGAGGCAGAGATGGAGAGGAATACTTTAAGTCATATTGCGAAGGAAGCTATTCCGACGAAGAAAATCGATTTAAAAGATGAACTGGTGAGCGGTTTAAGTTGGTGGCAAGTGGCTATCATTTCTATAGGTCTGTTATTGATAATTGCTGTTGTTATTTTTATTATGAGAAGAACCCGCAAAAAATGACGATTAAAGTAAAAATATAAAGATTTTCTTTCTGTTTCTATGGGTGGTTTAATCTTGTGAAAGCGAATTACTTATGCTACACTTTATGTAACTTAAAATGAACGGAGGGGCTTCCTTTGATCTTAATCAGATTACGTCTCAATACTTTGTGCCGATAATTGAATAGCGCTCAAAGGCTCTGTCTGTGTACAGAGTGAACGGGATTGGTCTGCCTATTTTAAAGGAACCCTTTATTAAGCTTATATGTGAAAAAGAGGGAGGGACGAATACGCCCTCTTTTTGTTTTGCCTTTATAAATAGAATGGGACAGTATAGGTGAACACTTGTTGGATACGTATACTATCTTGGGACTTTTTGACCATGTTATAGGACGAAAGCACTGCTTTCTTCTATTTCTTTGGTAAACCCTTATCCGTTTACGAAAACACAGGCAGTGACCTGTGTTTTTTATTTTGCGTAATCGAAATGGAGGAATAAATATATGGAAGAATTATTACAAAGAGCAATATTAGTCGGAGTAAATTTAGGTAATGAAGCTGATTTTGCATATTCGATGGAAGAGTTAGCAAATCTGACGGAAGCTTGTGATGTGGAAGTAATCGGTCAAGTGACGCAAAATTTACAACGAGTAAATCCGTCGCATTATATTGGAAAAGGGAAGATTGAAGAAGTAGCAGCGTATGTGAAAGAAGCCGATGCGAATATGGTCATCTTTAATGATGAATTATCTCCTTCACAAATTCGAAATTTAGAAGAGGATTTAGATTGTAAAGTAATTGATCGTACCATTTTAATTTTAGATATTTTTGCGCAGCGTGCAAAAACGAAAGAAGCGCAGTTGCAAGTAGAAGTGGCCCATCTTCAGTACATGATGCCTCGTTTAATCGGTCTTCGTGAATCTTTAGGAAGACAGAGCGGGGGAGTTGGCACGAAAAATAAAGGTGTCGGTGAGAAGAAGTTGGAATTAGACCGTCGTAAAATTGAAGAACAAATTGCAGCTCTAAATAAAGAATTAGAGGCACTTGTTGCACAGCGTCAAACGCAGCGTAAACAACGTAAGAAAAATGAAATTCCGGTTGTATCATTAGTAGGATATACGAATGCAGGTAAATCAACGATAATGAATACAATGCTTGAAATTTTTAATGGTACTGTAGAAAAACAAGTATTTGAAAAAGATATGTTATTTGCGACATTAGAGACATCTGTACGAAATATTGATTTACCGGATAATAAATCATTTTTATTAACGGATACTGTTGGATTTGTAAGTAAATTACCGCATCATCTTGTGAAAGCATTCCGTTCAACGCTAGAGGAAGTGGCGGAAGCAGATTTACTCATTCACGTCGTAGATTACTCAAATCCTAATTATGAGCAATTAATTGATATTACAAATGAAACGTTAAAGAAAATTGGCGTGGAAAATATCCCGACGATTTATGCATACAACAAATCAGATATGGTAGATGTTGAAATTCCGAAAGTGCAAGAAGATCGCGTGTATCTATCTGCGAAGAAACATGTTGGAATTGAAGAGCTTGTAGAAATGGTTCGCGCGCATATTTATAAAGAGTATACGAAGTGTGAAATGTTAATTCCATATGATCAAGGACAGGTAGTTTCGTATTTCAACAATCATGCGCACGTTTTATCTACGAGTTATGAAAATGAAGGTACGAAAATTGCACTGGAATGTAAGACGAGTGATTATGAGAAGTATAAGCGTTTTGCTATTTAATAGAAAAGGCGATCCTAATATGTTTTAGGGTCGTCTTTTTCTTCATAATTGCAAGCCTTTCTTCCGTCCAGTCCCAGTATAAAATAAAATACAGAGGGTTCATATGAATAAATCCGACAAAGCATATAGAAAAAATATATTTTTTAGAAGTTGAATTTCTGGAAAAAGAAATGAAACCAGTATAGAATAGAAATGTTTCAAAACTCAGAATTTATTACACTAACTGTAATAAATATATATTTTGTACAGGAAGGAGAGATTCGTATATGCAAGCAGTTTCACAAAAAAGTGTAGTGGAAACACCGACGATATATCGAATATTATTTGCGATTAGTTTCGGACATTTTTTGAATGATTCGATGCAAGCGGTTGTACCAGCGTTGTTTCCTATTTTGGAAAAAACGATGAATTTATCTTATATGCAAGTAGGATGGATTGCGTTCGCGTTAAATATGACGTCATCGATTATGCAGCCGGTTTTTGGGATGTATTCAGATAAGAAGCCGTCACCATTTTTATTACCACTCGGTATGTTTTCGAGCATGCTTGGGATGATTGGGCTCGCGTTTGCCCCGAATTTTATTATTGTTATTATTTCTGTTTTATTTATTGGATTAGGTTCCGCAGTCTTTCATCCAGAAGGTGCCCGCGTTGCTTATATGGCGGCAGGTGCCAAACGTGGTTTAGCACAAGCGATTTATCAAGTGGGAGGAAATACAGGGAATTCGTTAGCACCTATTTTTACAGCGCTGATTTTCGTTCCGCTCGGTCAAATTGGTTCTCTAGGTTTTACTGCTTTCGCAGCAGTAGGAATTGTATTACTAATTTTCGTATCAAATTGGTATAAAAATGAATTAGCCACTGGTGCTGTAAGAAGGAAAAAGAGGGCTGCACTTGAGGCTGAAAATGCGATTGTAAGTACGCACATTAAATTTGTTATTTTACTTCTTGTTTTTCTAACATTTGTACGTTCTTGGTACGGTGCTGGTATCGGGAATTTCTATCAATTTTATTTAATAGAGCATTACGGTTTATCTATAAAAAATGCACAGTATTTCGTCTTCGCTTTTATGATTGCTGGTGTATTAGGTACTTTCTTTGGTGGTCCACTAGCGGATCGATTCGGTAAGAAAAAGATCATTGTCTTTTCAATGCTCGGTTCAGCACCGCTTGCACTTTTGCTACCTCATGTTTCTCTTGTGTGGGTTGTACCGTTATTTTTATGTATCGGTTTTATTAGTTCAAGTAGTTTTAGTGTAATTGTTGTATACGCGCAAGAACTTGTACCTGGAAAAGTAGGAATGGTATCAGGGCTCATTGTCGGTCTTGCGTTTGGTCTTGGAGCATTAGGTGCTGTAGTTCTTGGGAAATTAGCTGATATGTATAGTCTTCAGTTTATTATGCTATTATGTAGTTGTTTACCATTAATTGGACTTACTTCATGGTTACTGCCAAATGATAAGAAAACGATAGAATAGGGGATACGCTATGAAATTATGTGAAAACGTTACAGAATTAATAGGAGATACACCTGTCGTCCGATTATCTAAATTTATTCCAGAGGACGCAGCGGATGTGTATGTAAAACTGGAAATGTTTAATCCGTCACGCAGTGTGAAAGATCGTGCGGCCTATAACTTAATTCATGTCGCTGAGGAACACGGTCTCATTAAGCCGGGTGATACAATTATTGAACCGACAAGTGGAAATACAGGAATTGGTTTAGCGATGAATGCGGCTGCTAAAGGATATAAAGCTATTTTAATTATGCCAGATAACATGTCAAAAGAGCGTATTAATTTATTGAAGGCATACGGCGCAGAAGTAGTTTTAACACCGGCAGAACAAAGAATGCCAGGAGCAATTGCGAAGGCGGTAGAGTTACAAAAAGAAATTCCAAATAGTTTCATTCCGCAGCAATTTGAAAACCCAGCAAATCCGAATATTCATCGTTATACGACTGCACTTGAAATTTATGAGCAAATGGATGGAGAGCTTGATGCATTTGTAGCAACCGCAGGAACAGGTGGAACAATTACAGGGACAGGTGAAACATTAAAAGAGAAACTACCAAACTTATATATTGCAGTAGTAGAACCGAAAGGATCACCAGTGTTATCTGGTGGTGTTCCAGGCCCTCATAAACTAGTAGGAACAAGTCCTGGTTTTATTCCGAAAAACTTAAATACTGAAGTGTATAACGAAATTATTCAAATTGCGGATGAAGAAGCATTAACGACAATGAGAAACTTAGCAAGACAAGAAGGTTTATTAGTAGGTCCATCTTCAGGAGCTTCTGTTTACGCAGCGATCATGATAGCGAAACGTCTAGGTGCTGGTAAAAAAGTTTTATGTATTGCGCCTGATACTGGTGAACGTTATTTGAGTATGGGGTTATTTGAATAAAAATGATAGAAACCCCTTAATGGTGCAATAGAGCTATTAAGGGGTTTATTTTAGGGTATTAAGAGGGGGGAAGCACAATGAAACTATTAAAACCAACTTATAAATATAGCAAACAAATTATGGAGTATAGGCAGGCATTTTTAAATTCAGGAGAACAACCGCATGGCAGTAGTTCTTTACAAAATTTTGATTTTCTAGATAAATGGTTTGAAAAAGTGAGTATACAAGAAGTAGGAGAAAACTTACAATCGAATCGAGTGCCATCTAGTCAGTTTTTAAGTTTTGAAAAAGGAGAACTTATCGGTTTTGTAAATATTAGACATCGATTAAATCCAGAATTATTGCTGGAAAGCGGTCATATCGGTTATAGTGTGCATCCTAATAAACGTCGCCAAGGATATGCTACTAAACAACTTCAACTTTCATTAGCTGAGGTGAAAAAGTTAGGTTTGAACAAAGTGTTAATAACTTGTGATAAAGCGAATGTTGGCTCGGCTAAAACAATTCAAAAGGTTGGCGGTGTGTTAGAAAATGAAGTGATTTCTACTCATACTGGTGAAATTGTTCAGCGTTATTGGGTGGAAATATGAATTAGTGAGATTTGAAAAGGTGTAAGTCGTAAAGGGATTATAAGATGTGGTATTGAAATATATAAATAGAGAGGGATGTTGCAGCTTTAGGGGGAAATGAAATGGGATTACTAGAGAAAGCAATAGAAATGTCAGAGATTTATAGGGAAAACTCGAAAATCGAAGCAATTATTTTAGCGGGTTCAGTAGCGAGAAAGTTAGAAGATGAACATTCAGATATTGAATTACATATTTTATGGTCAGCGCCGCCAGAGGATGAGGACCGTAGAGCTCCTATTCATCGTATTGATGGGACAATTTTATCCTATTATCCGTATGAGGAAGAAGAATGGTCGGAAACGTATTTGACGAAAGAAGGAATTAAGCTAGAGATTAGTAACTTTTTAACAGGAACAGTAGAAAAAGTTATTTCAGATGTTGTAGATTTATATGATATAAATTATGAGAAACAATGTATTGTATCATCCGTTCATGATGGAGTTAGTTTGTATAGAGAAGAGAAAGTGAATGAATTAAAAGGTAATGTGGCGGTGTATCCAGAAGAACTAGCGAAACGGATGATTTCAGAAAATCTATGGTTAAGCAATCGCTGGCATAATCGAGAAGCGCTTTTGAAACGGAAAGATTGGCTTATGTTGTATGATGTTATTTGTGAAGTACAAAGAAATATATTTGGGGTTTTATTTGGTTTGAACCGAATGTACGTGCATCATCCAGCATTTAAATGGATGAGTAATAATGTGGAACAAATGACAATTAAACCTGAAAATCTATTTGAGCGTATGGCGGGTACGTTAATAGGGAGTCCAGAGCATAGCGTGCAAGAGCTAGAAGTATTAATCGAGGAAGTATTACATTTAGTAGAACAATATGCTCCAGAATTAAATGTTTCTGAACAACAAAAGCGTATTGAATATGTGAAGTGAAAAAGAGAGATGTAACAACGAGTTACATCTCTTCTTTTTTATTTAACTAATTTCCCTAGTACAGGTAAACGTTGAATACGATCACCGAGAATATGAGAAGCAAGTCCGCTCTTTAGGGCGAATAAAAGGTAAACAAGCCCTCCGGCAGCGCCACATATAAAGACAATGAGCAGTGATTCGATATAAGATTGTCCAGGGATTAACCATTTTAAAATTACTTTTAATGCAATTACAACAGCAGACATTGCTGCGGAGTAAATCGTAATTAGAAATACTGTTTTTGCTGTTTCACCAATTTTGAATTTCGCAAACTTAACGATGCAGTACAGCATAATAATATTTGAAACAAGATATCCAAGAATTGTTCCAAGTACAGCACCATGTCCACCGAATAAATGTAAGAGCGGTGTGTTCACCACAATTTTAACGAGAATACCAACTGAGAATGCAATCATTGTTTTTCTTTGATAATCAATTCCTTGTAATATAGCAGCTGAAACTGTAAAAATCGCACTTAATATAGCAGACGGTGCAAATGAAATTAAATATTGTGATCCACCAAGTGCAATTTCAGGATTTACATAAACCATGCGGAATGCATCGTAAGCGATACTTGCTAGGCCGAATGCGGCTGGGATAGTGAAGAATAACAACACTTGGAATATCTTTGAAATTTGTTCTTGTAATTCTTCTAGTTTCCCGCTCGTAAATGATTTCGTTATAGCTGGAATAATTGTTAATGAGAATCCAGTTGCAAGTGAAGCGGGAATCATAATTAACTTTTGTGCATAGTTCGTTATATAAGCGAAAACTGCATTCGCGGTTTCTAAAGGCTCTCCCATCGCTCTAAGGACATCAGCTACGGTATATTGATCTACTAACGTATAGAGCGGAATTGCAATACCGACAAATACAATTGGGATTGCATATCGAAGTAATTCCATATAAATATTTTTTAATGGAATATCGGATGCCCTTGATTTTAATTCACCTTCGGGAGGCTTTAATCCGTTATATTTTTTCCAGTACAGCATTAAAATAGAGACGCTGGCAAGTGCCCCGATAACAGCACCAAACGTAGCAACTGCAACAGAAGAAGCTACTGAACCCCCTAATAGTTTTGAGACGATAAAACTACCAACTAAAATGAAAACAACGCGTGCGATTTGTTCTACAACTTGAGAAACAGCACTTGGTTTCATATGTTGAAAACCTTGGAAATAACCACGTGTAACACTCATAGCTGGTACGATAATAAGTGCGAAGCTTAATGCTCGCATCGTAAGTGTTACGTCGGCGATAAATTGTGGATCTGGCGTTTTCGAGCGAATAATAAATTGTGATATGTACGGTGCTCCAATAAATAAAATTAAAAATCCTAAAAAGCCCATAAACAACATCAATTTTACGCTAGAGTTGTATAATTTTTTACTTGTACTATAATCACCAAGTGCATTATGTTTTGCAACAAATTTGGAGACGGCAATAGGAATACCAGCTGTTGAAAAACTTAATAAAATACCGTACCAAGAGTATGCATATCCGTATAAAGCGACCCCTTGCGTTCCAACTAATAATTGAAAGGGGAAAAAATATATAAACCCTAAAATACGTGAAATCATTGTGGCACCGCTTAATAAAGCCGTACCTTTTAAAACTTTTGAAGTAGACAAAATTCTTTCCTCCTACTCGTGCTGCCTTGCATTTATCGTATACTACTATAAACCCGTTAAAGAAGTTAATACAGTATAAACCATAAATGTATGAATACTATGCATTCAAAAGTCATATTTTGAATTTTTAAATAGAATGTAATACATAAAAATTCAAAATATAAGTTGACACTATTTTTAATGTGTGATAAAAATGATAGTAATCAATTCGGAAAATAATATTTGGGCAATGAAAGGGTATAGTAGTGAAAATCTCCCTATTTCAGAGAGCTGATGGTTGGTGTGAATCAGTATATAGATTATTCATGAAGTTCGTCCTGGAGCATCTTTCATAAATCTCATATTTTGAGGAAATGAAAGACGGTAGTTTATACCGTTATCAAATAAAGTGGTGAAGATTGTTTCACAACTAGGGTGGTACCGCGATATTTATCGTCCCTACGTATTTACGTAGGGACGTTTTTTATTTAGGTCCTAACTCTGGTGTGGCTTCATAACTAGGGTGGTACCGCGATATTTTATCGTCCCTACGTATTTGCGTAGGGACGTTTTTTATTTAGGTCTTACTTTTGTTGTATCTTCATAACTAGGGTGGTACCGCGATATTTTTGTCGTCCCTACGTATTTACGTAGGGGCGTTTTTTATTTGAGAGGAAGTGGTTGGATTAGAACGGGCTAGTAATAGAACAATATGAACATAGAGCAAATTATAATGAAAAGAAAAAGAAAAAGAGAGGAGATAAAAAGATGAATTCACAGCAATGGACATCGAAATTAGGTTTCGTATTAGCTGCAGCAGGTTCAGCGATTGGTCTTGGAGCGATTTGGAAATTCCCGTATATGGCCGGCATCGGAGGAGGCGGCGCGTTCTTCCTTATTTTCATCGGTTTCACATTATTAATTGGTTTACCGCTACTATTAGCAGAATTCGTTATTGGAAGAAGTACACAAAAAGAGGCCGTTGATGCGTACAGAGAAATTGCACCTAAAACGCTATGGCCGTGGTTAGGTAAGTTGGGGATTGTAACATGTTTCATATTACTTTCTTTCTACAGTGTTGTAGGAGGTTGGATTATATTATATTTATGGAATGCAACTACAGGTAGACTATGGGAAGGAAATGGTGCGTACGAAGCTACGTTTGGTGAAATCATTTCCAATCCATATTTAGCAGTTGGATCACAGCTATTATTCATCCTTATTACTATTTTTATCGTAAGTAAAGGAGTACAAAATGGTGTTGAAAAAGTAAATAAATATTTCATGCCAGCACTATTCGTTTTATTCTTTGTATTAATCGTTCGTGCACTTACATTAGACGGTGCTGGAGAAGGAGTTCGCTTCTTCTTACAACCTGATTTCTCAAACGTAACATCAGAAATTATTTTATATGCGATGGGGCAATCGTTCTTCTCGTTATCTGTCGGTGTAGCCGTTATGGTAACGTATAGCTCATACTTACCGAAAGAAGAAAGTTTACCGCGTTCAGCATTTTCTATCGTTGCTTTGACGCTTGTTATTACTTTACTTGCAGGACTTGCGATATTCCCAGTTGTATTCGCATTTGGAATGGAACCATCGCAAGGACCAGGGCTATTATTTATCGTATTGCCAGCTATTTTCAGTAAAATGGCGTTTGGAAAATTATTCTTCATCGTTTTCTTATTACTATTCTTCTTTGCTACTATTACATCAGCAATTTCGATGCTAGAAATTAGCGTTGCATCTTTAACTGCAAAAGGAAAAGGGAAACGTGAAAAAATGGCCTTAATCGTAGGGTTATTAATCTTCGTTGTTGGGGTACCATCAGCATTATCATTCGGTTTGTTAAGCGATGTGAAACCATTTGGAAAAACAATTTTTGATTTAGCAGATTATGCGGTTAGTAACATACTAATGCCACTTGGTGTTTTATTAGTTTCCATCTTTGTTCCTTTAAAAATGAAGAAAGATGTATTAATGAAAGAGCTTGGTGTAAGTAAAAATAAAGGCTATAAATTATTTGTATTATGGTTATTCTTACTTCGCTATATTGCACCAATTGCGATTATTATCGTATTCCTAAATGTACTTGGAATTATATAAAAAGAGAGGTAGCGCATCGCTCTATGATACGCTACCTTTTTATTTTGCTCTTTTTTGCAATTCATTTACTGTCACGAACTGATACCCTTTTTTAGATAAAGAGTCTAAAATACCTTCAATGGTTTGTAAATTTTCATTAGACTCATCGTACATAGAGTGTAATAAAATGATAGAACCGGGTTTTATATTCTCATTGACGTAGTCAATTTTATCAGATGCAGATTTATAAAAAGTATCAGGTTCAAGATCCCATGTAATCGTTTCGATATTGTTGTTATTTAAGTAATATGGTAGTCCAATTAATTTCTTGCCGTTAGGGGGTCTAAAATCAATTTCACCTGTATATCCTGTTTGGTGGATTAATGAATTCGTTTTTTCTATTTCTTCTTTAATAAAAGAAGGTGTTTTGAAAACCATTCTATTATGAGAATATGTATGGTTTCCAAGTTGGTGTCCAGATCGAACAATCGCTTCACCTAATGGTAAATTGTTTTCTAATTCGTTTCCGATAACAAAGAAAGTAGCTTTAGCATTGTACTTATCTAGTAGTGGTAGTATTTGTTTTATATTGTTAGTAGGGCCATCATCAAAAGTTAAAGCAATCACCTTTTCATTCGTTTCAACGCGATTTGTTAAGTCTCCAAATAATTGAAAGCTTCTTGCGTTCATTAATTTGTACGTTCCGAATAATGCTATAGTAATAATGAATAATGTAACTATTGTAATGATTATTTTTTTCTTCATAACGCAACCTCACTATACTTTTTGATTGGAATAAAAAGTATTATATCAAACTAAGTAATTTCGTGCTTTAAAAAGGATGTGGATGCAAGGGGAAGGGATTTATCATATAATAAAATGCAAAAGGTATATTAGGAGGTGTTTATATGGCGATTATAATTCAATTGCCAGACACTGCAACGTCTCATGCAAAGCCAAGTATGGAAATGGCGATACTTTGCGTGAGGTAGACAAGTAATATACAATCGCCAAGATGAGCTCGTATCATTTTTTATATTTGGCTTTGCACCTTATTGAAATGAACCATAAAAAATAAGGGGCGAGCAGAAATGAAATACGTAAAGGCTAAGGCCGTTTTACCAGAAAGTTTAATTGCTGAAATTCAAAAGTATATACAAGGTGAAACAATTTACATTCCAAAACAAGAAACAAAACATTATAAATGGGGTACACAATCTGGCGGAAGAAAACAACTGGATGAAAGAAATAAAGCAATTAAAGACGCTTTTAAAAGTGGAATTGCAATTCATCAATTAGCAGAAGAATATTTTCTTTCCGGAGAAACGATTAAGAAGATAGTGTATTCCAAATAAATTTTAAAAAAGAGTCTGATTCATATGTTATTTTGAATCAGATTCTTTTTTTATAGGTTCATTACAAAATTGGATTCGATATTTTTAGTATAAATGGGCATGATAATAGCAAAAATGAATCGCAATTGTATAGTATTGGGGCGTGGATGGGAAATGAAAACGTTATATTTCATATGACAGAAAGGTGAACCTATATGAATCATCTTGGACAAATAACAATAGAATTGATTTTTGGTTTTTTTGTTCTATTGGTTGCTACAAAAATATTAGGGAAAACACAAATATCGCAGTTAACGCCTTTTGATTTTATTTCTGCTATTGTTCTCGGAGAATTGGTCGGAAATACTATATATGATCCGAAAATAAAAATATGGTCTATTTTATATGCAGTACTTGTATGGGTAGTACTAATTTATACAATAGAAGTAATAACGCAAAAATTTAGAGGGACGAGAAGTTTTTTTGAAGGCTCTCCGTCAATCATTATCCGTAATGGATATATTGACCGGGAACAACTAAGTTCAAATCATTTGGACATAAACCAATTACAGCAAATGCTACGGCAGCAAAAAGATATTTTTTCAATCCAGGAAGTTGAATATATGATTTTGGAACCTAACGGAAACATAAGTGTTCTGAAAAAAAGTAAATATGAAACTCCTACTATAAATGATTTAAGTTTAAAACATAAGCCTGTATACTTACCCATTTCATTAATTAGTGATGGAAAAGTAGTGAAAGATAATTTGAGGGAAGCAGGTTTTGATGAAGGATGGCTTTATAAACAAATAAAACAAAAAGGGATTACTAAATTTGAGGATGTACTATATGCGGAATGGAAAACAGATGATGGATTCTTTTGTCAGGAAATGCAGCGGTAGAGAATAATCGATGTATGTAATATTCTTTTCTAAGTTATCTTTTACATATCAAAAAGTTGAATCATTGTATACAATAAAACTAGATCAACAATTTGTATGGAGTGATAAAGATGGAAGCTTTTATTAGAAGTGATCAATATAATTTTATAAAATCACAAGCTTATATTTTAGCAAATGGGCATGCAACGGCAAATGATAGAGGTGTAATTCAAGCGTTAAAATCACTTGCGATTGAAAAGATAATACATGTATTTGAGAATTTAACGGATGAACAGAAAGAGTTAATTGATACGGTATTAACAGTTCAAAATAGAGAAGATGCAGAATCGTTTTTAATGAAAATAAATCCGTATGTAATTCCGTTTCAGGAAGTTACAGCACAAACGTTAAAGAAATTATTTCCTAAGGCGAAAAAGTTAAAACTTCCTGATATGGAAGAACTGGATATGAAAGAATTATCTTATTTAAGCTGGATTGACAAGGGATCAAGCAGAAAATTTATTATAGCGAAAAATGATAAAAATAAGTTTGTTGGTCTGCAAGGGACATTTCAAAGTTTAAATAAAAAAAGCATTTGTTCATTATGTCATGGGCATGAAGAAGTAGGGATGTTTTTAGTTGAAATTAAAGGTGATGTACCAGGGACTTTCGTTAAAAAGGGAAACTATATTTGCAAAGATGGTGTAGCTTGTAATCAGAATATGAAATCACTTGATAAATTGAACGATTTTATTGAACGATTGAAGAAATAAAGAAGGAACCTCTAGTATTTAAACTGGAGGTTTTTATTTTTTGAAGAAGTAATAATAGGCTTCTTTTGTAGCTGTAATTTTATAAAAAAAGTCATGTCATTTATAATGAAATTTGATGAAAATATCAATTTGGACATAGTTGCTTATATGCAAGGAGGTAAAACATGAATTACATTTCACCGAAAGAAGAGATGTTAAAAGTGAAACGGTGGCCTAAAGATACGATAGCGGCAGGTCGTGGTCATACAGTTGCTCTTAAATCGGATGGCGCGGTGATAGCAGTGGGCCGAAATAAAGAGGGAGAATGCAATGTAAGTGGCTGGCGTGATATTGTATCGGTCGCAGTGGGCAATGTCCATATGGCGACGAACACGGGTAATGCTCATACAATCGGTCTTAAATGTGACAGTACTGTGGTAGCAGTGGGCTGGAATAAGCATGATCAATGTGATGTGAACGACTGGCATAATATAGTATCGGTTGCGGCAGGATGGCGTCGTACCATTGGTCTTAAACCGGATGGAACGGTAATAGCGGTGGGCCGAAATAAAGAAGGAGAATGTAATATAAGCAGCTGGAGAGATATTGTGGCGACTGCGGTGGGTGATTGGCATACAGTTGGTCTTAAATTGGACGGCACAGTGACGACTGTGGGGAATAATCGATATGGCCAATGCAGTGTAAGTGACTGGCGTGGTATGGTGGCGCTGTCGGCAGGTTATCTTCATACTGTGGGTCTGAAATCGGATGGAACGGTGATGGCTGTCGGTAATAATAAACATGGTCAATGTGATGTAAGCAGCTGGCGTGATATTGTGGAAATAGCGGCAGGGAGTAAGCATACAGTCGCTCTTAAATCAGATGGTACTGTAGTGGCAATAGGTTCGAATGGGTATGGTCAATGTAATGTAAGCGATTGGAGTGATATTGTAGCGATAGCGGCTGGTTGTGCGCATACAGTCGGTCTGAAATCAGATGGAACCGTTGTGGCAGTAGGTGATAATACATACGGTCAATGCAATGTAAGTAGTTGGCACAACATCCGATTGCCCGGTAATTAGTTTTTAATAACGATTTGTTGATGTGGAATGAAAATGGTTGCTTTACAATAAATCACTAGTAATATTATTCTATTTTAAGAGTAATTACGGAATAGGATGTGTAGAAAATAATCAAACTTACATCTGCTAAATAAGAATTCCTTTATTTAAAAGGGATTCTTATTCTTTTTCCATAAAATGAGTGTCTGAATGGAATTTTTGAACAAGCTTTATTTCAAAGCTACAGTAGAAGAGATAAATAAAGCATAGGAGAGCTGAAGAAATGCTTAAAAAGTTTTTGCTTTCTTTACCGGATGTTTTACTTGAATGCGTTGTTCTCTACATAACATACACAACTACTCTTAGCTTTGTACAGATGTTAGTAATTTCAATTGCAATAGGAATCATTGGTGGTCTTGCTATAAGAATTTTTACGGATTTATTCACATTCATCAAGTGGACAATTAAACAAAGGAAGACTTGACTATGTTTAATTGCTACTAGGGGGGATGAAATGAATAAGAAAAAGAATGGCATGAAAAACGAGATAGTACTTTGGACATTAACAGCTGTTGTTTTTATCATTGTATGGTACTTTTTTCAAAGATAAAAACGCATCGCACTTTGAAAAGAGAGCACGATACGTTTTTATTATTTTTTTGGCCAATTTTCTTTTATAAAGTCTTCACGGCCAGATTCTTTTTGCTCGATAGCATATTTCTCAGGGTTCTTTTTATAGAAATGTTGATGGTATTCTTCGGCTTCATAAAAAGGTGCAGCCGAGCGAATTTCAGTTACGATTTGATCTTTAAACATACCGCTTTCTGCAAGAGCTTGTTTTGATTTTTCAGCAAGCTCTTTTTGCGTTTCAGTATGATAAAAAATAGCAGTGCGATAAGATGGACCACGGTCAAAGAATTGTCCGCCATCATCAGTTGGATCGATTTGTGGCCAATATAAATCTAGTAATTTTTCATATGGAAAAATAGAAGGGTCGAATGTAATTTGTATGACTTCTAAATGACCAGATGTACCAGCTTTTACTTGTTCATATGTTGGGTTTTCTACATGACCACCTGCATAGCCAGAAAGTACTTTATGAATACCAGGAAGTTCATCAAATGGCTTTACCATGCACCAAAAGCAACCGCCTGCAAAGGTTGCGAGTTCGTATGTTTTTTCGGACATTGCTGTAATCCTCCTAAATATATATGTTTTATATAGTATTATACAAAAAGTTTTATTGCGCAATAAAAAAGATTCAAAAATATATGTATTATTAAAAATATTTTCTGAAAATGTATTGACAATGAAAAGAACAACGTCCTATAATACGTTTAACAAATAAAAGTTAATTAAGAATTTTCTAACTTTATATGTTGTATATGCAAAGAAGAGGAAAGTAGATGATTATGATCGTTTCAGAGAGCTACTCCTAGGCTGTGAGAGTAGTAGCAATCGAATCATTGAAGATCACCTCGGAGCATCGCTTGCGAAAAGGAAACTGAGTAGAGGGCGGCGGCATCGTCTCCGGTAAAAGGACGGAGGTCTGATTGGACCTATGAAGCTTATATTTCGCGAGAAGTATAAGGAAGCTGAGTGGTAACGCGAAACTCTCGCCTCAGCAATCAAAGCTACTAAGTTGTAGTAGTTGATTGCTGAGGCGAGAGTTTTTATTTTATAAAAATAGAATAAAAGAATGCGTGGAAGAGGAGAGTAAATGATATAGATTGTTTCAGAGAGCTGCCCAAAGGCTGTGAGGGTAGTAACAATCGAATCATTGAAGATCACCTCGGAGCACTACTTTTGAAAACTAGTAAAAAGTAGCGGAATTGTTTCCGATAGAAAAACAAAAGTCTAATTGGACTTGCAAAGCTTATATTTCGTGAGAAGTGTAAGGAAGCTGAGTGGTACCACGATTCCCTCGTCTCAGCAATGGATTGCTACAAGTATGTAAGTAATCGATTGTTGAGACGAGTATATTTTTAAGGTTTATATACTGAATATTCTGTTAAAATACTCATCTCAGCAATCGATATAGAAATAGATTGCAAAAATAGAGATAAAAAAGAGGAGCGATGTGAGATGGGAAACCAGTACATTTATATGAATGGAGAATTTGTAGAGAAAGAAAAGGCAGTTGTTTCAGTATATGATCACGGCTTTTTATACGGGGACGGTGTATTTGAAGGGATTCGTAGTTACGGAGGAAATGTATTTTGTTTAAAAGAACATGTGAAACGACTATATGAATCCGCGAAATCTATTTTGCTTACAATTCCAATGACGGTAGATGAAATGGAAGAAGCAGTTTTACAAACATTGCAAAAAAATGAATACGCGGATGCCTACATTCGATTAATTGTTTCAAGAGGAAAAGGTGACTTAGGGCTTGATCCGAGAAGCTGTGTGAAACCGAGCGTAATTATTATTGCAGAACAATTAAAGTTATTCCCTCAGGAATTTTATGATAATGGACTAAGCGTTGTGTCTGTTGCATCAAGACGTAATACGCCAGACGCATTAGACCCACGCATTAAGTCAATGAACTACTTAAATAACGTGCTTGTAAAAATTGAAGCGGCACAAGCGGGAGTGCTAGAGGCTCTTATGTTAAATCAACAAGGGTATGTTTGTGAAGGGTCTGGAGATAATGTTTTCATTGTGAAAGATGGAAAAGTGTTAACACCTCCTTCGTACTTAGGGGCGCTAGAAGGTATTACGAGAAATAGTGTGATTGAGTTATGTGAGCGTCTAAGTATTCCGTGTGAGGAAAGGCCATTTACTCGCCATGACGTATATGTAGCAGATGAAGTGTTTTTAACAGGAACTGCAGCGGAACTAATTCCTGTAGTGAAAGTAGATTCAAGAGAAATTGGAGATGGAAAACCAGGAGATGTAACAAAAAGATTAACCGAAGAATTTAAAAAATTAACGAGAGAAAGAGGAGTACGTGTTCCAGGGTTGGCGGAAAGTTTAGCGTAAATAGGGAGAGGAGTTAATTGAAATGGAGGAACAGTATACAGCATGCGATGAACTGCAGAGTGAAGAAGCTACAGGTGCTGGACACGTTATTCAATGTTTGAAGAAATTAGGTGTAACGACCGTTTTCGGTTATCCGGGCGGAGCGATTTTACCAATATACGATGCGTTATACGAAAGTGGTTTAAAGCACGTGTTAACTCGTCATGAACAAGCTGCAATTCATGCAGCGGAAGGATATGCGAGAGCTTCTGGAAAGGTTGGGGTAGTCTTTGCTACCTCTGGTCCAGGGGCGACGAATTTAGTTACGGGTTTAGCAGATGCTTATATGGATTCGATTCCTTTAGTAGTCATTACAGGGCAAGTTGCAACGCCTTTAATTGGTAAAGACGGATTTCAAGAAGCAGATGTTGTCGCAATTACAGTACCTGTAACGAAGCAAAATTACCAAGTTCGTGATGTGAATCATTTATCAAGAACTGTGCAAGAAGCTTTTTACATCGCCGAAAGCGGGCGACCGGGACCGGTATTAATTGATATTCCAAAAGATGTTCAAAATGCAAATGTAACAAGTTTCTTTAATGAAGAAGTGGAGATTCCAGGATATAAACCAGAACCTTTGCCAGACAGTTTGAAACTGAGAGAGGTAGCAAAATCAATTTCAAAAGCAAAACGCCCACTCCTTTATATCGGGGGAGGCGTCATTCATTCAGGCGGATCTGAAGAACTCATCAAGTTTGCGAAGGAGAATCGTATTCCAGTCGTTTCAACTTTAATGGGACTGGGTGCATATCCGCCGGGAGATCCGTTGTTTTTAGGAATGCTCGGTATGCATGGAACGTACGCTGCAAATATGGCAGTAACAGAATGTGACTTATTACTGGCGTTAGGTGTTCGTTTCGATGATCGTGTAACAGGAAAATTAGAACTTTTTTCTCCGCATTCGAAAAAAGTACATATTGATATTGATCCTTCTGAGTTCCATAAAAATGTAACTGTAGAGCATCCGATTGTTGGTGATGTGAAAAAGGCGCTACATATGCTTTTACATATGTCTATTCATACACAAACAGATGAATGGCTTCAGAAACTGAAGAAATGGCAAGAAGAATATCCACTTTCATATAAGCAAAAAGAATTTGAGTTAAAACCACAGCATGTTATCAACTTAGTAAGTGAATTAACGAATGGTGAAGCGATTGTCACGACAGAGGTAGGACAGCATCAAATGTGGGCTGCTCACTTTTATAAAGCGAGAAAACCACGGACTTTTCTAACATCAGGGGGATTAGGGACGATGGGATTTGGTTTTCCAGCAGCAATTGGTGCTCAGCTTGCAAAAGAAGAAGAACTTGTCATCTGTATTGCTGGTGATGCTTCTTTCCAAATGAACATTCAAGAGCTGCAAACAATTGCTGAAAATAATATTCCTGTCAAAATATTCATCATAAACAACAAATTTTTAGGGATGGTAAGGCAATGGCAAGAAATGTTTTATGAAAACCGTTTGTCGGAATCGAGAATTGGGTCACCAGATTTTGTGAAAGTAGCAGAAGCTTATGGTGTAAAAGGGCTAAGAGCAACAAATTCGTTTGAGGCGAAAAAAGTAATGTTAGAAGCTTTTTCTCATGAAGGTCCTGTCGTAGTTGACTTTTGTGTAGAAGAAGGTGAGAACGTCTTTCCGATGGTTCCGCCAAACAAAGGGAATAACGAAATGATTATGAAGAGGTGGGAAGAATGAGTCATACTTTTTCATTAGTTATTCATAACGATCCGAGCGTCTTATTACGTATAAGTGGAATTTTTGCTCGGCGTGGTTATTATATTTCTTCTTTAAATTTAAACGAAAGAGATACAAGTGGTGTTTCTGAAATGAAACTAACAGCAGTTTGTACTGAAAATGAAGCAACGTTACTCGTCAGTCAGTTGAAAAAATTAATCAATGTACTGCAAGTAAATAAATTATAAGGAGTGTATGGAATATGAAAACTTATTATGAGAAAGATGCAAATTTAGAGCTATTAAAAGGGAAAACAGTTGCGGTAGTCGGATATGGGTCTCAAGGTCATGCCCAAGCACAAAATTTACGCAATTCTGGTGTGGAGGTTGTAGTTGGTGTTCGCCCTGGTAAGTCATATGAAGTAGCAAAAGCTGATGGATTTGAAGTAATGTCTGTATCAGAAGCGGTTCGAACCGCACAAGTTGTACAAATGTTATTGCCGGATGAACAGCAAGCGTATGTATATAAAACAGAAGTAGAAGAGAATCTTCGTGAAGGACAAATGTTACTTTTCTCACATGGATTTAATATTCACTTCGGACAAATTAATCCGCCAAGTTACGTAGATGTAGCAATGGTCGCGCCAAAAAGTCCAGGTCATCTCGTTCGCCGTGTATTTCAAGAAGGGAATGGTGTTCCGGCATTAGTCGCAGTACATCAAGATGCAACGGGAACGGCATTAAGTGTAGCACTTGCGTATGCAAAAGGTGTAGGGTGTACACGTGCAGGTGTAATTGAAACGACATTCCAAGAAGAAACAGAAACCGATTTGTTTGGTGAGCAAGCAGTACTTTGCGGCGGAGTAACTGCACTTGTGAAAGCTGGTTTTGAAACATTAACGGAAGGCGGATACCGTCCTGAAATTGCATACTTTGAATGTTTACATGAATTAAAGTTAATTGTTGATTTAATGTACGAAGGTGGTTTAACGAACATGCGCCATTCTATTTCAGATACGGCTGAGTTTGGAGATTATGTAACAGGATCGAGAATTGTTACAGATGAAACAAAGAAAGAAATGAAACGAGTACTTACAGAAATTCAGCAAGGTGAATTCGCGAAGAAATGGATTTTAGAAAACCAAGCTGGGCGTCCAACATATAATGCGATGAAAAAAGCAGAGCAAAATCATCAGTTAGAAAAAGTAGGGGCAGAGCTTCGTGAAATGATGAGCTGGATTCATGCACCGAAAGAATTAGTAAAGAAATAGAGTAAGTGATTGTAAGTGAAAAATACGTAAGAGGGGATTTGACAAGATGAGAAGTGACATGATTAAAAAAGGTTTTGATAAAGCTCCGCATCGTAGTTTATTAAAAGCAACTGGTTTAAAAGATGAAGATTTTGATAAACCATTCGTAGCAATCTGTAATTCTTTTATTGAAATTATTCCAGGGCATAAGCACTTGAACGAGTTTGGGAAACTTGTAAAAGAAGCCGTTCGTGCGGCAGGCATGGTGCCATTTGAATTCAATACAATTGGAGTAGATGACGGTATTGCGATGGGACATATCGGTATGCGTTATTCGCTTCCGAGTCGTGAAATCATTGCAGATTCAGTAGAAACAGTTGTAAATGCACATTGGTTTGATGGCATGATTTGTATTCCAAACTGTGACAAAATTACACCTGGTATGATGATGGCGGCTCTGCGTATTAACATTCCGACTGTATTTGTTTCAGGCGGCCCAATGGCGGCTGGGAAAACATCAAAAGGAGAAGTTGTTGATTTAAGTTCTGTTTTTGAAGGGGTAGGAGCTTACCAATCTGGGAAAATTTCAGAAGAAGAATTAAAGGATATCGAAGATCATGGCTGTCCATCTTGTGGCTCTTGTTCTGGTATGTTTACCGCAAATTCTATGAATTGTTTATGTGAAGTGTTAGGTTTAGCTCTTCCAGGTAACGGTAGTATTTTAGCGATTGATCCTAGGCGTGAAGAGTTAATTAAACAAGCAGCAGAGAAATTAAAAATTTTAATTGAGAGAGATATTAAGCCACGCGATATTGTAACAGAAGAGGCAATTGATGATGCATTTGCACTTGATATGGCGATGGGTGGATCTACGAATACAGTATTACACACGCTAGCGCTCGCACAAGAGGCTGGATTAGATTACGATATGAACCGTATTGATGCTGTTTCAAGACGTGTACCGCATTTATGTAAAGTAAGCCCTGCTTCTAATTGGCATATGGAAGATATTGATCGAGCAGGCGGGATAAGTGCAATTTTGAAAGAGATGAGTCGAAAAGAAGGGGTACTTCATCTAGATCGAATAACTGCTACTGGGCAAACATTAAGAGAAAATATTGCTCATGCAGAGATCCAAGATAAAGAAGTTATTCATTCTCTTGAAAACCCTCATAGTGAAGAAGGGGGATTACGTATATTAAAAGGAAACCTTGCGAAAGATGGGGCAGTTATTAAAAGCGGAGCAACCGAAGTAAAACGATTTGAAGGACCTTGCGTTATTTTTAATTCACAAGATGAGGCGCTTGCGGGCATTATGCTTGGAAAGGTGAAGAAAGGAGATGTAGTTGTCATTCGTTATGAAGGGCCAAGAGGCGGACCGGGTATGCCTGAAATGCTAGCACCAACATCAGCAATTGCTGGAATGGGATTAGGTGCTGAGGTTGCATTATTAACGGACGGACGTTTCTCTGGAGCTTCACGTGGCATTTCGGTAGGACATATTTCACCAGAAGCAGCTGCGGGTGGAACAATCGCACTACTTGAACAAGGGGATATTGTATGTATTGATGTTGAGGAACGCTTGCTAGAAGTAAGAGTGAGTGATGAGGAATTAGAAAAGCGTAAAAAAGAATGGAAACGACCAGAACCGAAAGTGAAAACTGGATGGCTTGGGCGATACTCTCAGATGGTAACATCGGCGAATACAGGTGCAGTTTTAAAGGTGCCGAATTTTGATTGAGTCAAAATAAAAGAGATAAGGATGATAGAAAATGGTGCAAAATGTGAAGGAGAGAGTGAAGATTGAAGATATCCTTATGGCCCATAACTGCATGAAGGATATCGTCATGAAAACGCCCTTGCAGCGAGATAAGGTTTTATCTGAAAAATACGAATGTGAGGTGTATATTAAACGAGAAGATTTGCAAGTAATTCGTTCTTTCAAAATTCGCGGTGCATACAATTTAATTCAAAGTTTGTCGAAAGAACAATTACAAAATGGTGTTGTTTGTGCAAGTGCTGGCAATCATGCACAAGGAGTTGCGTATACGTGTAATTTATTAAATATTCCATCGAAAATCTTTATGCCAACAACGACACCAAAACAGAAAGTATCACAAGTTCAATTTTTTGGCGGTAGCTTTGCAGAAATCATGTTAGTTGGTGATACATTTGATGGTGCTTTTCAAGAAGCACAGCGCTATTGTGAGGAAAATAGGATGACATTTGTGCATCCGTTTGATGATCCGTATGTGATTGCAGGGCAAGGAACAGTAGCTGTTGAAATTATGCACGATATGGATAAGGCAGTTGATTATCTCTTTACAGCAATCGGCGGTGGTGGATTAGCATCAGGTGTAGGTACATATGTGAAAGGTGTTAGTCCAACTACAAAGGTCATTGGTGTAGAACCGATGGGGGCTGCATCTATGAAAGAGGCTTTTCTTCAAAACGAAAATGTAGCATTAGAGAAAATAGATAGCTTTGTTGATGGAGCAGCTGTAAAAAAGGTAGGGAAGTTAACATTTGAAACTTGTAAAGATGTCATTGATGATATTGTTTTAGTACCAGAGGGAAAGGTTTGTACGACGATTTTAGAACTGTATAAGAAAAATGCAATTGTAGCTGAACCTGCTGGAGCACTTTCTATTGCAGCACTTGATCTATACAGAGATGAAATAAGAGGGAAAACAGTTGTATGTACGCTAAGTGGTGGAAATAATGATATTGATAGAATGCAAGAAATGAAAGAACGTTCGCTCATTTATGAAGGACTAAAGCATTACTTCATCATTGAATTCCCGCAGCGATCGGGAGCGCTAAGAGAATTTCTTGATAAAGGATTAGGGCCAGAAGATGATATTACGCGCTTTGAGTACATTAAGAAACATAATAAAGAAAATGGTCCAGCGCTAGTCGGGGTAGAATTAAAACATAAAGAAGATTATGAGCAATTAATTACTCGTTTTAAAGAAAATAATATTCAATTTGTGGAGCTGAATAAAAATCCTATTTTGTTTGATTTACTTATTTAAAAAAATAGAAAGAGAGCTATTATTAGCTCTCTTTCTATTTACGTTTATTTATTATTTTCCCAGTATCATCAATTTCCACATCAGTTGAAACTGTTTGTAAATATTGTAGTGCTTTTTTCTTTTCTTCTTCATTTACAGGAGAAACTTGGTTGTTGCGAATGATGTACGGGTTAAATGACATTTGGACATCATTTCCTTTAAAGGTTAAAGTTAATACGCCAGTTTCGGCGCTTTTTCCATTTACATAACTTGGGAATAAAAAGTTTCCTAATGAGTAAGCGATAGGAACTTTATTATAATACTCAAACCCTTGTAACCAATGTGGATGACTGCCGACAATAGCGTCAGCTCCTGCTTCAACCATTTTAGGTACATATTGTTTTTGGTATTCTATTGGACGATTTGATTTTTCAACGCCCCAATGCATATAAACGATTACATAATCAGCATCTTTCTTTTGCTCTTGAATCGTTTTGGTTACAAGATCTAGATCGTATCCGTTCGTAACGCCAGGCTTATTTTCACCAGCTACCCAATTAAAATTAGGCATAAATCGAACGAAGGAAAGAAACTTAAACTTTTTCCCTTTTACAGTTAGTTCACGAGCGGTATAAGCATCCTCAGCATTTTTTCCGGCTCCAGTGTAAGGTAGTTTTAATTTTTCGACGTGAGAAATGGTGTCTAGTAGTCCATCTTGTCCATAATCAAGCGTATGGTTATTGCCAATATTGACAATATCGTATCCAGTATTTTTTATTGCTTGTAGTGTGGATGGGTCGCTTTTAATCCAAAATTGTTGTCCAGGTACTTTTTTTTCTCTCGCTGTAAATGCTGACTCTAAATTAATAAAAGAAATATCAGCTTTTGTTATTTCTTCTTTTACGTGTTGGAATGGATAATCAGCCCCATTTTTTTCGATTACGGGACGTAATTGCCAATCGAACATTGTATCACCAGAGAAGGTGAGTGTGATTTCAGGCTCTTCTATTTTCTTTTCGCTTTTTGAAGCTGTTTTACTAGACTTGTTTTGCATATCAGGTTTGTCTTTCGCTTTTGAAATAAAAGAGTAGTTGATTAATAAAACAATTGGTGTAATGAAAAAGGCTATTAACAGAAATCGTTTTAGTAAAGTGTTCATAAATACCTTCCCTTTTGAGTTTATCCCGCAAGTAGATTAACAATGAATCTACTAAAAGAAATCGGTCTTTGTATAGTAACAAAAAAATAGCGGGTTATATAGTAGAAATTGTTTGTTAATATTCACAATATTAAGTTAACATATAGGTAACCTGTAAATCAATGTATAAACCAAAATATAGAAATAAAGAATTCGAAGGGTGAAGAATAAGAAATGGTTATATTAGGAGCGGTTGTAAATGGTGTCTGCATTATAATTGGTACTTTGTTTGGTAAATTATTTAGTACGATTCCAGAAAGTATGAAGGGAACGATTATGCACGCAATTGGTTTAGCGGTTACTGTGCTTGGACTTCAAATGGCATTGAAAAGTGAAAATTTTCTTGTTGTAATACTAAGTTTAGTGATTGGTACGGTAATCGGAGAATGGCTACAATTAGAAGAAAAGTTAAAACTTTTAGGGGATTGGCTAGAAAATAAAGTTGGGTCGAAAGGGAAAGGAAGCATATCAGAAGGTTTTGTAACAGCTACTTTAATTTTTGCAATTGGTGCGATGGGGATACTTGGTGCATTGGACAGTGGGATTCGCGGAAATCATGATATTTTATTCACAAAGGCGATTATCGATGGGTTTATTTCTATTATATTAACGACAACTCTAGGAATTGGCGTAGTATTTTCAGCGATTCCAGTTATTTTATACGAGGGAGGTATCGCGGTTTTTGCAACACAAATTAATAGTTTTGTTCCAAAGGAATTAATGAATCAATTTATAGTGGAAATGACGGCTACTGGCGGTATTATGATATTCGCAATCGGATTAAACTTACTTGGATTTATTAAAATTAAAGTGGCAAATTTACTTCCAGGGATATTGGTAGTGGGGATAATTGTTTCAATTATTTATGGCTATGATTCGATACTAAGCCATTAGGAGACGAGATATATGGAAGAATTTCAATTTGCAAAACGTATACATAAAATATTGGAGATTGCAGCAGAAGAGAGTCAATGTAACATAATTCACCCGGTCCATCTGTTTATCGGCATGTGTAAAGAAGGTACAGGAGTGTGCGCTGAGTTATATATGTATTTGTTTCGTAAAGTGGGTACGGATTTTTTAGAAAAAGTGTCGCTACAAAAACAATTGGGTTTTAATGATCAAGAGTATATAAAAATAGGACAATATAACTTATCCTATAAGACACTAGAGATGTTACAAATGGCGAAAAAACGTATGGAACGTTTTCAGCAAATCTTAATAAATGAAGGTCATATAATATATGCATTATTTCGTTTAGATACAGATGTTGGAAAGTTTATTCATACACAAATGCAACAAGATATATTGCGTATAACAGCCGAACCAAGAGATTTATCGGTCGATTTAAGATGCTTTGATCCCATTTATAATACATTATCTTGTAATATTAGAAGAGCTAGCCTTTCTGATTTTGAAAAATTAGCAAGTTTTGTTAAGGATGAATTTGGAGAACGTTGGTTACATTCGATAGATTATGGATTTAGAACATTTAAAGAAAAGGTACCTATTTATATTGCACAGCAGGAAGAAGCGATAGTAGGCTTCGCTTGTTACGATGTAGTGAGAGGAAAGAAAGGATTATTTGGCCCGATGGGGACAGCGAAACAAAATCGTGTGAAAGGTGTAGGTAAGGAATTGTTGCATCATTGTTTATATAATATGAAGCAAGATGGATATGAATATGCAATTATTGGACAAGCGGGTCCGATTGAGTTTTATGAGAGAAATTGCAATGCTCGTTTAATACCGATAGAAGAGAATTGACCAACTCCATATCTTGGAGTTGGTTTTATTATGAAAACAATGTGGAATTTAGGTGGTTTTTGCTAGGAAATATCGAGTTTAGTAATTAATATTACGTATAAATCAAATTACTAAACTTTTTACAAAAAAAGGTGTAGAATGGGTATCGAATGAAAGAAGGTGTGAAAATGGCCAGCTGGAAACGAAATTTAATGATTTGTTGGCTAGGTTGTTTTACCACTGCAGCCGGTATGAGTTTAGTAATTCCTTTTTTATCTTTTTATATTGAGGAATTAGGGGTGACTGGCACTTCTAGTATTGCACAGTGGTCGGGACTTGCATTTGGTGTGACATTTTTAATGGGTGCGATCGTATCACCAATATGGGGCAAGCTTGGTGATATACATGGACGGAAATTGATGCTTATACGTGCGAGCCTTGGTATGGCGATAATTATGACGCTTATGGGGTTTGTGACGGACGTGTATCAACTAGTCGCACTTCGGTTTTTAATGGGATCGGTATCAGGTTTCCTTTCTACAGCGATGACATTTATTGCTGCAGAAACTCCGCAAGAACATTCAGGTTGGGCGATTTCTACAATCTCAACTGGTGGCGTGAGCGGTTCATTACTTGGGCCATTACTTGGAGGTTATTTGTCGGAGTTAATTGGAATGCGCCATGTTTTTCTAGTTACAGGAACTTTCTTATTCCTTTCCTTTCTCATCGTCTTTTTCTTCCTACATGAAGAGAACCATTCTGCTAAAGCAAAAAAAGCACAGCCGAAAAAAGTATGGACGATGGTCCCAGCTAAGAATTTAATTATTAGTTTATTTGTAACAACATTTATTATTCAACTTGCGAATATGTCAATTCAACCTATTATTACATTGTACGTAAAGAATTTGGAAGGGCCAGGAACATCTCATATCGAAATGATTGCAGGGGCAGTCATGTCAGCGACAGGGTTAGCAGTTATTTTGGCAGCGCCAAGACTTGGAAGATTATCAGATCATATCGGTCCTCAAAAAACGTTAGTTGTAGCTTTGTTTGCTGCCGGAATTATTTTTATTCCGCAAGCATTTGTAACCTCAGCTTGGCAACTATTAATTCTTCGCTTTTTATTAGGTATTGCACAAGCAGGATTATTACCTTCAGTACAAACTCTACTAAAACAACATACACCAACCCATGTTACGGGACGAATATTTGGATATAATCAGTCATTTCAGTTTTTAGGAAATATGATTGGTCCAGTGCTCGGGGGACAAATTGCAGCTCATGCAGGCTTCCAATATGTTTTCTTCTCTACATCATCACTTTTATTTATTGCGTGCATTTGGGTTTATTTTCATAATAAGAACGAAGAGGTATCAGAGAAACGACATTTGGAAGTTAGTTAACTAAGTGAATGAAAAAAGGATGAAGCAACGATTGCTTCATCCTTTTCTTTAAAATTTAAGACATAGATAACTTAATGTACCGAGCTCATAACTACGGTGAATGACTTCACCGCTATTTTCACCACTTCCCATAGCGATAAATAAAGGAACAAAATGCTCTGCTCTTGGTACTGCTAATTGTGCATGAGGCGCATTGTTTTCCCAATTAAACAATGCATCTTTATCATTGGTCTGCATATGTTTAATAATCCAATCATCAAATTCAATTGCCCAATTTTCAGGTGTTGTTTGATTCCATTTCAATGCTCGTAAATTATGAACAGTAACACCGCTGCCGATTACTAAAATATCTTCTTGTCCAAGTCCTTTTAGTGCTTCTCCAATTTCAAATTGTTCTTTTGCAGGAAGGAATGGATTTACTGATATTTGTATGACAGGAATATTTGCTTCTGGATACATACGATGCAGGAGTGTCCATGAACCATGATCTAACCCTCTCGTCATATTATGATGGACTGGAATGCCTTTGTTTTTAAATTTTGTTGCTAGCATAGACGCAATGATAGAAGAGCCTTTCGCACGATACTTAATTTCGTATAACTCAGGAGGAAAACCTCCAAAATCATAAATTGTTTCATATTCGTTATCTGATGAGGAAATCGTTAATACTTCACTTTCCCAGTGAGCAGTAAAAATAACAATTGCTTTCGGTTTATATGTTTCTCCAAGTGTTTTTAAAAAGCGTGTATAATCTGTATCTTGAATAGCGAGCATTGGTGAACCATGTGCTAAAAATAATGATGGCATCATAATAGAAACCTCCTATAAAATATAATAATTACTTTATGTAAGTAACTATATAATTCTATTTTTTATTCGTCAACATAATAGTCTGACAGCTAATCGGAAAAGGAAGGCATTTGTCATAATGAAAGCAATTGCATATAATATATAGTAAGAATAATGAATGGGTATTCATTTTTTGAGATACATAATAGATTTGGGGGCTGACGAAATGAACGTACAAGAAAGTTTCGTTACGGCATTGGATGGATCGGAAATTTATTTACGTAAGTGGGTACCAGAAGAAAATCCGCGAGGGATTATTCAAATTGCACACGGTATGACAGAACATGCGGGTGTTTATACAGAATTTATTGATGCTTTATTAGGCGCAGGGTATGGTGTTTATGCTCATGATCATAAAGGGCATGGAAAAACAGTGAAAAAAGAAGAAGACTATGGTCATTTTGAACCGAATATAGGGTGGAATCAGGTTGTATCTGATGTTATCTTTGTTTCGGAAATGATAAAAGAAGAGCAGTCATGTCCATTGTTTTTACTCGGACATAGTATGGGCTCTTTCTTATCAAGACGAGCTGTGCAACTTCGAGGCGAATTATATGATGGATTCCTTATTTCAGGAACTGGTGGAAACCCAGGGGTTTTAGGAGTTGTGGGTCATAAAGTGGCGACAATTGAGATGAAACTTCGCGGGGGGAAAACGAAAAGTCCGATGCTAAACTTTTTATCTTTCGGTAATTTTAACTCGAATTTTAAGCCGAATCGTACAAAATTTGATTGGTTATCTTCAGATAACAGTCAAGTTGATAAATATATTAAAGACCCGCTATGTGGCTTTATTTGTACAACAAGTTTTTATCGAGAATTATTTCATGGTGTACTAGAAGTAAACAAATTAGAAGAATACAAGAAGACGCCAAGCAATCTTCCAATACATATTTTCTCTGGAGATCGTGATCCTGTTGGGGATATGGGGAAAGGTGTAAAAGAAGTATATGAAAACTATAAAAAATGTGGTGTGAAAGACGTGACACTACGTTTATATGAAAATGGAAGACATGAAATGTTCCATGAAGTGAATAGAGATGAAGTATTTAAAGATTTGATTTCGTGGTTAGATGGACATATTGTATAAGAAGAAACCTCACTTTTTCTGAAGTGAGGTTTTTTAAGGATATGGAGGAGTGGATATGAGCGAATTTGAAAATAAAGAATATGTAGAAAGAGATTTTCAAGATGTTAAGAATAATTTCTAATCAACCTTTTTATAAAGCAACAGATGCCTGTTCATAATAGTAGTATAATGGTGAATGAGGTGTTAATAGTATGGAAGATAAAACATTAGGTTTACTACTAGATGTTGTTGGTGAATTATTTTCAGATGAAATTTCAATTGCTGTATCGAATACGAAAGAATATATTTATTATCGGCCAAGTAAACGAATTGATTTAAAGATTAGCGTCGGGGATCCTATAAAGGAAGGAACGATTGCTCATAAAGCAATGGTGACGAACCAAAAAACCTCTGAGTTTATTAATCGGGATGTTTTTGGTATTCCTTATCACGGAATGGCCGTACCATTTTCAAACAATGGAAAGCTTGAAGGTTGCGTGACAGCTATTTATCCAGCTTTAACGGATGGAAAGTCAGTCGTTACTTTAAAAACAACGGACGGCTGGATTCCGGTTCCTTTTTCAAAGGTCATGTATTTAGAGGCGAAAGATAAAAAGACGTATGTAAATTCAGAAGAGTTAACAGGAACACATAAATACTCGCTACAAGAATTTGAATACTTGCTTCCGAAAGATTCATTTATTAGATGCCACCGTTCCTTTATTGTAAATGTAAATCATGTTAAAGCGATATATCCTGATACGCATTCTACTTTTTTACTTTCGATGGATAATGGAGAGAGGGTACCAGTTAGTCAATCATACGCTAGCTATTTTCGCAAACTTCTAGGGTTCTAGATTATTCTGCTTTAGAACCTTGATTCGCTGTTTTGTCTGAATTTGTTGCATTGTATACTGAAATCCCTATTTGGATACCGTTAAAGTGTAAAATAATTATGAATATTCATTAGGAGAGGGATTACATATGGAGAATAATTTGGATAGAATTAGGGATCAACGTCTGAAAGATCGCGTAGTTACACCTGAAGAAGCAGCTTCATGGATTGAAAGTGGAATGACTTTAGGCTTAAGTGGGTTTACACGTGCAGGTGATGTAAAAGCAGTCCCATTTGCGCTTGTAAACCGAGTTAAGAATGATAAATCTTTTAAAGTAAATGTTTATACTGGCGCTTCCTTAGGATCAGATGTAGATAAATTATTTGCTGAGGCAGGAATTTTAGGGAAAAGGTTGCCTTTCCAAGCCGATGCGACTATGCGAAAAGGCATTAATAACGGAGACTTTTTATTTGTAGATCAGCACTTGTCTCATACAGCAGAGTTACTTCGCGCTGACGTTATGGATGTAGATTTTGCTATTTTGGAAGCGGTTGCGATTACTGAGGATGGCATGATTATTCCAACGACTTCAATAGGAAATTCCTTAGCGTTTTCTTTAAATGCTAAGTCCATCATTATTGAAATGAATATGGCTCAATCCGCGCAGCTAGAAGGGCTACATGATTTATATGAACCAGGTAAACAAGGAGAAAGGCTTCCAATTCCGATTGTGAAAACGGATGATCGAATTGGAACAATCGGTATCCCGATCGATGTTGAAAAAGTGAAGGGCATTGTGTTTACGAACCAACTAGACTCGCCATCGACAATTGTTCCTCCGGATGAAGAAACTGTTATTATGGCACAGCATTTAATAGAGTTTCTTCGAAATGAAGTAAAAGTAGGACGATTAACAAATCGTTTAGCACCGTTACAATCGGGAATTGGTTCAGTGGCAAATGCAGTCCTGCATGGAATGTTAGATTCCGAGTTTGAAGATTTAGAAGTGTATTCTGAAGTTTTACAGGATGCGGTCTTTGATCTTATGGATGCTGGAAAAGTCAATTTTGCTTCCTGCTGCTCGATCACACTTTCTGAAGAGAAAATGCAAAAAGTATTTTCCAACTTTGAAAAATATCGTGACAAATTAATGATGCGCCCGCAAGAGATTTCTAATCATCCTGAAATCATTCGTCGCCTTGGATTAATCTCGATTAATACTGCTTTAGAATTAGATATATACGGAAATGTCAATTCTACTCACGTTTTAGGTACAAAAATGATGAATGGTATTGGTGGTTCTGGTGATTTTGCAAGAAATGCACGTCTAGCTATCTTTGTTACTAAATCCATTGCAAAAGGTGGTAACATTTCAAGTATCGTTCCTTTCGTTTCACATGTAGACCATACGGAACACGATGTAGATGTTATCGTTACTGAACAAGGGTATGCTGACTTAAGAGGATTGGCGCCAAGAGAAAGAGTAGAACTGATTATTGAGAATTGTGCACATTCAATGTATCGTGACCAGTTACGAGCTTATTACGAAGAAGCACAAACAAGAGGTGGACAAACTCCTCATGTTTTAGAAAAAGCTTTTTCTTGGCATACGAATTATGCTAAAAATGGAACAATGCTTGAAACGGTAGTAGAAACTGTATAGAAGTATAAAGATGATTCTTAATATAATATGTTATAAAGATTGAAAGAAAAAGAACGCCAATTTTCAGGAATGGTGTTCTTTTTCTTTTGAAAAATTGTTACCTATAATAAAAATTTATAAAAGCAACCTCTTATTTACGAAAATAAGAGGTTTTTTAAATTACTTTTCGAATCATTTTAATAGTTTATATATCAAAGGTGAGGAGAAAGAATCATGAAGATAAGAGAAGCATTATTAAGTGAAGCAAACGAATTAAGTGAACTCGCATTACATTCAAAAGCAACTTGGAATTATAGCGAAGAATTTATCTTAGCTTGTAAGGAAGATTTAACAATTACAGAAGAGTACATAAAAAATAACTTTGTATATGTTTTAGAAAATGATAATAGGAAGATTGGCTTTTTCTCATTTTTACGTAACGATAATGCTCTCGATTTCCTTTACATTCATCCGCGTTTTAAAGGGATAGGTTACGGGAAAATACTTTGGAAGTTTGTAATAGAGCAAGCAAATGAACTAGGAATAAAAAGTTTTACAATTGATAGTGATCCGAATGCAAAAGGATATTATTTAAAAATGGGAGCGAAGTTAATCGGAGAGACGCCATCAACGGTTTTTAAGGATCGACTATTACCGCTTTTGCAATATGATGTGTAAAACTATTAATAGTAGGGGAAGCTGAAAATGGATAATGTAAAGAAAAAACAAATATATGAAGCGTTAGTAAAATCGTGGTCGATTGAAACAAGTTCAAAGTGGACAATTGAAAATCCAGCAAAGGGACAATGTGGTGTTACGACTTTAGTCGTTCAAGACATATACGGAGGAGAAATTAAAAAGACAAAAGTAAGAGAGGTGTGGCACTTTTATAACTTTATAGATGGACAGCGTTTTGATTTTACAGAGGCTCAATTCAATGAAAAACTAAATTATATGGATGCGGAATCAAATTGGGGAGAAGCATTTACAGATACAAATGAAAAACAATATGACATTTTAAATGAAAAGATAATGAAAGAATTAAAATTATCTTTTGACTCTTAATCTTTAATAAGTTACTATAATGGTGGTAACTTATTAAAGGGAACTTCATAGAGTTGAAAGGGGAAATACTTTTGAAAACAACTTATGTAAACGCTACAATTGCAACGATGAATGAACAAAATGAAGTGATAGAAAATGGATATATCATTGTAGAAAATGATCAAATTATAGATGTAAATAGCGGAGAATTCGCTAACAATTTTGAGGTGGATGAAGTAGTTGACATGAAAGGAAAGTGGGTTTTACCAGGGCTTGTTAATACACATACACATGTTGTTATGAGCCTTTTAAGAGGTATTGGCGATGATATGTTATTACAGCCATGGCTTGAGACGAGAATTTGGCCACTTGAAAGTCAGTTTACGCCAGAGCTAGCGGTCGCTAGCACGGAATTAGGATTACTTGAAATGGTGAAAAGTGGTACAACATCATTCTCTGATATGTTTAATCCAATTGGAGTAGATCAAGACGCAATTATGGAAACGGTATCAAGGAGCGGAATGCGAGCTGCTGTTTCAAGAACTTTATTTAGCTTCGGAACGAAAGAAGATGAGAAGAAAGCGATTGAAGAAGCTGAGAAATATGTGAAACGCTATTATAACGAAAGTGGTATGTTAACTACGATGGTTGCGCCGCATAGCCCATATACATGTAGTACAGAAATGCTAGAAGAGTGTGCACGTATTGCCGTAGAAAATCAAACTATGGTTCATATTCATCTTTCTGAAACAGAGCGTGAAGTACGTGATATTGAAGCGCAGTATGGGAAGCGTCCAGTAGAATATGCAGCAAGTTGCGGATTGTTTAAACGCCCAACAGTTATTGCGCACGGTGTAGTATTAAATGAAAATGAGCGTACTTTCTTGGCAGAACATGATGTTCGGGTAGCTCATAATCCGAATAGTAATTTAAAACTAGGTTCTGGTATAGCGAATGTAAAAGCGATGCTAGAAGCAGGAATTAAAGTAGGAATTGCAACAGATAGTGTTGCGTCTAACAATAATTTAGATATGTTTGAAGAAATGCGCATAGCAACTTTATTACAAAAAGGTATTCATCAAGACGCAACAGCATTACCAGTTGAAACAGCTCTTTCTCTTGCGACGAAAGGAGCAGCTGAAGTAATTGGGATGAAACAAACGGGATCAATTGAGGTTGGAAAGTGTGCTGATTTTATTACGATTGATCCGTCTAATAAACCACATTTACAACCAGCTGATGAAGTGTTATCACATCTTGTATATGCTGCTAGTGGAAAAGATATAAGTGATGTAATTATTAACGGTAAACGTGTTGTTTGGAATGGTGAGTGTAAAACATTAGATGAAGAGCGTATTATATTTGAAGCAAGTCGTTATAAACGAGGTTTACAGAGATAGGTATTTATATACCTTCTTGAGAAAGCTATCCTTTCTAGAAAATAGAATAGGGTAGCTTTTTTTATTGAACAAACGAATATTCAAAAATAATGAAACATTTCCCTGTTGGTATTTCTGCTGCAATTTGGGCTGTATTAGGAGATAGTATTACATCACTAAATTATGCAGAAACTCCCTATTGGAAAGTGATTAGTAATGCTAATAATACAATTCCTTACAACTATGGTATTTCGGGGTCTCGTATAGCAATGTGGGGAGGACACGACCAGCCAATGTGTACAAGATATGCAAACATGACCGATGACGCAGATATCATTACTGTTTTCGGAGGTACAAATGATTACGGGAATACGGTTACACTTGGAACAATAAACAGTGTAGATACAGGTGCTTTTTACGGAGCATTGAATGTCCTGTGTGCAGGTTAAAAAATAAAGTTGGCTTCAAAGGCATCGCAAAAAGGCGGTGCTTTTTCTTTTGATCGGAGTGGCAACACAATTAGATACAGCACTTGGAAGTAATAGTGCTATTCGTGAAGCGACAATTTTTTTATCGGAAATGAGTTGCTTTCACTTTTAGAAAACGCTGGTCATATGGGAGTTCCGCTACCTTCAGCATTAACGAATGTAGTTGGAATTTTAAGTGACAAGAGCAATAAGACAAGTTCTGAATATGATAATAAGAAAGGAGATGTTGAATAATGACTCGTTATAGTTTACACGGAGGGCACAACAGTATTGTACAAGGGGCTAATTCTGGAAATCGAAAAGAGCATATTATGGATCGGCAGGTGAAAGATGCGGTGGCAGCTAAGTTAAGAGCTTTAGGACACACAGTCTATGATGATACAGACGAAGTAGGGAGCACTCAAGCGCAAAATTTAAATAATATCGTTCGTAATAGTAATTCCCACAATGTGGATTTGGTTGTTTCTTTTCATCTTAATGCAGCTGATGGGAATGGGCAGGGTGTGGAAGTTCTGTATTATGATCAGAAAGACCTAGCGGCTAAAATCTCAGCTCAACTAGCAAAAGATATTGGATGGGGTGATCGTGGTGCGAAACAACGTACAGATTTAGCTGTATTGAATGGAACTAAAGCACCAGCTATTCTTATCGAATTAGGATTCATCGATAACGAATCCGACATGGCTAAATGGAATGTTGATAAAATCGCAAATTCTATCGTATATGCTCTAACGGGACAAACTGTTGGGGATGGTGGAGGAAACGGCGGTTCTAATAGTGGATATCAATATGTTAAGTCTGGTGAATTCGGTATAAACTATCTAAATGAAGCGATTCAAGCTATGGTTGAACGAGGAACAAAAGGAAAAGTTATTGTTAATCCATTAACAGGTCTTGCTTATATCCAAACTGAGGTATTGCCTAATTCAGAACTAGATAAAATCACTTGGTGGATGGATACTCGGCCAGGTGGTAAGTGGTGGTATGAATATATTAAAGTGAGTTAATAAATTTTTAACAAAAGGATAGTTTGGTGACAAAAAAATAAAAGCCGTAAATTACGGCTTTTATTTTTATTTTTGAGGATGAGCTATCTCCATTCTCTTTTATTCTTTTTTCGTGTTCTTTCTTTATTTCATCTGGAATGATGATTTCAATGTTACCCCATATTTTTTTATATTCCTGATGTGAAATTTCGTGACGAAGAAGGGATACTTCATGGAGTCGAAGTAGATCGGTCACAGAAAATGAAAGTGAATGCAGAGAAGTTAAAAAAGTATGAAGAGTTCACACAAATATATAAGCAGAAATATAACAGGAAGATGCCAGTCATTCATTTCTTTACAGTTACCAGCTAAGTATGATGTGTTTGTGAAAGTGTATGTAATAGAAGAAATATAAAAAGTGCTAACAAGTTTGCAAACGAACTTGCTAACACCTATACGAAATAAACATAAAATATAGCTGATATGTCGCTTGATAAAACGATAATAATTAAGCACTTATAATGAATAATGGTTTATTATAATAGAAGTCACAAAATATAACGATTTATAATATTTTATACTTAAGGAGAACAATTCATGAAGCGAAAAAAGAGCTATTTAATGGTAATGGCACTTGTTACATCTTTATTTTTAACAGCTTGTAATAATAAAGCGAATAAAAGTGATGTAGAAGCTAAAAAACAAGTGTTAAATGTAACAGTATCAGAAGAAATTCCCTCTCTTGATACTGCGAAAACGATGGATGGTACATCAGCACACGTTATGCAAAACATATTTGAAGGGTTGTATGTGTTAGATGATCAGGATCATCCGATTCCAGCAGTAGCAAAATCGTTTAAAAGAAGTGAAGATGGTAAAAAATATACATTTGATTTGCGTAAAGATGCAAAATGGTCAAATGGGGACAATGTAACAGCAAAGGATTTTATGTTTGCGTGGAAACGTGCAATTAACCCTGAAACAGCTTCTCAATATGCGTCCATGCTTTTTTATGTGAAAAATGCGAAAGAGATCAATAAGGGAACGATGCCTCTTGATGAACTTGGGGTTAAAGTCATAAATGATTATAAGTTAGAAGTGGAACTAGAACAGCCAATTCCTTACTTTTTACAGTTGTTAGCACTACCTATATACTTACCACAGCATGAATCATTTTTGAAAGAACAAGGAAAGAATTATGCATTGGAACCTAGTAATCTCATATATAACGGTCCGTTTGTATTAGAAGAATGGAAGCATGAACAAGAGTTTCAATTAAAGAAGAATGCTACATATTGGGATCAAAAGAAAGTGAAATTAGACGAAATAAACTTTCAAATTGTAAAGGATACAATGACGGTTGTTAATTTATATGAAGCTGGTAATTTGGACCGGGTGCCTATTAATTCTCAATTTGTAGACAAGTATAAAGGGAATAAGGATTTACATATGTCGAGTGACCCTGGAATTGCTATGCTACGTTTTAACGAAAAAAATAATGCATTAGCAAATAAGAAAGTGCGTCAGGCTATCTCATTCGCGCTAAATAAAGAAGATTTCGTTGCTCACTTTATTAATAATGGAGCAAAACCAGCAAGTGGGCTTGTGCCAGCTGGTCATATAAATGAAGAGACTAGTAAAGATTTTAGAAAAGAAAACGGAGATCTTTCTTCATATGATTTGCAAAATGCGAAAAAGATTTGGGGAGAAGCGAAAAAAGAACTGGGAGTAGACGAAGTAGAACTCGAGTTTTTAACATATGAACAAGATAATGCCAAACGTATGGCAGAATATATAAAAGGTGACTTAGAAAAGCATTTGCAAGGATTAACGATACACATTAAACAACAGCCATTTAAGCAAAAATTACAGTTAGAACAAACGGGTGATTACGATATATCTTTGACAAATTGGGGACCGGACTATAAGGACCCAATTAGTTATTTAGAGCTATTTACGACGGGTAATCCGAATAATAAAATGAATTACTCCAATTCTCGTTACGATGAATTAATAAAGAAAGCGAAAAATGATTTTGTACTGGATCCTGAAAAACGATGGGAAGCATTGCGAGAAGCTGAACGTATTCTATTAGAGGATGCTGCGATAGCACCGCTTTACCAAATTGGCTCAGCTTACGTACAAAAGGATTATGTAAAAGGAATTGAAAAGCATCAATTTGGTGGTATTTATACTTATAAGAATGCTTACATCGCTAATGATCGCTAATGAATAAATACAAAAAACCTTACTTTTAAAAAGTAAGGTTTTTTTAAGAGTACATGGAATAAGGAAATGCGGTACAAATCAGCATACAAGCATTCTCTTGCTGTAACTATGTTTGTTTTTAATTATATAAAAAAAATAATAGATTATATATTTTGTCATTGATATACTTAAAAGGTAATTGAGGTATTAAGATGAATTGATAGAGATGTTTGCGTGTAATTATTTGAGTATTATAAAAAATAGGGGAGCTTAAGTGTTTGATTGGAACGGGGCTTTTTCTATATGTATTAATTGGTATGTATAATACTTGGGGATATTAATTTGGGAATCTCGGGGGATCTTTTGAAGCTGGAAAAAGCAGATTCAAATTCCATGTACCATTTGGTCCTGGTGTAGGTTTATGGGGATTTGGTTTAGAAGTTAATGTTAAGGAATAAAGGGGATAATTAGTATGAATAAGAAAGTAAAAAGATTTAAATATTTTATGGTTGTATTAGCCTGTATTGCAATTTTCGGTACAATTTTACCTAATGCATTAGATCCAAATGAAACATTAGCAGGCAAAATTTCAATTGCAACTTTCGGTACAATTGGAGCTTGTTTACTATTCTCTATTATGTATTTTATTGTAAAAAAAGCTATTTTAAGAGGTGGTAAATAAGATGGGATAAAATTTAGAGTTAGAATTATTTCCAATAGGTTCTGTTGTAATGTTTAAAGATTGGGAGCACCGATTAATGGTTTATGGAAGAAGACAGATGGATTCTGAAACAAAAAAACAGGGGATTATGTATGTTGTTATTTTCCTCATGGTATTATTTCTTCGGAGTACAATTTCTTTTTGAATCATGGAGATATTTCTAGTATGTTACATCTTGGTTTTATTAATGAAACAGAATTAGAGTTTCAAAAATTATTTAAAAAAGAAATTGAAGAAAAGCAGTGATTCTTTTAAGCTGTTGGTGTTTTTGAAATGGTTAAAGAATGAATCTTAATTCATATACATAAAAAAGGGGAATTTCTATGAAATTACTACGTTTATTTATGATTCTCACTCTTGTTGTATTGTTAAGCGCATGCAATACAGCAACACAAGTCACAAAGGTTCAAAAAAATGGCGAAACGACTTTAAAAATTGGTTCCCTGCAAGGGTATTATGATGTGCAAACACTTAAAGCTGAAAAAGGAAATGTGGAAATCCCTTATGAAGCAGCCGTTGAAGAAGGTAAGATTTTATTGCAAGTTACAAAAGATGATAAGGTTATTTATGAAGAAGAAGTCACTTCTCAAAAAGAAGGTTTGCTTTCTTTTGAAGTTCCAAAATCCGGATCATATGATTTAATTGTCCGCGTGAAGGGTGAAAAAGAGAAAGCAAAAGAAATTCAAATACATACTAAGCTATGAAAAAACGGCAAGTGGAGTGCACACGCTTGCCGTTTCCATTTTTAGTTGATTCTGTTACAACATATGTTTATCAATTTAAGAAGTGATCCGCTGAGTCCTGATGTTTATTCCGCCGAAATTCCTAATGAAGTTAAAATAAGAGATGAACGAAAGAATATGTTACAACCTTGGCATGTTAGTAACGAAATTGATAATTCTCTTTTACATGATAAAAAGATTGGGTTTGATACATTTGTATTCGAAAGTGATGTAGATGGTAAAAAGCAAGTAGTAGCATTTAGGGGGAGGGACATGAGGTGATGCTCTTTTTGGAGAAGGTGTCTCAGACCTTACTACAGATATTGATTATATATGGGGGTAAATAAGTTGAAAAACATTGAAGTTCTAAATAAATACATTGAAGGGTTTTCTGATACTCTCCCTACGTGGTTAAAGCATCTAATCGAGGCAGAGGAGATACATCAAAACTATGAGAATGTACAGGTACTTGGTGCATTAAAAACGGATGCGGTGTTGTACTATGTACACCGTACGCTGCAAGTATTAGGTGGGTTGCCTTTAGACGAAGAAGCGTATTGCATTATTGAAAAGGTACTAACGTATAGTGAGCTTGCAAAGGTAGGCTCTTTAAAACAGCGGGAGCAATGGAAGAAAAACGGGATTAATCTATTGGTACATAACGAGGGTTCTGCTGATATCTTTAGTGATATTCAGTTTAACGAACGTATAGAGACAAACTCAAACTCTACTGAGTATTTGTTTGTTCGAGATTTAATTAGAACACATGGATTAATCGGGCAGTATATCCGCGGAGAGGCGCGTTTGGACTCTCATGTTGATTTAATTAACACATATAAAGAAGAATACGGAGACGTTAGGTTAAAGGAGATTCTATACTATCTTAACCAATGTATTATTGAGGGCGTATCAAAATCCTTGTGGAGTGAAGTAAAGAACGATGTGAAGATTACAATTGATGGTCTATTTGATGGCTATGTGGAGCCATTTACTTCTCGCATACATAGACTCACGCCAAAACATAAGGAGTCAGCATTTGAAAAAGATATAATTATGGGGAGCGAGAAGAGTGGCGTTCAAACCTTCTTATCTGATAAGGATTTGTGGTATGTAGAACCGTCTATGCATGCCCTTAGCTTCGAGGATATTTGGACAGTTTTTGTTATGTTAAAGAACGAGATAGACACTGGAAAGGTTCAGCATATCCATTTCGAGAAATTGATGCAGCAGTTGCACTATGATTTCAAAGGCGAGAAGAAGAACAACGTGTATCGTAAGCGGGTTATTGAGAAGTATCTACGGGAGTACCGTGAGAACGAGAAGCCGGATACAACGCATGTTTCTTTTGAGGCTAAAGTTGATGAAGATATGAAGACTGCGTATGTGTCGTTTCAGTTTTCTGCTGTAGGTGAGGCGTTAATCACCTTCTGTGTAGAAGCAGAAAAGATAGATATGATGCATGCTCGGGCAAATGTGCTGCTATTTGATTTCTTCGGGTTACGTAAGGATGCGTATGATAGATTCCATAACGAAGAAGTATATCTGGAGCATATGAATAGTGCGGCTGATGATAAACGAATTATTCTTGATTATATAAAGGGAGATACGGTTGTAGATGTCGGAGCCGGTGGTGGTGTCATGCTAGATATGATTGAAGCAGAGACTGAGAATAAACGAATCTACGGTATCGATATTTCTGAAAACGTGATTGATACGTTGAAAAAGAAAAAGCAGAAAGAGGGTCGATCTTGGGACATTATTAAAGGGGATGCAATCAACTTAAGTAGCTCGTTTGATAAAGAATCGGTTGATACGATTGTATATTCTTCTATCCTTCATGAGCTGTTCTCTTATATCGAGTATGAAGGTAAGAAATTCAATCATGAAGTAATTAAAAAGGGGCTGCAAAGTGCCTACGAGGTGTTAAAGACAGGGGGGCGTATTATCATTCGTGATGGCATCATGACCGAAGGTAAAACGTTAATGCGTGTGATTCGTTTTAAAGATGCGGGCGGAATGAAGTTCTTAGAGCAGTATGTCCATGAATTTAAGGGGCGTATAATCCAGTATGAGGTACTTACAGACAATACAGTCAAAATGCCTGTTAACGATGCGATGGAGTTCTTATATACGTATACCTGGGGCGAGGATTCCTTCGTTCATGAGGTGCAGGAGCAGTTTGGAATCTTTACGCCAAACGACTATAAGGATTTCGTAAAGGGTATCTTTGGAGATAAAGTAAATATCGTTCAAGCTATGAACTATTTGCAGGATGGATATACAAACCATCTTAGCGAGAAAATCGAGTTTACAGATGAGTCTGGGAATGTGGTTGGGCTACCGGATAGTACGTTCTTTATGGTTTTAGAAAAGAGGTAATGATGTTAAAAATACAATTTTATTTGTTTTATATTTAGTAGTTTTTAGTGGGTGTTTTACAAGAGAGAGAACTATTGTTGATGGTAAAGTTCATGGTTCTTCAGATGGTATATCTGGGAAGTATAAAAAATTTACTGGATCTGCAACACAAGATATGAAAGTTAAAAAGGTGAGAATTGGATATTTTCTTTTGACGATAAAACGAAACAAGGAACTATAACTGCTTATGTTGTGGATTCAAATGATAATACAATATTAGAGTTTAATAGTGGAAAAGGCGAAAATAATATGAAAGTACATAAGGATGTTACATATAAGGTTGAAATTAAAACGGAAGAACATGGTGGAGAATTTCAAATATCATGGGAAAGAAGGTAGTACTTTGAAAACGACAGGAAATTTTACCGACGAGGCCGATATATACGCGAAATATCGCCCTAATTACCCGAATGAATATATTGATTATTTGTTTTCAGCTAACCAACTGAAAGAGGATCGGATAGTGGCCGATATTGGTTCAGGTACGGGGATATTTAGCCGTCAGCTGCTTGAAAAAGGTTTAAATGTTATTGGGGTTGAGCCAAATGATGACATGAGAAAGATGGCAGAGCAATCGTTAAAACTGTATTCTCGTTTTCAATCAATAAAAGTAACTGCTGAAAATACCACTTTAAAAGAGCATAGTGTGGATTTAGTAACTGTTGCTCAAGCATTTCATTGGTTTGATAAAGTAGCTTTCAAAATTGAATGCCAACGAATTTTGAAACCAAAGGCAAATGTTGCTCTTGTTTGGAATAGTAGAGATTTAACTAGTCCGATTATTAAAGAGAATGCAGAAATTTGCCAGAAGACATGCCCGAATTTCAAAGGATTTAGCGGTGGAATAGAGGAAACTCCTGAAGTATTTAACAGCTTTTTTAAGGATGGAAAGTACGAGTTTAAAGAGTATCAAAATGATTTACTTTTTGATTATGAAGGTTTTTTGGGAAGGAATTTATCAGCTTCCTATGCTCCGAAAAAAAATGACGAAGAGTATCAAAATTTTGTTTTTCTTCTGTCAGAGTTATTCGAAAAACACAGTAAGAATGGAAAAATTGTTCTCCAAAACATTACACGAAGCTATCTAGGAAATGTCTAAACAGCCGGACATAAAGTGGCTTTAATCGAAGTGCCCATTTGAATTGTAGATTATCATTTGCTAATTAAGATCTTCAACAAATGGGCGCGATTGTTGAACAACAATTAAAAGGGCGATACATATTATGCGTGACTAATATGTATCGCCCTTTATTTTTTATGACTTTTTACGATTTAGGTCTTGATGACTAAAAAAAGATGTGATGTGTTGAAGAAAGCCACGATGTTTATAAAAAGTTGTGAAGCTTTGCCCTTTTAGGTCATTTAGTCTAAAGGGGGTGTTTATATTTTTTTAAAAAGAGCTTCTATGATTGTTGAAGAGGAAGGTAGAAACATTAGATCAACAGCAGAGGAAGATTATTATTTGTGATTCATCTCACAGCATAAATACATATATAACTTTACAATTAGAATATCAATTGATGGGAGGGTTAATCTTGATTAATGGATGTACTTGAAGAGATGGCAATGTTAATAGAAGAATTAGAATGTGTACTCTGGAGTATATTTTACTTAGTTCCAACGGGGCGAGGTAAGGAAGAGGATATGATTTTACCAGCCCAACATGAAAGGGTATTCCATTGGCTATATCAACTTAGTAAAAAGGTTTCTTTTGATATTAAAACAACAGCTGGTCAGCATTATAGATGTGTTGTGATTCAAGAAAAAATGAAAGAAAATAAAAAAACAAATCAGGTCATTCAATATCAGGATGTATTGATGAATGGGACGACGGGTCGAATTGATGGGCTTGGGCGTGCTCCAAAAGGGGTGAATGATGGAAATGGTTTTGTATTTATTTCTCATATTGGAGATGTGTATCCAAGTGGGTTATTGCCGATTAAAACCGGGAATATTAGAACAACATCGCTAGCTGAAATTTATCGAAACTCCCCTGTTTTTCAAAACCTTCGTAATCCGGACAAGTATAAAGGAAAGTGCGGTGTTTGTGAGTTTCGATATGTTTGTGGGGGATCTCGTTCTAGAGCATATGCGATGACGGGGGATTACATGGAAAGCGAACCTTTCTGTGTATACATTCCAGAAGCATTGCGAAAACAGAAAAAGAACGTAAAAAGCGGTACATGAGTAAGGGTTTGCTCATGTACCGTCTTTTTTAGATTATATAATTTATTGTACGTTGCATCCGTCGTACGATGATCTAAGAAATGGAAACTGTATCCCTCATTAAAAATCCACTACCTGGCTCCGTTGTGCTGATACGAGTTTTTTACACGTTAATTCTATTAAACTGATTTTAATAAAGAATAATAATTCGTATCATATGGAATATCATCTTGATACATATAATTTTTTAAAACTCCTTCTTTTTCAAAACCTAATTTTAATAGCACTTTATTTGAAGCTTCATTTTCAAGAAAGACAATCGCACCGATACGTTTTAAATGAAGGGTGTGGAAACCATATGATATAACTTCAGGAACTGCTTCAGTCGCATATCCATTTCCCCAGTGTTCAGGGAGAAAGGCATAACTTATATTGGCGCGTTTATGCTCAGAAGACCAATCGTGAAAACCAATTGTTCCAATGAGTTCTTTCTTATCTTTTAATTCGATTCCCCATTTTATACCGTTTCTTGCATTGTAACTCAACTTGAAATTATTTATGATCTGTTTTACTTGATCAACATTCTGTAATGGTTTTTGGCCATAATAGCGCAGTACATCAGTGTTAGAAAAGCATTGTAGTATACTTGGTGCGTCTTTTTCGGTAAGTTCTCGCAAAATGAGTCGGTCGGTCTTTAATATAGGAAACATGCCTTCACTCCTGTTCATATGAAACTAAAATGTATTTGTTATTATATAATTTAATCTGAAAATAAAGATTATTCAAGGTGTAAGGGTCAGATTGTTTTGAAATAGATTACAGAATGTATTTTGAATAGAAATTGGGATGTGGAAGAATCAAAAGGTTTGTTAAAAATACTTTGTGGCATTAATACAAATCATATAAAGAAAAAAGGGATTCCATTTTCATTGGAATCCCTTTTTCATTAGCCTACAAATGTTTGATACAGTAAGAAAATATTTAAAACGATAACGAGTGCAGCGATTATCCAAGCGATAAATGTTGTTATACGGTGGTTAACGAGTGCACCCATAATCTTTTTATTACTTGTAAACATAATAAGTGGTACTAGTGCAAAGGCAATACCGAACGATAAGATAACTTGACTCATAACGAGAGCGTAAGTTGGGTTTACGCCTAAAGCAATAATAACTAGTGGTGGAATCATTGTAATAAATCGGCGTAAATATAGCGGAATATGCATGCGAATGAATCCTTGCATAATAATATCACCCGACATTGTACCGACAGATGAGCTAGAGAGTCCTGCTGATAAGAGTCCAATTCCAAATAAAGCAGCTGATACAGGACCGACTAAGTTACTAAATTGGTTAAAAGCAACATCAAGATCTTCAACATGCAAGCCGTTTTTAAAGAATAAAGCAGCTGCTACAATTAACATACTTGCATTAATAGCTCCAGCGATAACCATTGCAATAATAATATCGATGAATTCGAAGCGGAAAATCTTTTTCCTTTGTTCATCATTTGTTCCGACTACGCGGCGTTGCGTTAAGGCAGAATGTAAATATATCGCGTGCGGCATTACTGTCGCACCTAAAATTCCAGCTGCTAAAAGAATGCTATCCACGCCTTGGAATTTTGGAATAAATAGACCTGAAAGAAGAGGACTTAATTCTGGTTTAGCATAAAAGACTTGGACACCAAAAGCGATAACAACGATAAAAATCATCCCTGTTATGATAGCTTCTAATGGACGAAAGCCTCTGCGCTGAAATTCAAGAATAATAAATGATCCAACCGCTGTAATTAAAGCAGCTGGTAACATCGGAATTCCAAACAGTAAGTATAATCCGAGTGCTGCTCCAATAAATTCAGCTAAATCAGTCGCCATAATAACGAGTTCACCTTGTATCCATAAACCGATGGAAACTGGTTTTGGGAAATTTTCTCGAGCTATTTCAGGAAGGTTTTTCCCAGTAGCGATTCCTAATTTAGCTGATAAAGTTTGGATTAATACAGCCATTAAATTAGAAGCGAGAATTACCCAAAGTAATAAATACCCATATTGGGATCCAGCAGCTATATTCGTTGCGAAATTCCCAGGATCAATATAAGCAACTGATGCGATAAAAGCAGGTCCTAAGAATGGTAATAGTCTCTTTAAGCCTTTCGTTTGTCCGCTTAATGCTAAATGTGCGGATTGAACAGTTGTACTTTGAGAAGGGACTTGTTCATCTTTTGATATATCTTTATTCATAGTAGTGTTCCCCTTTGGAATGTTAACTTGATGAAATTATTGTATTTGCTCTTATTCATTATTTCAATACATTTAAATATATTATGTGGCAATTTCATTTGAACACGAAAGTTTCCTTAATGCAAATTATATGACTTCGTGCAAAGAATGGTGTGACGATGTGAAAAATATTTTGGGAGTTTATGGCTGCTGAATAAGGGGGAAGATAATAAATTATAGGGTTGTTTTTGAAATTTATGTGAACATAGAGCCTATATTACAGCATATTAATTGATGGAAATGAAATTGTATGATATATAATATATTGGGATTACAACATAACCATAGTGTTTTGTGATGTAATCTTGTTTTTATTTTTGTTAACTTATAGAAAAAATTGTAAATAGAAGAAAATAGGCTAAGTACAATTTAGTATGTATTTTCTTATTATATATGTTTTGATATGAACGTTAACTTATACATGATTTTAAAATTTAGATAGGTGGTAGAAATACATTGGCAACTACAAAACCATATAGAGTATTACTTTATTACATGTACACAACAATTGAAAATCCAGAAGAATTTGCTGAACAGCATTTAGAATTTTGTAAATCACTTGAGTTAAAAGGAAGAATTCTTGTAGCGACAGAAGGAATTAATGGAACTTGTTCTGGAACTGTTGAGCAAACAGAAAAATACATGGAAGCGATGAACAATGACCCACGTTTTGCTGGAATCGTTTTTAAAATTGATGAGGCAGATGAACATGCATTCAAGAAAATGCACGTACGTCCTCGCCCAGAGTTAGTTACACTTCGCTTAGAAGACGACATTAATCCAAAAGAAATTACTGGGAAGTATTTAGAACCAAAAGATTTTTATGAAGCAATGAAACAAGAAGATACAGTTATCATTGATGCACGAAATGATTATGAATTTGATTTAGGACACTTCAAAGGTGCAATTAAACCAGATATTGAATCATTCCGTGAATTACCAGATTGGATTAGAGAAAATAAAGAAACACTTGAAGGCAAAAAGATTTTAACATACTGTACAGGCGGAATTCGTTGTGAGAAGTTCTCTGGTTGGTTAGTTCGTGAAGGTTATGAAGATGTAAGTCAGCTTCATGGCGGAATTGTAACATACGGAAAAGATCCAGAAGTACAAGGCGAGCTATGGGATGGTCAATGTTACGTATTTGATGAGCGTATCGCTGTACCAGTAAACCAAAAAGAGCACGTTATCGTTGGTAAAGATCACTTTACAGGTGAACCTTGTGAGCGCTATGTAAACTGTGCAAACCCTGAATGTAACAAGAAAATTTTATGCTCTGAAGAAAGTGAAGCAAAACATTTACGTGCATGTTCTCATGAATGTCGTGTACACCCACGTAATCGTTATATCGTGCAACATGAATTAACTGAAGAGCAAGTAGCTACTGCATTAGAAAAAATCGAAGCAGGGAAGTAAGCGAAATTAGTGTAACAAAAAGAGAAGAGGCTACTCCAAGGTTCATTTTGGAGTAGCCTTTTTTATGATTCGGTTCTTATTTTTGTCAGTTTTTGTCGGTAAGTCGATATATTTAAAAAATCGCTGATATATTTTGAGTTGCGCCGATATATTCGGAAAATCGCTGATAAAAATTTCATTTACTTAAGCGCACCATGTATTTGTAATTTAAAAATAATCGTCTTTAATTTTTATCCTCTTTTTCTTTCACAGCAGAAAGTACAGTTTGTTTTACCCACGCTTGTCTTCTTCGATGCTGTATACCCCATTGGTATACACTTTGTGCACCTAAAATAAAGGAAATGACTATACCGCTAATTGCTATTAACAGTGCGAAAAATTCAAGAGGCGATGATATTTTGTTTGAATCTGTGTTTCTTAAAAGGTCAATCATAGTAAACCCTAACATTTGACCCACCACAGAGTAGAGGGTTAAAATTAATAATAAAAGGCTATCTTTTTTAGAGGCGACATTTTCTTGATATTTAAACAAACTATCAAGATTTTGTTTCGCGTTCGAGTATAAAATTTCAATGTTAAAAAGTTTTCTTAAGCGGAAGAAAATATCTTCACTTTGTGATTGAGATACTAATTCTAAAGAAAAATAATTCGCTGTAAACGAATTGATTGAATAAATTAATTTCTCTATTTCATTTGTATCTTGTTCAATATTTAGCTCAGCATAAGCGTTCGCCATCTTTAATAAAACAACTTTATGAAATAGATTTAATAATAAAGCGTAATAAAATTCCCCGTACATTTGACTGGCAAGTTTAGTGACTTCTCGTCCACCTTCATTTGTTATACATGTGAAAATATGTTCTTCCATAATAAAATAACGGTTAGGAGCCCATCTTTGATAAGAATGCTTTGTTAAATAATCGTGAATATAAGGAACATTATTTGCGCTAATATACGGCTTACCATCGTCTGTTAATCCGGAAAGACTGGAAGCTCGATATACATCAACTATATGAAGGTCTGACTCTTTGTTTATAGATAATAAAGTTTGTACATACATTCGTTGGTCTTCAAAGAAGGGGAATGTTTGAAAATATGAACTCCGCAACCTCTTATTCTCAAAGAAGTCTGTTAAGCCATGAAATAAATCGCCGAATATAAGTTTTTCTACTTGTGAATATTTTCTTCCATCACATTCAATACAAATGGTCTCAGTTGTATCATTTCTAGTTTCAAGCACACGGAAGCGAGAAGCGAATTCGATGGCTTCTGATAATGTCATGTTTGGAGCGGTTTTGACTCCTGTTCGAATTGTTAAGAAGCCAAGCTCATAAGGACAAAGTGTTACATCAATTGAATGTATCTTGAATGGAACGGAAATAAGATTTGTTGTTAAATGTCCGTTTAAATTAAGATCTTTAGAATAGCGCTGTAATCCTTTTTGATGCTCTGAAGGAGGGAAGAGAATTTTATTCGTAAATGAAAGATAGTAAGCTTCCATGTTTTGATGTGAAACTTTAAACTCCCCATAATATGTATTTTCATCTTCGAGATGATCGAGTCGAAAAGGACGGAAATTATTTTTTTGTAAGAAAGGGAACATATTTTGTTCATATCCAGTTTTAAACGAAAACGGGAATATAAATTGAAATATAGCTGTTGTTACATCTTTTTCTTCGATTGTTTGTATTGCCTCCATTTACATTGTTTCCTTTCCGAATAAGCTATAGAAACAACATGCCCAATTTTTCTTGAAAATAACCTTGTTTTTGCAATAGATTAAGAATGAAAATTCAGCTAATTTAACAGGGGACATGTATAATGTTATGTATACTAAAACTAGTATAATTGTGTTAGGAAAAGGGGATATTGTATGCGCATTTTAGTATTAGGAGCTGGTGGCGTCGGTGGATTTTTTGGTGGCCGATTAGTAGAAAAGGGAGAAGATGTTACATTTCTCGTTCGCAGCAAAAGAAAACAGCAATTAGAGGAAAAAGGACTTGTTATTCGTAGTGTGAATGGAGATTTTTCATTTCAACCGAAATTGATAACGAAAGAAGATAGAACGTCTCCATTTGATGTGATTTTATTTTCAACAAAAGCGTATCATTTACACGAGGCGACCATAGATTTAAAGCCGTTTGTAGGTGAAAATACTGTAATAATCCCATTGTTAAATGGTATCGCTCATTTATCACTATTACAAAAGGAATTCGGCGTGGAAAAAGTAATTGGTGGTTTATGCTTTATCGAGACGACGTTAAACGAACAAGGAGAAATTGTACAAACTAGTGCTGCTAACAGACTTGTATTTGGGGAAATTAAGCCTCAAGATTCAGAGAGAATAAAGCGTATTTCTAAAGCATTTGCAGGTACAAAAGCTAGTTTTGTTTTAAGTGAAAATATTACGCAGGATATGTGGCATAAATATTTATTTATAACTGTAATGTCAGGTGTGACAACATTAATGCGTGCACCAATAGGACCGATTCGTGAGAGTGAAGGTGGACATGATTTTATCCGAAACTTATTTGAAGAATCTGTGCAAATTATAAGGGTATTGGGGGCTCCGGTTAAAGATAATATTGTTGAGGACCATATGAAAACGATTGATAAAATTTCTTATGATATGAAGTCATCTATGCAGCGCGATATGGAAAAAGGTTCGTTCATTGAAGGAGAACATTTACAAGGATATTTACTGGATTTAGCAGAGCAATTTTCTATAGAAGCACCTTTATTAGGCGCTGTATATCAAAATTTAACGGTGTATGAAGAGATGATAAAAAGTAAGGAAATAATATGATTTTAATAGTATGAAAATGGATAAAGGATAGCAAAATATAAATACGTTGCTATCCTTTTTTGTGTTTATAGTGACATTTTATTCATCTCTTCTAATTCTTTCTGTCGTATTTTTTTCTTTATCACGGTTACCATATAATTGATTAATTTCGCTTGCTAATGCATCTAAATATGAATCGGTAAAAAGTGGCTTCTTTTCTTTAGACATATGGGTCTCCTTTGTGGTTTTTTAGTATTCATTATGTATGTTTAATGGCTTATTATGCACAATCATTTTAATTTTTTTCGTTTTTGAAATTTTTGTTTACTTTTTTAAAATAAAGGAGTATTATAATCCACAGTTTCAATTTTCTAAATCGCTGAAACCGCATGGTGCGGGGGACCCGTTTTAATGAATTAGTGCATAATTCAATGGGGTGAATCCTTGAAAAAGGTAGGGCTACTCAAAGGTCCGAATCCGACAGCTAACCTCGTAAGCGTTATATTGAGAAGGAAGGTGGAGCTTGTGCGACAAAAAAATTAATGTCTACAAGTTTATTTCGTTATGGCTTGTAGACATTTTTGTTTTCTGAAGAAATAGTTTATCCGCTGTAATTAGCAGAAAAGTTCGTACAAAATTATTGGAGAGTGGACAGCAGTGGTTTCATCTATCAAAAAGTTATTAATTGGAAGACCGTTAAAATCAACTGAATTAGGAGAGCAAAAGCTTAATAAAACGAAGGCGCTAGCAATTTTATCTTCTGACGCATTATCATCGGTTGCATACGGTCCAGAGCAAATTTTAATCGCACTAGCAGGTCTTGGAGCGGTAGCTTATTGGTATTCCATTCCGATTGCTATTGGGGTATTAGTATTATTGACAGCTCTTATTTTATCTTATCGACAAATTATTTTTGCTTACCCTCATGGCGGGGGCGCATACGTTGTATCAAAAGAAAATTTAGGGATGAATTCAGGCTTAATAGCTGGTGGATCTTTATTAGTAGATTATATTTTAACGGTCGCAGTAAGTGTATCTGCAGGTACAGATGCGCTCACATCTGCCTTTCCTAGCCTACATGCACATAATGTAATTATTGCAATTATATTTGTAATACTAATTACCATTTTAAATTTAAGAGGGGTAACTGAATCAGCTTCCATTTTGGCATATCCTGTTTATTTATTTGTTTTAGCATTATTTATATTAATTGGTGTAGGGATATATAATATTTTAACTGGGCATGTTTCACCGACTTTACATGCGCCACTTGGAACACCGGTTGCGGGAATTAGTTTGTTTTTACTGTTAAGAGCATTTGCTTCAGGAAGCTCTGCTTTAACAGGTGTTGAAGCAATTTCAAATGCAATTCCAAACTTTAAAGATCCTGCACCAAACAATGCAGCAAAAACATTGCTTGCGATGGGGGCATTACTTGCCGTTTTATTTTCAGGAATTGTCTTTTTAGCTTACTATTACGGAATTACTCCAAATAAAGAAGTAACAGTCGTTTCCCAAATCGCTGAACAAACATTTGGACGTAATTTTATGTACTTTTTCATACAAGGTACAACAGCTTTAATATTAATTCTTGCAGCTAACACAGGGTATTCTGCATTTCCGTTATTAGCAGTTAATCTTGCGAAAGATAAGTTCATACCGAGAATGTTTACAATTAGAGGAGACCGTCTGGGATATTCAAACGGTATTATTATACTAGGGATTTCTTCGATTATTTTAATTGTAGCTTTCCAAGGGCAAACAGAACATTTGATTCCGCTATATGCGGTAGGGGTATTTATTCCATTTACGCTTTCTCAAACTGGAATGGTATTAAAATGGCTCCGTGAAAAACCTGAAGGATGGATTTTACGTTTATCGATTAATTTAATTGGTGCAGTTATTAGTTTTATCGTAATGAGTATGTTCTTTTTAACTAAGTTCGCACAAGTTTGGTCAATCCTTATTTTCTTACCTGTCATTATCTTCGTGTTCCATCGAATTAAGAAGCATTATGATGCAGTGGGAGATCAATTAAGTTTAAAAACTTGTGAACGGATTGTTCCGATTGAGGGGAATGTAATTGTCGTTCCTGTAGCTGGTATGACTCACGTAGTAGAAAATTCTTTGAACTATGCAAAGTCTCTTTCGGCAGATCAAGTTATTGCTGTATATGTTGCTTTTGACAGAGAAGAGGAGAAGAAATTCGAAGAGAAATGGAAGAAGTGGCAACCTGAAGTTAGGCTTGTTACATTACATTCTCATTATAGAAGTATTATTCAGCCGCTAACAAAATTTATTGATACAGTGCAATATAAAGCGAATGAATCAAATTACCGAGTTACAGTCGTTATACCACAGTTTATTCCGAAAAAAGGTTGGCATAACATTCTTCATAATCAATCTAGTTTACTCATTCGTGCGTATTTACTCTATAAAAGAAATGTTGTTATTACGACAGTACCATATCATTTGAAAAAGTAAGGGGATTTTTTAAGGATAACTTCACGAGAGTGAAGTTATCCTTTTTGTGTATATGCTATGCATAATTGCATATAGGTCTTAAAATTATATTGCTATAATATTATCACTTATGAGTAAACAGTGTTTTTTGTTATGATATATGGATAATTTAATGGAGAAAGTTAATTGGATTTTATTTTGGAATAAGGACATGAGAGCTTGAAAATAAAGGGAATTAAAATACTTCTTTACGGTAGATGAATAGCTGTGTTTAAATGACCTTACAGTACAAAAATTAAATAAAAACAAAACGGAATTTCATATTTACGTACGCTATTTAGCTTAAAATGAATAATATTTTCATGCAATATATTCACTGTGTGAATGTGGAAATTACGATGAAACAGAAATTTTATACAATATTATTCATACTAAGCACATGTGAAAAGTTATGAAATGTTTTATGACAATAAGTAAGTACTGTAGAAATAAAGTTTGAGAGAGGTGGTTCGTACATGACTCACGGTGAGAATGTTCTCTATTTTTAACCATCTCAAATAATGTGCAAGAAAATAGAATAATAAAATGCGATAGTAATAGTTGCTAATACATAGGAGGAGTTAAAGTGAAAAAAACTTTAATTACAGGGTTATTGGTTACAGCAGTATCTACGAGTTGCTTCATTCCTGTAAGCGCTTACGCTGAAGGGGGGCAATCAGAAGTGAAAATATTAAACGTGCAAAATGTAATTGCACCAAATACATTATCAAATTCAATTAGAATGTTAGGGTCGCAGTCACCACTTATCCAAGCATACGGATTAGTTATTTTACAACAACCAGACATTAAGGTAAATGCTATGAGTAGTTTAACGAATCATCAAAAATTTGCAAAAGCGAATGTACGAGAGTGGATTGATGAATATAATCCGAAGCTGATCGACTTAAATCAAGAAATGATGAGATACAGCACAAGATTTAATAGCTATTATAGTAAGCTCTATGAACTAGCAGGAAAAGTAAATGAAGATGAACAGGCAAAAGCAGATTTTACAAATGCATATGGAAAATTACAATTGCAAGTCCAAAGCATTCAAGAGAGTATGGAGCAAGATTTATTAGAGTTAAATCGATTTAAAACGGTATTAGACAAAGATAGTAACAACTTATCAATTAAAGCTGATGAAGCAATAAAAACAATGCAAGGATCAAATGGGGATATTGTGAAATTAAGAGAAGATATTAAAAGAATTCAAGGGGAAATTCAAGCTGAACTAACTACTATTTTGAATAGACCTCAAGAAATTATTAAAGGTTCTATTAATATCGGTAAACAAGTATTTACAATTACAAATCAAACTGCACAAACGAAAACAATCGACTTTGTATCTATCGGGACTTTAAGTAATGAAATTGTAAATGCTGCAGACAGTCAAACGAGAGAAGCAGCTCTTCGTATTCAACAAAAGCAAAAAGAGCTATTACCACTTATCCAAAAATTATCACAAACTGAAGCCGAAGCGACTCAAATTACATTCGTTGAAGATCAAGTAAGTAGCTTTACAGAACTAATTAATCGCCAAATTACAACTTTAGAGACGTTATTAACGGATTGGAAAGTTTTAAATAATAACATGATCCAAATTCAAACAAATATTGAAGAAGGTACGTATACAGACAGTAGTTTACTTCAAAAACATTTCAATCAACTCAAAAAAGTAAGTGATGAAATGAATAAGCAAACAAATCAATTTGAAGATTATGTTACAAACGTTGAAGTACATTAAACAGAAAAATAATTAGCGATATAGGGAGAGAAGAAAAATGACAAAAAAACCTTATAAAGTAATGGCTTTATCAGCACTTATGGCAGTATTTGCAGCAGGGAATATTATGCCAGCCCATACTTATGCAGCTGAAAGTACAGTAAAGCAAGCTCCAGTTCATGCTGTAGCAAAAGCTTATAATGACTATGAAGAATACTCGTTAGGACCAGAAGGCCTGAAAGATGCGATGGAAAGAACAGGTTCAAATGCTTTAGTAATGGATCTGTACGCTTTAACAATTATTAAACAAGGTAATGTTAACTTTGGAAATGTATCGAGCGTTGATGCGGCTTTAAAAGGAAAAGTGATTCAGCACCAAGATACAGCTAGAGGGAATGCGAAACAGTGGTTAGATGTATTAAAGCCACAGCTTATTTCAACGAATCAAAATATTATTAATTACAATACGAAATTCCAAAACTATTATGATACTTTAGTTGCTGCGGTAGATGCGAAGGATAAAGCAACACTTACGAAAGGTCTAACTAGATTATCAAGTAGTATTAATGAAAATAAAGCGCAAGTAGATCAGTTAGTAGAAGACTTGAAGAAATTCCGAAATAAAATGACGTCGGATACTCAAAACTTCAAGGGAGATGCAAATCAAATTACATCAATCTTAGCTAGTCAAGATGCTGGAATTCCGCTTCTGCAAAATCAAATTGCAACGTATAATGAAGCAATTAGTAAATATAATGCAATTATTATCGGCTCATCTGTTGCGACAGCTTTAGGCCCAATTGCAATTATCGGTGGTGCAGTAGTTATTGCTACTGGTGCAGGAACGCCGCTAGGAATCGCATTAATTGCAGGTGGTACAGCAGCTGTAGGCGGTGGAACAGCTGGAATCGTATTAGCGAAGAAAGAGCTTGATAATGCACAAGCAGAAATTCAAAAGATAACAGGACAAGTTACAACTGCGCAATTAGAAGTAGCAGGATTAACGAACATTAAAACGCAAACGGAATATTTAACAAATACGATTGATACTGCAATTACAGCGTTGCAAAACATTTCAAATCAATGGTACACAATGGGGTCAAAATACAATTCTTTACTTCAAAATGTAGATTCAATTAGTCCAAATGACCTTGTTTTCATTAAAGAAGATTTAAACATTGCGAAAGATAGCTGGAAGAACATTAAGGACTATGCAGAAAAGATTTATGCTGAAGACATTAAAGTAGTAGATACGAAAAAAGCATAATAGTAATTAAACCGCTACAGCATTATGTGTAGATAAATAATTTTAAAATAATAGAGAGCTCCTGTTCAGTAGTGAGCAGGAGCTTTTTTTACCTCTAATGTTTTATATCCTCATAAAAAGAATAGGTGATAATTATGCGTAATAATTTCTATAAAAAATGTCTTTTAACGATAATGATTGCTGGAGTCGCAACAAGTAATGCGTTTCCTTTACATCCTTTTGCAGTGGAACAAAACGTAAAAACATTGCAAGAAAATGCGAAAAATTATTCTCTCGGACCAGCGGGGTTCCAAGATGTAATGGCGCAAACGACATCGAGCATATTTGCAATGGATTCATATGCAAAATTAATTCAAAATCAACAAGAGACTGATTTGAGTAAAATAAGTTCAATTAATAGTGAGTTTAAAGGAAATATGGTTCAGCACCAAAGAGATGCAAAAATTAATGCAGCGTATTGGTTAAATAATATGAAGCCTCAAATTATAAAAACAGATCAAAATATTATTAATTACAATAATACTTTTCAAACGTACTATAATGACATGCTAGTAGCGATTGATCAAAAGGATAGCGGTAAATTAAAAGCGGATTTAGAAAAGTTGTATGCGGACATTTTAAAAAATCAAAATGAAGTAGATATTTTATTAGGGAATTTAAAAGCATTTCGCGATAGAATGGCGAAAGATACAAACAGTTTTAAAGAAGATACAAATCAATTAACTTCGATTTTGGCGAGTACGAATGCTGGTATTCCAGCTTTAGAGCAACAAATAAATACATATAACGATTCAATTAAAAAGAGCAATGATATGGTTATTGCTGGTGGTGTACTTTGCGTAGCGCTAATAACATGTCTTGCGGGCGGACCGATGATTGCGATCGCAAAAAAAGATATTGCAAATGCAGAACGAGAAATAGCCAATTTAAAGGATAGAATTTCTGGAGCACAAGCAGAAGTGGTAATTTTGACAGATGTAAAAAATAAAACAACAAATATGACAGAAACAATTGACGCAGCAATTACAGCACTACAAAATATATCAAATCAATGGTATACGGTAGGTGCAAAATATAATAATTTACTACAAAACGTAAAAGGAATGAGTCCAGAAGAATTTACCTTTATAAAAGAAGATTTAAATACAGCGAAAGATAGCTGGAAGGATGTAAAGGATTATACAGAAAAATTGCATGAAGGTGTGGCGAAGTAAACAGTGGACTAGTTCCGCTGTTTATTTTTTTATCCCGTTTTTTGTGGAGAGCCGAGCATGTAATTTTATCCATAAGTTTGCTGTGCGTTTTATCAATGTGGCTTTCTATGAGAATTTAACTTGTTTTTTCATTTTGGGGTGGTAAAAAATTCTTAAGTCGATGGGCATGGGATAGCACCACACATCCATCAACTTAAGGATTTAGACTATTCTTGAAGGTGAAAGCACGTTACTATTCTCTTATGTTAATGAGAAAG